>JABMRT010000118.1 GCA_013202295.1 Candidatus Zhuqueibacterota bacterium
AATTATCGAAAATGCAAAACGTCTTTCAAAAGAATTTGATTGAAGAATCATATTTAGATTGCCATTGATTCCTCAGTTTAATGATTCGCCAGAAAATATCAACTCAATTATTGCATTTCTAAAAGAAGTGGGTGGAACCGAAATAAATATCTTACCACTTCACCATCTTGGACACGAAAAATATAAAAGCCTAAATCGCGAATACATCGGGTTGAATTATCTTATCCCCAATACTGAAAATCTACTAAAGGTCAGACAGATATTTACGGAAGAGAGTATCAATTGTTATTTAGGAGGAGAAACTCCTTTTTAACTTTGTGTGTCTGACGAATTTTTTCTTTAAAAAGTTGAAAAGTGAATGAATAATTACATTGGGTAACACGCAATATAGCAAAAAGTGGTGAAGTAAATAATTGGGGTAATTTCCACATGTTTGAGTTTCATCTCAGTTTGATAGTTTATCACTCGCAAACCGCTTCATGCCATATTGCCAATCGTTATTGTGCATTATAACCTATAGCGCTCTAGAGTGATTTATATCTTGGATAATGTCAAAAGTTAAACGCGCTACCTAAAAGGGTGGATAAACCATCGAAGCCTATTCAATAAGGTTTGATAAGCCACTTCATTATTATCCCCTCATTTTCAACGTTATATACAATTGGAGCCCGCAAAGATCATGAAAAGAAGTTGTTATAAATTGATGATATTGGGCTTGCTAATTAATTCTTTGATTGCTTTGCGAAATCAGGAATTGCTGGCTCAAGATCGGGAATCCAGTGCATGGACGATTGCGCGGCTGAAGTACAGCGGGGGTGGAGATTGGTACAATGATCCCTCAGCGATTCCCAATCTGGCGCGGTTCATGAACGCGAATACAAATGTCCGTGTCCAGGAGGAGGAAGCCAAGATCAGTGTGATGGATGATCGGCTCTTTTCATTTCCCGTGCTTTTTCTGACCGGTCATGGCCGTGTGTCCTTTACGGATCGGGAAGCAGAACGGCTCCGTCTTTATTTGGAGAGTGGCGGATTCCTTTATGTGGATGATGACTATGGACTTGATGGATCTTTCCGGTTGGCCATGAAACAGGTTTTTCCGGATCGGGATTTGGTGGAGCTGCCTTTTTCGCACGGAATTTATTCCATCCATTTTCGCTTTACGGACGGATTGCCCAAGATTCATGAGCATGATGACAAACCGCCCCGGGGCTTCGGCATTCTGGATGACAACGACCGTCTCATTGTGTATTACACGTATGAAACCAATCTGTCCGATGGTTGGGCAGATCCAAACGTGCATGGTGATCCGGAAGAGAAACGTCAGCAGGCGTTGAAGATGGGAACCAATATCATGATCTGGGCGATATTACATTAATGGATTCCACAACACCCAAAAATTTCTCCCCACAATCTCGTAGAGAACTACCTGTGTTAAACCGGCTGAATCGGCTGCGTATCCGAATCAAACGAATCGGACTGGCCTCCGCGATACTGCAATGGTTGATGGTTCTGCTCATTCTGATTTTTGTAACGGGCGTACTTGAAGCTATTTTATGGATGAAACCAGTTTGGCGTCAAGCACTGCTCGCGCTGGCGCTCTCCAATCTGATCATCCTTTTTGTCCGGTGGATTGGCCTTCGTGTGTTCGAATTATTCTTCCGGCCCCATCAGCCTGACGATGAAACACTTTCCCAAAAGGTCGGCTTGTCCTTTCCCGAGATTAGGGACCGGCTCCTGAACGCGCTACAAGTCGTCCGACAAATCGAAAAGGAGGGTGCGCGTACTTCCTCCGAATTGGCCATAGCTTCCCTGGATCGAATCGATCATGAAACCTCAAATTATAATTTTGAAACTGTGGCGGATTTATCCCCTTTAAAAAAACAATTGAAATGGTTTGGCGCTCTCCTTCTCCCAACAGTGATGATTTTTCTGTTTTTCGCTCCCATCCAAAACGGACTTAATCGAATCCTTCATCCCACACAGGTTTTCAAAAGACCGGCACCCTATCAGTTGATCCTGCTTCCCGGAAATCAGCGCATTCTCTCCGGTGAACCCGTTACGATTACCGTCCAGCATGAAGGTGATCGCACTCCAGAAAGAGTGGAACTTTTTATCCAGGAGACGGATGCGCCACAAAGATCAGTAGAATTGATGCAGCCGTTCGAACATACCATTGAATCTGTCAAACAGGGATTCACCTATTTTGCCAAAGCGGGCCGGATTCAATCCGAAGTCTGCTCCATTACCGTGTTTCAATTGCCATTGATCCGGTCGATTCAAGTGCGGCTTACACCTCCCGCTTATACAGGAGAATCCCCCCTTCAACTTGAGGACAATGCGGGTGAGATCGAATCTGCATACGGCACGCGGGCGGATATTCGGATTCAATCCACGCACGCACTGGATCGCGCAGAGTTCAAGTTCAGCAAGCGGGCTTCGATCCCTATGCAAATTAAGGGGCAGGAAGGATCGGGATCATTCACGGTCAGTCAGCCGGATACGTACTGGATCGAGATCGCGGATGTATCGGGCCAGACCAATCCCAAGCCGATTCGTTATCCAATTCGCCCGATTCGGGATGGATTACCCACAGCACGCATTCTGTATCCCGCCGAAGACACGGATCTGGAAAAGGAAATGCAGCTCAATCTCCAGCTGGGTGCGGAGGATGATTACGGGATATCCAACATGCAGTTGGGATATTGGATGCACGTAAACGAGCTATCCGCTGGGTTGGCCCCGGATACTCTGTATGAGCCGATCCCGTTCAGGCAAGCGCAATCCACGCGGGTGACAATAAACTGGACCTGGGATTTGAGAGAGATGGGTCTGTTCCCGGAGGATCGGGTATCCTATTTTCTAGAAGTTAAAGACAATGATCCTTTCTTCGGACCGAAGCGCGGCCGCAGCCGGATTTATACGGTGCGGTTTCCCTCCATGATGGAAATTTATGACAAGGTGACCGAGAAGCAGGATGATCAGATTGAGTCGCTGGAAGAAATTTTGAAAGAAAGCGTGGAGATGCGCGAAAAGCTGGAGCAGCTTTCCGATGAAATGAAAGCGGGCAAGGAAACCGGGTGGGAGACGCGGCAGGATTTGATGAGCCAATCCGAGAAGCTTCAGGAAATGCAGGAGACGGTTGAGGAACTGGAGCAGCAGCTGGATGAAATGATCGAGCAGTTGGAGAATAACGATTTAATCCAGCAGGAGACTTTGGATAAATATCTTGAATTGCAGCAGATGTATCAGGAAATGGCCTCGCCCGAAATGCAGGAAGCCATGCAGCAATTACAGGACGCCATGAGCCAAGTGCCGGAGGAAGCGCTGCGCAGGGAGGCGGAGAAGCTCAACCTGACACAGGAGTCGTTTCTCCGATCTATTGAGCGCACCCTGAATTTGCTCAAGCGGTTGCAGGTCGAGCAGAAACTCGATGAGATGGTTCGGCGGATGGAGGAGATGACTGAGCAGCAGGAAGCCATCAATGAAGAGTTGAAAAACAATCCCTCCTCCGATTCAGGATTGGATCAGGAACAGCAGGCACTGAAAAAAGACATGGATGCGTTTCAGGACGCGATGGATGATTTATCCAGCCGTATGCAGGAACTGCCGAACATGCCGATGGATCAGATGGATTCCGTCCAGCAACAAATGGATGACGCACAGCTCCAGGCCCAGATGGATCAAATGACCCAGATGATGCAGTCGGGCCAGATGCAGCAGGCCGGACAGCAGGGGCAGAAAACAGCAGCATCCATGCAGTCCATGACTGACGCGCTCAAAGAGATGCAGAAGCAGATGTCCCAGGATCAAAAGGAAAAGATTGCACGGCAGATGCAGCAAGCCTCGCATCAACTTCTGTCCCTTTCCCAGCAACAGGAGGGATTGCAACAGCAGATGCAGGCTGGCACACAGTCAAGCGGTCAGTCCGCAGAAACCCAGGCCGGGCTGCAAGCGGGTCTCCGACAGGTCATTCAAAATATGTATCAATTATCGCAGGAAACCTTTTTTGTGACCCCGGAAATGGGACGGGCATTGGGGCAGGCTCAGGCGCAGATGCAGCAGGCGGCGAATGGAATGAAAGAACCGGGACAGCCGGGCGTTTCCGAGAGTCAGGGCGGGGCCATGGGCGCAATGAATCAGGCTGCGGCGTCACTCCAGCAAAGCCTTGAACAATTGGGTCAGGGGCAATCCGGAACGGGCGGGGAGGCCATGATGTCCGGCCTAAACCAGATCAGCATGGCTCAAATGGCGTTGAACAGAAAGCTGATGGACATGCTAGGACAGGGGCGAATGAGTCTGGGGCAGCAGGCAGCCATGCAGCGATTGGCCGCGGAACAGCGTGCCGTACAACAAGCATTGGAAAATTTACTCAGGGAGCAGGGCAATCAGGCCGGCATGGCGGGTCGGGTGGGTGATCTGGCCAGAGAAATGGAAAAAACCATTCGGGAAATTCAGCAACAGCAGGTTAGCCCACAAACATTGCAGCGGCAGGAACGCATCCTCTCCCGACTGTTGGACGCACAGCAATCCCTGCAAAAACGGGACTGGAGCCGGAAGCGTCAGGCGCAATCCGGGCGGGATGTGCGGCGCCAAAGTCCGGTTGAAGCACAAGCCGGCACCGATGCGTGGAAGCAGGAGATCCGAGACCGGCTTCTCCACTTAAATCAGGAGGGATACACGCGGGATTATGAAGCGTTAATTCGGGCGTATTATCAGTCTCTTTTAAAAGAATAATGAGGGTGAGGGGTTAGAGGTCCGCCCTGTTCCCGCCAAAAAGAGATTTTAAGGAATATATTCATTGAATAAATTTAGACTCAGGATAATCATCATTTTCCTCATTTTTGGAACAGTGAAATTGTATGCCCAGAAACCTGATGAGCTTTTGAATCTCGCGGTGAAATATGAGAACGCGGGAAAGCTGGATGAAGCGCGGCAAATTCTGGAGAGTTTGCACATATCCGCACCCAGGAATGTGGTGTATCAAACCCGATTGAAGGGATTGTATTTGAGGATGCAGGCTTACGATCCTTTGCTCGCGATGCTGGATCAAGAGATTCTGCAGAATCCAAAGAATCCAACTCCGACGATTGAGAAGGCGCAGGCCTATCATCGCATGGGCAAGCGGGATGAAGCCATCCAACTCTGGAAATCGGTAATTAAAACCTATTCCAAACAAAGGAACGTGATTCAGCAGGTGGCGGGTGTGATTACTGCGGAGCGTCTGTTCTTTGAGGCGATTGATGTATATAAGGACGGGCGGAAAGCGCTGGATGATCCCAATTTATGGACGATTCAAATGGCCGGTTTGTACTCCGCAGTGCAGGATTACGGCGAGGCCACGCGTGAATATTTACGCTACCTTGTAGAAAAGCCTAATCAGGCAAGCTATATTGAAACCAGTATTCTGCGTATGCCGAAAGCGATTAAGGCGGGAGGTGAGATCCTGAATGTGCTGAAAGAAGCGCTCCAACAAGATGAAAACAATCCGGATTTGCTTAAAATACTAAGCCGGGCCCATTTGCGCTGGGGGGATGTGAAGGACGGATACGCGTGTGCGCTCAGGCAGGAAGATCTCTCGTCCAAAAATCTGGCCGGTGTGGCACTTCTCGAATTCGCGGGGCGGCTTCGCGAACCGGAAATGCTCCCTTATGCAGAAAAGACCTACCTTGAACTGCTGCGACGATATCCTGATTATCCGGCGCGCGATCAGATCTGGTTTCTGCTTGGTCAAAATTATGCAGTCCGGGGCGAATCAGATTTGGCGCTGGCTGTCCTTGACTCCGTGGTACAACACATGCCGCGCAGCCCGATAGCGTCTCAATCGTTGATGCTGTATGGAAAAATCCAGCGGGATCAGAAAGCGAATTATCCTGCTGCGGACCGGGCGTTTAAACGGTTGATCAAATTTTACCCGAACTCTTCTGATGGCAGACGGGTCAATTTGGAATTGGGTGTGCTGCAGGTAATGTCCGACAGTCTGGATCAGGCGGAGCGATCCTTCACAAAAAATCTTCAAACTACCAAACCCTATACACCGATCTGGATTGAAGCCAGCCTACGCCTTGCGGAAACCGCTTATTATCGAGGTGATTTTGATACGGCGCTGACAGTGCTGAAAGAAATGTCCCAGCCGGGTATGAAACCGGGATTGTTTCAGCATCCGGCGATGAATGACGGATTGCAGCTGCGGTTGCTAATCCAGACTCACATGACAAAAAGCCCGGACGCATTGCGCTTGCTTTCCGAATCGCAATTACGCGTGCTTCAAAACCGGCCGGATCAAGCAATGCAATCTTTGGATGGGTTGATTATGCAGTATCCCAAAACAGAAATCTCCGCCTATGGATTGTTAGAGCGGGCCTCCATCCAGAAAATCAGAAAGCAGGAGAAGCACAGTCTGGCCGATCTGGATACCCTTCTCTCCCGATTCCCCGAAAGCCTGATCGCGGATCAGGCGCTTTATGAATCCGGACTGGTGTGCGAGCAAATGGGGGATGAAGCTTCCGCGATTCCGCGATACGAACAATTTTTAATTCAGCATTCAGCAAGTGTGCACATTGAAGCGGTGCGCAAACGCATCCGGCAATTGGAGGAGGGCAGATGATCCGGAAAATCCTTCTTATATTATTTTTGGGATCATCCCTTGCAAAAGCGCAGATGGTTCTCATTCCCATGGATCTGAATCAGACGGATCATCTCAAGGCGTACGGCATCGCGTACTCCACCCTAAAAAAGGGCGTTCGTGTGGAGTGGCTGTTAAACTATCGAGGGGGATCGTTTCTGATTCAAGCTGATCCTTCAGTCGCACGGCAATGCCGGATTCGCGGTGTGTTTTACGAAACACCATCCGGCACGGAAACAGCTGCTATTTATCAGCAGATCGAGCAGGAGAATATGGAGGTCATCCTTCTTGAAAAAGCGCCGGAGATTGCAATTTACACACCGCCGAACACGCAGCCCTGGGACGACGCGGTCACGCTTGCGCTGGAGTATGCCGAGATCCCGTATGAAACGCTTTGGGATGAGGCCGTGCTTGAGGGGGCACTCGACCGGTTCGACTGGCTGCATTTACATCATGAAGATTTTACGGGCCAATACGGCAAGTTTTTCGCGAGCTACCGGAACGCGACGTGGTATATTCAGCAGCAGCAATTTTTCGAGTCTGAAGCAAAGCGGCTGGGATTTCAAAAAGTCTCAAAGCTGAAGCTGGCTGTGGTGCAGACGATTCAAACCTATGTAGCGCGTGGCGGATTTCTCTTTGCCATGTGTTCGGCCGCAGATTCCTACGACATTGCACTGGCCGCGCAAAACACGGATATTTGTGATGCGGTGTTTGATGGCGATCCGATTGATCCCGATTATAAGGGAAAGCTCGATTATCCCCAGTGTTTCGCGTTTAAGGATTTTAAACTGTACACCAATCCCATGGTGTACGAGTATTCCGATATTGATGTGACGCCTTTGGATCGGTCCGGGGTACGTACCGGCCAGGATGATTACTTTTCCTTATTTGAGTTTTCGGCTAAATATGATCCGGTGCCCACGATGCTGACTCAGAATCATGTGGCCATTGTTCACAATTTCATGGGCCAGACCACGGGATTTCACCGCGACAAGATCAAGGATTCCGTCGTCATCATGGGCGAAAATGCTGGCACTGATGAGGTTAAGTACATCCACGGCAATGTGGGCAAAGGCACATTCACGTTTTTGGGCGGGCATGATCCCGAGGACTACCAACACTTTGTGGGCGATCCGCCTACGGATCTGGCACTTCAGAAAAATTCACCGGGGTACCGGTTGATTTTGAATAATATTCTTTTCCCGGCAGCGAAGAAGAAAAAGCAGAAAACGTGATTTCTAATGGAGAAACATGATGGGTAAATATGCGCTCATTATCGGCAATTCCGATGGCATTGGCTTAGGAACCACAAAAACACTCCTTGAAGCAGGTTGGCAGGTCGCGGGACTCTCCCGTAGTGAATCGTCCATCGATCATCCCAACTACTCGCATGAAATATCCGAGGTACAACAAGCGGATTACTCTCAGACCTTGATGTCCATTCTTGAAAAAAACGGGCCATTTGATGTATGCATGTATTGCGCGGGCATTGGTGAGCTGCTTGATCCGGATAAAATGGAAGAAGAAATCCAAGTCTTCGAAGTGAATTTGATGGGGCTGGTCAAAACTGTATCCATTGTGATTACCCAAATGGTGAAGCAGGGCAGAGGGCATTTTATCGGGCTGTCCAGCGTGGCGGATGTGTTGTGGTCCGGAGAAGCGCCAAGTTATCACGCGACCAAGGCGGGGTTCTCCAATTATCTCGAGAGCCTGTCCATGGCGCTGAAACCGAAAGGGGTGCACGTAACCAATCTCCGTTTCGGATTTGTGGACACCAAGATGGCCAAGGGTGATGTGAAACCGTTCATGATTTCTGTGGACAAGGCGGTTCAACATGTTCTCCGCTGTATTGACAAGAAACCGGTTCGGTATACAGCGCCCTGGATTATGATTCCGTTGGTAAATTTCCGAAGGTTTATGCAAAATTTGAGTATTAAATCAGGATTGAAATTCGAAGTAAAATAAGGACTTGTCATTCTGAGATCCGGTTTTTGGATCGCAGAATCTGAATTTTAAGATCCTTCGCCCACTGAAGAGCAGGGGCATCAGGATGACAGAACAGCATGCTTGTCAAGACTATGGATTAATCAATGAAACTAAAACGCATCAAATCGGATGAAGAAAAAGTACGAATCGGGAAGATCCTCTTTAACTATTACAATGAGCGACCGGATTCATACGGATTGATGGATCGCGCGGAATCAGAATACGATGTTTATGCTTCAGTGATTCAAAAGTGGACGCCGGAAAAAGGCAGGGTACTCGATCTCGGTTGCGGCACGTACCGTACGCCGCAGATGATCCATCAGGCAGGATTACCAACAACGGGGTGCGATCTTTTCAGTGAGGTAAAACTGAAGGTGTATCGCGAGGTGGTTGGGCCGAATGGTCCGACTCTGGTTTCATATGATGGGAAAACCATCCCTTTTGAAGATGATACATTTGATACAGTGGGTACGCTTTGTGTGTTCGAACATGTGCCTGATATGGAACATATGCTCCGTGAAATTGCACGCGTGCTTAAACCGGGCGGGCGCATGATTATCCTGGGACCAAACTTAGGCGGGCCACATACAGCGGTTTTAGGATTGATGCGTTTGATTACCAAGCGTCAGCGGTTTTCCCATTATCCCAATTTGTTTGAAGTGCTCCGCGCCGGAACCCTCCAAGTTATTTGGACTCTTGGATTGATTCTATCCGGCCGACCGACGTTCATTTACAAGTATCCATTCATAAAAGACAACAAGTTGATCTTTGAACAGCCGGACGATGACGCGATCCAGCTTAATCTGCCGGTGTCGTATCGAAACTGGTTTCGCAAGCATGGATTTCGAATCCACCAATACAATCGGGGCGCGGGCGAATCCGGCCTGACCCGGCTGGTAAACCGCGTCTTCCCCTCATTCGCCACGACAAATCAAATCGTGGCAGAGAAGATGTGATCCGCCATCCTTAAAAAGAATTTGGAAAACCAACCTATTCACGTTAAATTCTTTCTATGCTAAAAGAAATTCATGTACAGACACATGCACAAACCGAGTTTGTGATAGTAGACAGCGAAGTGCAGACCGCTGTGAGTGAGTCCGGAGTTGAGGAAGGCGTTTGTTTGCTTTGGGTGCCGCACACCACGGCTGGTGTGACCATCAATGAAAATGCTGATCCGGATGTGGTGCGCGATATGCTCATGGAGATGAACAAGGTCATCCCGTTTCAGGACGGCTATCATCACATGGAAGGCAATTCGGCGGCTCACATCAAGTCGAGTTTGTTCGGCCCGTCGCTGTCTCTGATTATTACCGGCGGACGGCTGGTGCTCGGTACGTGGCAGTCAATTTATTTCTGCGAGTTTGACGGCCCGCGCCGCCGGCGACTTCTCATCAAAGTCACTGAGGGCTGATGGATTTAAAATCCACAGGCGAATTCGGGATGATCGAACGCATCCAGGCAATGCTGGCTGGATCGGATGCAGACATTCCGCTCTCCATTGGGGACGACGCGGCGGTTCTGAATTCCAAGCTCGGATATCAAACCGTGGTCACGACCGACGCGCTGATCGAAGGGATACATTTCGATCTTCGATACACGCCGCTGGAAGATCTAGGCTGGAAAGCGCTGGCAGTGAATCTCAGCGATCTGGCAGCCATGGCGGCTGATCCAACAGGTGCAGTCATCTCTCTGGCATTGCCCACAGATTGGTCGTCTGATCAGGTTGAACAACTGTATCAGGGTTTAAAGGCGTGCAGTGAAACCTATCAGTGTCCGATTATCGGTGGAGACACGACTGGCTCCCCCGGACCGGCAATGCTGAGTCTTACCGTTCTGGGTGAAGTTCAGAAAGACCGGTACATCACACGCTCCGGTGCGAAGCCGGGAGATTTTGTCTGTGTTAGTGGAGATCTTGGCGGTTCACTTACAGGATTCGAGGCACTGCATTCGGGTCCACCTGGTATAGTACGGACACCGGCAATCGACAAATTATTACGGCCATTTCCGCGGCTGCAGATTGCGAAAGAACTGTTTACCACCCTGTCCCTACACGCCATGATTGACATCAGTGACGGGCTGGGAAGCGAGATTCATCACATTTGCAGCAAGAGCAAAATGGGCTGTCTGATCGAGGCAGATAAAATTCCCATTCATCCCGAAGCCAAGGCATTGTCTGAACAAATCGGACAGGATGTTATTGAGATGGCAATGACAAGCGGTGAGGAGTATGAATTGTTATTTACGCTTTCGGCGGGGGATCTAGAAAATTTCCAGAATATGAAAATGGATGTTCCATGTCATATAATCGGGGAGATGAAGGAAGCGTCCTCAGGCATCAAGATAAACAGAGATGGACAGATTGAATCCATCAAGGCCAATGGATGGGACCATTTTAAAAAGTGAAACGTATGACACCATCCACGGACATACCTTATTCCAAACTGGCCCCGGTTTACGATCATCTGATGATCCATGTCGAATATGATGAGTGGGCAGATTATATCCATCTCGTTTTAGAAAAATATGGCCAAGGTGGATGTCGAATCCTTGATGCCGGATGCGGATCAGGAAAACATATGCAGCGTCTCCAGGATTATGGGTATGAGACGTTCGGTTTTGATGGCTCGTTTGACATGGTTCGGTTGTCCGCGCAAAAAAGGGTGGGCCATCTGTGGCAGGGAGACCTGAGACTGATTGCGGCGAGCCAATCCTTTGACGTGGTTCTTTGTTTGTATGATACTATCCATTATTTGAAGGAGTTGGAACTCCCGGAATTTTTCAGGCAATGTCATCAGGCCTTGAAACCCAATGGATTGCTGATCTTTGACGCGGTGACCGAATCCTTTCTTCGGGAATATTGGGGAAATTACACAGAGTGGGATGAACACAATGGGTGGGCGATTTCGCGAAGAAGTTGGTATGACAGAAAAGAGAAGTGTCAGAATACAGTCATTGAATTAGAGGATCAGACAGCCCAAAAAAAATTTATGGAGCATCACCGACAGTGGAGCATTCCCATGTCAAAATTGAAGCGGATAGGAGCCGAGTGCGGATTTGATGTGCTGGCGATGTTTGATTCGTGCACCTTTGATGAGGGTGATGAAAACTCGGATCGCAATCACTTTATCTTAAAGCGGGGGCTGAATTGATAGAGCTGTGTAATGTGTGGTACATATTGGAAAAGCATCCGATTCTGGAGGATATCACCATACATATCAAACCGGGTGAGATGGTCTATCTGTTCGGCCCCAGTGGTGCGGGCAAGAGCACGCTTTTGCGCCTGGCACACATGGAAATTATGCCAACACGTGGCATGGTCCGCGTGGCTGATTTTAATTCAAGTCGAATTACCAAGGATGAAATTCCATTTTTACGTCGTAAAGTAGGTGTTGTCTTTCAAGATTTTAAATTGCTTCCCGATCGAGATGTGTTCGACAATGTGAGTTTCGCGCTCTGGGCGACCGGTGTGCCGTATCGTAAAATTAAGAAGCGTGTGCTTCAGGTGCTTGCTGAGGTCGGATTAAGTCACAAGCGATATGCGATGATTAAAACACTTTCCGGTGGTGAGCAGCAGCGCGTGTGCATGGCAAGGGCACTTGCCAATGAACCGTTTATTCTGCTAGCAGATGAGCCAACCGGCAACCTGGATGATGAATCCAGCCGGGACATACTCACTCTACTTGGTCGCATTAACCGGCGGGGCACGGCCATATTAATGGCCACGCACAAAGAGGACGCCATCCATCAAATACCAGGCCGGATTCTTCGTCTGAAAGAAGGAAAACTGATGTCATGAGTCTAAATTTTGTCTATTCAATAAAAGAAGGCGTGATCGGCCTGAGAAGGACTCGATTGGCCAGTGCTATCACCATTTCCACGATCGCGGTCTCCCTGACTTTGTTCGGGTTGTTACTTGTTGTCTCCTTCCATGTGCGTCAATTTGTTGAACAGTTTCAGGATCGTATTTACGTGGAAGTATTTATTGATACGTCTCTTGATGAGACAGAGGTCGCATCACTCAAGAAGCAATTTGAGGATTATTCCGGAATCGAGTCTGTGTATTTTGTATCAAAAGAAGATGCACTTGCCCGATTTGAAGAGGAATTTGGCAAGGAGATGATTGAGGCGATCGGTGAGAATCCTTTACCCTCATCATTTCAGATTCAGCTTCAAAAATCACATCGTACCGGATCGGATCTTGAAACATTTGCACAGTATGCCCAGTCCCAACACGGTGTGGATGAAGTGATTTATCACAAGCGGCTTTTTCAATTGCTGAAGCAATACAAACTGGTTATTCTGAGTGGAGGGCTCATTCTTATCGCGATGGTCTTTTTTTCCACAATATTCCTAATCGCAAACACGCTGCGTTTGACTATATTTTCTCAGAAAGAGATCATTCACAATATGATTCTAGTCGGCGCCACTAACTCCTTTATACGTAGACCGTATGTGATCCAGGGCGTACTGCAGGGAGTGATTGGTGGTGGCATTGCCTCTCTCATTGTCCTCGCTCTCATCAAAGGCGCGGCGCTTCGGTTTTCTGCAGTGCTCCATGATGCATCGGCTCTGGCATGGATTCCATGCGGTATCGGAGTCGTTTTCGGATATATCGGGAGCAGGAGAGGGTTGACAAAGTTTTTAAAAACCTAATATTCATCCGGTTTTTTAGCTTGACACAAGGTATAATTATATTTAAATTTATGTGGTTTATTATCATTAGAAGTTGACGGGAAATGCACACATTATCTAAAAGACAAAAAACGCTGCTTCGTCATATTATTCAGAATTTTATTGACACTGCAGCGCCTGTAGGATCAGACTATCTCGTTAAGAAGCACCGGCTTGATTACAGTCCGGCTACGGTGCGCAATGAGATGATGAATCTTGAATCTATGGGATTCATTCAACAACCCCACACATCTGCAGGGCGGATTCCGTCTGACAAAGGATATCGATATTATGTCGGCCATTTAATGCGGCCCGAAAAATTAAAGTATGAATATCAGGATAAGATCGATGCTCAGATTAGCCAGTTCACAGGCGATGTGCGAAAAATATTTGAAGAGGCATCGGGTATTCTCGGGAAGATATCCAATGAACTGGGTTTGGTGCTCACGCCATGGATGTCAAATTGGGTATTAGATTGTTTAGAACTAATTTCTTTGTCTTCCCAAAAAGTGCTTGTGGTCATTCGCGTGCGAAGCCGAAATGTTAAAACCGTGGTGCTTGAAATAGAGAATGAATTCTCTACTAAAGATTTATATAATACAGCTTCTCTTCTCAATGAGAGATTGAGTGGACTCACACTGGAAGAGATCAAGAATACGATGTATGATCGTACGCGCAATGTAAGTGGAGGCAATCCAGGAATCATTCGTGAAATGATCAATTCGGTGGATGAACTGTTCGGCTTATCAGATTCAGCCGAATTGTTAACAGCGGGTACCCGGAATATCCTTTTGCAGCCTGAATTTTCACAAAAAGAGATGATGGATGCGTTTTTAGGACTTGTTGAAAACCGAAGAGATTTGGTCCGTGCAATGAAGGATTGTTGCGATGAACCGCAGATCTCTATTGGAAATGAAAACAAGAACAATCGTTTAAATGCATTCAGCATCGTAAAGGCCGGATATAATATAGGCGGTAATAGCGGAACCATTGGTGTGATCGGACCGACACGCATGCCATACAACCGAATTCTGCCTTTGGTGAATCACGTGGCGGCATCCATCAGTCACCATTTGAGTTAATGACAAAAGGAAGGCAATCGCCGTCGTCTATGAAATTTTCAGAAAAGTTGAATAAATCCGAAACCCAAAAACCGAAGCAATCCATAAAATCTGATAAAAAGAAATTGAGCCCTGAAGAAAAAAAGGATTCTATAAAAGATAAAAAAACGCGGAAACAGACATCCAATCAATCTGCAGCAATAAAGAAGCTTAAAGCAGAACTTGTACAATCTAAAAGCGAGATTGAAACGTTAAAGGATCAATTGCTGCGATCGGCTGCGGAACTGGATAATTTTCGCAAACGAACCGAAAAAGAAATCGGTCAGATTGTTAAAAACGCCAACAGTCGGTTGCTCCTCGACCTGCTGCCGGTGCTTGATGATCTGGAACGCTCTTTGAAAACATCAGATGCAGAAGAGGCATCCACATTTCGAAGCGGAGTCGAGCTTATCCATCAGAAAATGGCCGGTACACTGAAAAAGTTCGGTGTGGAACCTATGGAATCCACTGGACAGGATTTTGATGTGGAGAAGCACGATGCACTGCTTCAGGTCAAATCTGAAGACATGCCTTCTGGTAAGATAGTTGAAGAGCACGAGAAGGGTTATTTTCTGAATGGGAACGTGCTTCGGCATGCCAAAGTGATTGTGAGTCAATAACAAAGGGTGAGTGAAGCATGTCGAAACGGGATTATTACGAAGTGCTCGGTGTCTCAAAAAGCGCCAGTCCGGAAGAAGTTAAAAAGGCATATCGCCAGCTTGCCATGCAATACCATCCGGATCGCAATCCTGATGATCAGGAAGCGGAAGCGCGATTCAAAGAAGCGGCTGAAGCATATGAGACATTGAGTGACGCTCCAAAACGGCAGCAATATGACCGGTTTGGTTCTGATGGGATGCGTGGCGGCATGGGTGGTTTTGGCGGCGGCATGGAGTTTGATCTTTCGGATGCGCTTCGTACATTTATGGGTGGATTCGGCGGTTTCGGAGATATTTTTGGAGAGTCGAGACAGCGATCCGGGCCGCAACGGGGTCGGGACATGCAGGTCAGGCTCCAACTCACTATGCAGGAAGTCGCCACAGGTGTTGAAAAAAAGATCAAGATCAAGCGACTTGTCCATTGCGAGAGCTGTGATGGAAAAGGCGCAAGATCCGATTCCGACATTCAATCCTGTTCCGATTGCGGAGGGAGTGGCCAGGTTCGGCAAGTATCCCGTTCTATTCTCGGACAATTTGTGAATGTCGCCACATGTCCCCGATGTAGGGGCGAAGGCAGGGTGATTGTTAAACCATGCATTACCTGTCATGGCACCGGTCAGAAAAAAGGCGAATCCACTTTGACTGTGAAAATTCCCGCAGGCGTATCCACCGGGAATTATATTACGTTAAATGACGAAGGCGATGTTGGCCCAAATGGCGGGCCCGCGGGAAAAGTGATTGTGCTGATCGAAGAGAAAGAGGACCCGCGTTTTGAACGGCATGGAGATGATGTGCTTTATCGGTTGAACATCGGATTTCCTCAGGCCGTGCTGGGTGATGAGATTGAAATTCCGACACTGCTTGGGAAAGCGAAATTGCATGTGGAAGCGGGAACACAGTCCGGCAAAATTTTGAGAATGCGAAACAAGGGCATTCCAAATCTGCACAGCAGCGGCAAGGGCGATCAGCTTGTGCAGGTACATGTCTGGACGCCAACCAAATTGTCAAAAGAACTGAAGAATCAAATCGAGCAAATGTCCGATCAAAAAGAATTGAAACCCAAACCGGATCAGATGTATTAAGCATATGCTCGGATTTACAAAAACGGAAGAACGAGTGGTGGTGATTCTGATCGGAACCTTTCTTTTGGGTTCAACAATCCGATTGGTTCAATCCCGATTTGCACCACTTCCGAAACCGGTTGTCAAGGCGCAGTGGGTTCCATCTCTTGAAACAGGAACCGATCCTTCACCAAAACAAGCCGATGCACCGAAAAAGAAGGATGCCATAAAAAATCAGCTTGTTGAAATTAACAGCGCCACATATGAAGACTTGATATTAATTCCCGGAATCGGGCCCGTTCTGGCCGACCGGATTATTCAATATAGAGAGAGCAAAGACGGATTTACATCCATAGAAGAATTGAAAAACATAAAAGGTGTGGGTCAGAAAAAATTTGAAAATTTAAAATCAGGTTTTATAATTCATTAATTGCAATCCGGATCAGACAAACAGTTTGACCGCGATAGGAGGAAAAGAAATGGCAGATAAGCCACAAGGAAATATTCTTTTTGAAATCATAATTGCAGTGCTGGCAATTATTTTGATTTTCACGATTTTATATCCTCAAAAAGTCTGGAACAAAGAAGATGTCCAGGAATCAATGTGTCGTGCCAGAATGGACGCGATACTCAATCTTGAGCTCCAATACAATAATCAGGTCTGGACTTATTCGGATAGTCTCGAAAAAGTCAAAGATGCAGTGTTTGCCGATCCCAGAGCGGTATCATGGCTTGACAGTCTTGTGATCTGGGACGACCTGGTTACTCGGGATGAATTGAAAACACTTGTGGATGCGAAAACATTCCCACAGGATCTCCGCACATTGATCCGTGAGAAGCTGTTGAAGGGAGAACCAATACGCAATCTGGGGCAATACGATTCGCTCCAATACAGACTCATCAATACACTGAAGGCACAGCTCGAAGATACAAGCGGAGCACAAAATGCTCTGCTCGATACCAACATTCAGTGGACAGTGCTTTTTGGCGAACGAAACGTTGAGAACATGGTGGATGCCGCTGATCTGTCCAAACCTATCATCCGCCGTGCAATATCAGCTATTCAGAGTGATACACCGGTAGAGGAGACACGTGCATGGAAAACACTTTACCCTGCGTTTTATAAAAAGCTTGAAGAGATTATTCAAACTGCCGAAACATCGGACATCTGGGAGAAAAAGGATCTGGATGAGTGGAAAGAGATAAAACGCGTTGAATGGGAAGCGGATCTGGACACACTCTCTATTGAAGAGCAGGATTCACTATGGGCCCAGAATCAGCGTGAACTGTGGGACAAGGCGAAAGATATTGTCTGGAAAAGGGACAGTAATATACTTTGGAAAGCCGAGAAAGAAATCTGGCCGGAAGAAAATGAATCCATGTGGACACGTATTGTTTCCCAGAAATGGGAATCCGATCGTAAAAAAGAGTGGATTACATCCACAACAGATGATCAGGAGAAACTCCTTTCTTTCTGGCTTTCTGTACAACTAGCAGATACGACTGAAATGGATGAAGAGATTGTGGATAGCACGCTCACAACCATTGCTGTGGATACAGCGTTTGAAGCGAAGGCTTTTTTCACCGAAAAACGCGATTCGCTCTGGCGGGTCGATTTACGTACAATTCGTACTCTGGAATATGAACCATGGCTGAAGAAGAATAATAAATTTGTCACGGAAGTCATTGAAAATATATGGCAAAACGATCGCCGGATTACCTGGGAGACAGACGCATATGAAAGATGGCTCGCAGAGAAGAATGAAGACAAATCTGCTCGCTGGGTTGAGCTGAAAGAGGCACTCTGGATCACTTCATGGAGTGAGTTGTGGAAGGATGAGGAAATTAAATTGGAGAGAAAGAATTCCGCATTAAGAAAATTGGATCTTTCCGTCAGTTGGGCCGGGCTTCTTCCCGCTGATCAGATCGAATCGCTTGTCGCCGGACTTGAGCTGCCAAACACGGCTATGATTTGGAAAAAATTAACTGCTAAGACGGATGAAAAGGGATCCAAGCTCTATAAGTCGGGTATGGTCGCACTCTTCAGAGACGCTCTCATCGAATTTGTCAATGCATGTCCGGTTGCCAAGGTGCCTTATTTAATTCAAGTACAGGATACTACGGTTATTAAAAGAGTGAGTATTAAGTGTCCAATCAGTACAACCCACGATCTATCTGTTGGTGAATATAAATACGCCGTAATCGAAGACACTGTCGATGTTGAAGAGGATGTGCTCATTGCTGAAACAATGATCCTGGAAGAATCGGATACAACGGCTGTGTTGGTTGAAGAGGAGATAGAAGAACCGGTCCAGGAGGAAGTGGCTCCTAAAAAATCATCCAAATCCTATGTTGTTTCATTGCGTGTGGACCCAATAACCAGAGATACAACGAAAACCCGGCTCTCTTTGCCAGCCAACGTGAAACTGTTTGGCGGTGGCACCCTTCGCAATCATGGCAATATTGATGAAGATGGCAAGAAAAGCTGGCAGAAAAAGGGACGCTAATTCTTTTAAGGCACGGATGAAATTTTGAAAAAAGGAAACGATAAAATCTTTCTGTCTTTTTCGATAGAACGAGATGCGATTCATCTTGTGGCTTCGAGCTCCAAACAGATTATTGGTTTGGATTCAAAAGAATTGGTTCAGCAATTTGATCATAACGGGATTCGCTCTGAAGAGATCTTGTATGAAAATTCGATAGATATTTTAAAGAAAATGCGTGAACCCTATGGTGACCGCGCCCAAAAGGCGGGGATTGTCATTGGCCAGGAGTTGGTGCTGGTTAAACGCGTGCCCGTGGCTTTGGGATTGGATGACGAGCAGGTAAAGGACCAGCTTGATTGGGAAGCCAAGCAACTTTGCATCTCTTCGCCTGAAGAATTCAACATTGTCTCCAAGAGGATGACACAAAGAGAGACAGGCGGCAATCAAGTATATTTAATCATACTGGTCCGAAAAAAAATCATTCAATTAATACACCGGCTTATCAAAAAGGCGGATCTAAAGCTGGTCGATGTTGAGATTGACTTGTTTGCGAATTTCCGCCTCTTTCAGGCGAACGAGAATCCCAAAGAAGGAGAAACATCTGTACTCATTCATTTACAAGAGGATACTCTCACTTTCACAGTGATCCGCGATAATGAGTATTGTCTATCTCAACGACTGGCTGTCAAGTCTGCAGGAGAGACTGAGGAAGAATTAAGCGAAAAGGTTGTTCCCTTGATTTTAAAAGAACTGAAACGCCTTGTTTTTGCACATCGTTTTGGAAATGATATTCAAGATCTCAACGGCGTTTATCTTTTATCAGAAACACCGCTTCATCTGTTTAAACAAGGGCTTGCTTCCAAGCTGCCTATTCCTGTTACACAGATTAATCCTTTTATGCAATTTGCTATCTCGGATAAATTAATTCATACAAGTAATTTTTCCGAATCACCTGGTAAGTTTGCTTCAGCTCTTGGGCAGACATATAAACATTATCCAGCATTGGTAAAAAAAGCCGCTGCTGGCAGATGACACACAGGGAGGATATAACCCATGGTGGACATTAATCTGTTTGATGACGACGAATCCGAAGAAAAAGATGCTTTTGATGACGGTTTTGGCGCCGAATCGCTGGATAATCATGATGACCTGAACGCGGATAATTTAGGTGGCGACTTGAGTCTGGATGATGATTTATCAAGTGATGATGCCGGTTTTGGCGAGGATTCACTCCTTGACGGCGATGACACGATTCCAGAGTTTGAAGAATCGATTGAAAGCGATGAAATGGATGATTATGCCTTCGAAGACACGGGCAAGAAAAAATCCATTCCGTGGATCTGGATCATCCTTGGCGTGGTTGTAATCGCTGTGGTTGTCTATCTCTATGTCATTGTTCCCAGTCAGGGCCCAAAACCTGTGAAAGTGCAGAAATCAAAAAGGCCGGTGTCAGCACAGACTGCTTCAGGAACCAAAATCCAAGCAGATCAAGGCGCACAAAATAAAACCGAACAACCGGGATCTACTTCAGCAATACCTGTTACATCTGTTGCTGGAAAGACTGGCAATCCAGTGATTGCCGCCCGTGCGGTGTTTGAAGACTTGAGCAAAAAAGGTTCACTGGGAGTTGTAATCCTGAGCGGAAACCAGTATCTTGTGCAGTATGTTTCCAAAACACCGGGTCAAGGTGATGTCATCGGAAAAAATATTCAGGCCTTGATTGGTGCATCTTCATATGAGGTATCACCTGAAGATGTACAGGGTTCCGGCGGGCAGGCACAGTATTCCGGTGTCATTTCATGCGTGATGCCAGCGCCGGTTAAACAACAGTTGGCTCCGGATCAAAATCCCTATCAGACCATTGATCAATTCAATCAACGGGTCTCTGAGCTGGTTAAACAAAGCGGGCTGGAACTGAAAAGTACAGAAAAAATATCCGGCTCAAGAGGCAGTGACGGCAAACAGCCATCCGGTCATATGATTGTTGAGGGAGGGAAAGTTCAGGCGTTGAATTTCCTGAATGCATTGAATGCTTTGCAGGGAAACTGGAGCCTTTCGAGGCTTCAGTTGAATCCTTTAAATAATATGGATTATTCTGCAGAGAAAGTACGGATTGGGATCTCCTTTATTGTCCAGATCGGATAAGATAGGGTGTCGGAATCCTTCGCATTGATGATTGAAATAATATTGTGATACGTGTCATTGGGGGTTCCGCTCGCGGGAGAAGGTTGAAAGGTCCCAAAGGAACGGCCTTTCGTCCCACAACAGGCCGGGTGAAGGAATATATTTTTAATATACTTGGGGAGACGATTCAGGACGCGGTTGTTTTAGATTTATTCTCTGGTTCAGGCTCGCTGGGCATTGAGGCATTGAGCCGCGGTGCACGGCATGTCACATTTGTTGAGTTGGATGCCAGCCACACACACATTTTAGAAGACAATCTCAACACGTGCAGATTCAGAGAACAAGGCCGGATTTACAGGGGGAATGTTTTCACACAAATTGAGCGCATGCATAATTCTTCAATGCAGTTTGATCTTGTATTGGCAGATCCCCCCTTTAAAGAAAAGTACCATCAGCACATTGTTGAGGCTCTGACAAGGTTCCCAATCTTGAAACATAAAGGATTGTGTCTTATCGAGCATGAAAAAAATGATCCGGCCGACGAAAGCAGAGAATTAGCGCTTGAGAAATCCAGAGCGTTTGGGCATGTGACCGTATCCATGTATGAGCAAATAACCAATATTCTATAATGAGATAAAATGAGAACAGCCATATATCCAGGAACTTTCGATCCGATTACGAATGGACACCTTGATATCGCAATAAGAGCGTCCGCCTTGTTTGACAAGGTGATTGTAGCGGTTGCAGAAAATCCACAAAAAAAGCCGTTGTTTTCCAAAACAGAAAGACGCGATCTTGTTTCACAGTCGGTGAAGGATATCGAGAATGTTGAAGTGACCGATTTTGATGGATTGCTTGTGGACTATGCCAAATCTGTGAATGCATGTGCCATCATCCGTGGATTACGCGCTGTTTCTGATTTTGAATTCGAGTTTCAAATGGCATTGATGAATCGAAAGCTGTGTCCGGAACTTGAAACGGTCTATTTGATGCCCAGTGAAAAATACACCTATATCAACTCGACTATTGTGAAAGAGATCGCTCGCCTTGGCGGAAAAATTGATTGTTTTCTCCCGGAGGCAGTTGTTCCCTATTTAAAAGAGAAACTGAAATAGAATGACCGAATCGAACAAAACGCTCATATTGATTGAAGACATACGCTTGCAGGCAAAAAAACGACAGGCTCGCATTGTTTTTCCCGAAGGAGAAGACGAGCGAACCATTCGTGCGACCAACCGTTTGGATGATGAAGAAATCTGTCGCCCCATATTGATGGGCGATCCCGAAAAAATTATTCAAAAGGCTCAGACTCATAAAATCCCATTCGATGAGAAGTCCGTAGAAATTGTTGATCCGAAACAATCCTCGCAATATGAGACATATTCTCAGCAATATTTCGAATTAAGAAAGCACAAACAGATTACGGAATCTGATGCGTATAAAAAAATGCTTGATCCTTTATTCTTTGGTGCGATGATGATTCGAAATGGAGACGCAGATGGTGGTGTAACCGGAGCGGTGCATGCAACCGGTGACGTATTACGTGCTGGAATTCAATGTATCGGTGTAATTGAAGGACTTTCCTTGGTTTCAAGCTGCTTTTTAATGCTTGTACCGAATTGGCCGGTTCCTTTGACCTTTGCGGATGCAGGTGTGGTGCCTGATCCCAATGCAGAGCAATTGGCCTGTATCGCCATTGCAAGTGCGAATACACACAAAAAACTGACGAAACAAGATCCGATTGTCGCAATGCTTTCATTTTCCACGAAGGGAAGTGCACAGCACGAACGGGTGGATAAAGTATGTGAAGCAGTGGAGATAGCCAAAAAATTGGCGCCAGATTTATTGATTGATGGTGAATTGCAAGGGGACGCAGCCCTTGTTGCTGATATCGGAAATCAAAAAGCGCCGGGGAGTCCAGTTGCAGGGAGGGCAAATGTTTTAATCTTTCCTGATTTGGATTCTGCAAATATATGTTATAAATTAACACAGAGGCTGGCTTGCGCAACCGCGCTCGGCCCGCTCGTGCAAGGGCTTGTAAAGCCATTTATGGATTTATCTCGTGGCTGCAGTGCGGATGATATTGTGGATGTGGCAGCCATTTGCGCCGTGTTAGGCGCGTAAGTTTTTCTTCAAATTGTCTGGGGGGACAAACATGCCGAAGAATCAGCCGGCTACTTTCGTGTTTCGGATTGCAATGTTCCGAAGCGATCCCTCCTTTATACAGATCGTCCTGATAAAAAAAATGATTTGAGATCGCATGGCAAGAATTAATTTCAGCGATAATGTTGAGGCCAGAGGGCGAAATTTGCACCTACAGACCAACACGCTGGATGAAAATAATCATATGGTTTCCACTCTTTTCGATGGCGGTCGAGTTTTGGCCAAAGAAGATAAAGTGTATCAAGAAGATCTTGCAGATGACGCACTTCAGAACGAAGTGATGATTTTTCATGCTGATCGGAAGGAATCCATTGAAAGACTGTATCTGATCTCAGCCAGAGTGAAAACCATGCGGCATGCACAGAGCATGCATATGCTCGGATGTCTTTTCCTGAAATGGCATCTGATTGATGAGGCGATTAGTGAATTTGAATATGCCCTGAATCAGGATGATCAATATGGCGATGCCTATCTAAATCTGGGGCGTGCATATATTCTGAGAGGCGGCTTTCAAGAGGCCATTGAAATCCTTCAAAAGGGAAGAAATATCGCAACCAATTATCCAGATATACAAGCGGAATTGGGATATGCATATTTATTAAACCATCAGCATAAAGAAGCGATTGATATGCTCGAAGCTGCTCTTAAGATTAATGCCTCTTATGCGGATGTACACTATCTACTCGCACTTGTTTTCTTTTATCGGTTTTTACATGAAGAATCCGGCCAAGACGATAATATTGAGCATTTTAAAGACAGAACAATCGAACATTTAAATCGGGCCGTATCACTTTCCAAACGATACAGAATTAAAGCGGTTGGCGAGGGCGTCTTATTTATTAAAAGGGGAGAATTTGAGGCGGGCTATCGGAAGCTGCTTGACACCCAAGAGAAGATAGGGCCAGAATTGGATAAGACGTTTCACTATGAATTTTATTTAAACTTTCTCTATGGTCAGGATGGGCGGAACCACAAATATCTGGATCAGTACCGCGCAACATTGGAGCAGCTTCTCAGGGAACATCCTGATTATCCGGATTTGCATAATTATCTGGGCGTGACGTCACTCATTCAGAGCAGGGAACACATCAATCGTGCGATTCATGAGTTCAGAACCGCCAATCAGCTGAATCCGGAGTATCAGGAAGCTGCGCGGAATCTGAAATTAACGGAAAATGACGGCAAGGGATTTCTCCTGCTACTCAGGGCAGTGCTACGATAAGGGTGACCGGAAATTGGTCAACATCCATTTTATTATGGAATAAGGGAATTACTAGCAAGCTGTTTTCATTGGAATTAAGTCTTTTTAGAAATCAGTGCTATTCTTTGGTATGCAGTTTGCTTAAATTAGAAATACTTGATATTTAACAATCAATAAAATCAGGGACACTTCAAATGAGACGGGTCCATAAAAAGAAGAATCAGATGATGCAGAATAAAACAAATTTCAGTTTATTGATATTACTCGCGATCGCAAGTCTGCTCCCAAGCACCTCTATTGCGCAGCTCACAGGTGTATCAGTGACCATGGGTGATTCGACAGTCAATGCGAGCAGCTGGCATAAGATTGAATTTACGCATACGGACTCTATTCCCAAAGATGGTAAAATTTTAATTGTTTACCCTACAGGTTTTGATTTAACTGAAATCTATACTGTCCAATCTGATATGATGGATGGTGCCTGGACAACAATAGTGATCGGCGACACAGTTTTTATCAATCGTAATGGCAATGGATCCCAAGAACTACCCGGACGACCTGAAAGATTATATTTGTTAAATGTGGGTAATCACACACAATCCGGCACCAGCTTCACAGTCGATGTGGAAACAAGGTTTTATAATGACGCAGTAATTGATCAAGGAACCTCAAACGGATTCAGCCTTAATCCCGGGGAAATGGATCGGTTTGCTTTTTCAGGCATTCCGGCCAACGTTGAAGCGGGAGATCAATTTCCAATAACGATCACTGCACAAGATGAGTATGGGAATGATGCTACAGGTTTTACCTCCGATGCAACTCTTTCAGATAAAACAGGTACGTTAAGTATTTCTGGAGGTGGCACTACTACAAGCTATTTCACCGCAGGCGTTTGGAGTGGAAACATTCAAATACTTCAAACAAATCTAAGCAATTCAATTACAGCTACCTCGGGGAGCAAGACCAGCACATCCGGCTCTTTCGTGGTCGATCCAACAACCTTGGATTACTTCACATTCGGTGCAATCTCAAGCCCACAAACTGCGGATACACCGTTTGGTGTTAGCATTACGGCCTATGACAACCTTGGCAATATCAAGACGGATTACACAGGTAATACTGATTTGACCGACCAAACAGGAAACTTATCAATCACGCTCAACGAATTTGACAACAATACGACCGCTGCATTTTCAGGCGGCATCTGGAGCGGCAATGTTCAAGTGACTCAGACGTCAACTGATAATTTTATTACGGCTTCCGGTCCTGCGAGTGGCAATTCCGGGCAGTTCAATATCAATCCTGCGTCAGCAAGCACATTTACTTTTTCCAATATCGTTGATCAGGAGGTCGGTGAGCCTTTCCTGATTACAATCACAGCACGCGATCTTTATAATAATGTAGCAACCAGTTTTGGATTAACCGCTACATTATCCGATGTGACCGGCACACTTCAGATCAGGGCCAATGGCAGTGGAACCACAACAAATAGTTTCTCATCCGGTGTGTGGACCGGGAACGTTGATGTCAATCTGATTCATACTGCCGATCAGATTTCTGCGGTCAGTGGTGCTGTGACTGGCAGCTCAACTCAATTTCGAGTGGATCCAACCAGTTCAGTGGATCACTTTGATGTCACAATTGCCTCCATAGGCACTCCGAAAACCGCAGGCGTTCCGTTTTCCGTAACCATAGAAGCAATTGATGAATTTGGGAATACCGCCGATTATTCCGGCAATGTCACACTCTTTGACGAAACAGGGACCAATTCACCACAACAGGTTGCAATCAGCAATGGAACTTGGACGGGGAATGTTACGATAGAGCAAGTGCGATCTAACAACTCTTTGACGGTTGCTGGTGCGGGTGAGGGTGGGGTGTCCGGCAACTTTGATGTTGTGGCGAACACAGTAGCCTCCTTCGGAATTAATCCGATCACCAGCCCCCAACGGGCCGGAAGTTTTTCCATAAACATGACTGCGTATGACGTGTATGATAACATTGCCACAAGCTTCAATCAAACGGTGACACTGGAAGTTCTCGCATCCGCGACTATTGCCATTACGCCAACGACAAGCGGCGCGTTCAGCAATGGTCAGAGAACCCAGACGGTGCAGATTACCCAGGCCGCGCAGGATCTTCAAATCCGTATTGTGGATGCAGGGAGCCATGAGGGCACTTCCAACCTGTTCAATGTGATTCATCATGCCACACTCGATGAGTTCGTGATTGGTCCCATCGCGACCCAGGCAGCAGGGCTTCCTTTTACCCTCTCTTTAACTGCGGTAGATCAATACGGAAACACTTATACCAGTTTTGACGGCACAGACAATTGGGTATATATCAGCCATTCCGGTTCTGGCAGTATCGTTCCGGTCCAAAGTCAAACTTTTGATCAAGGCAAGTGGGTCGGGAATATTACGATCGATGAGGTTCAGACGGGCGATGTAATTACTGTCACACGCTATAGCGGCTTAGAAAACGGGCAATCTAACGCATTTAACGTGACGCCAGGCGTGGTAAGTTATTTTGAATTTGATCCAATACCCGATCCCATTGTAGCGGGCGATACTTTCCAGATCTGGGTGCGCGCCTATGATGCACAGGGCAATCTCGTTACCGGAGCGGAAGGATCCTTCGTGATCAATCTGATTGACGAAACCGGATCGATTCTTGACGATACGGGCACAATCAACATAAGCCAGGTTTCACTGATTGGTGGAGTGGGTACTGAAACAATTCAGATCCGGGAAAGCATTTACAATAACACACTCACTGCATCCGGGCAAGGTAAAAGCGGTATATCCAATGAATTCGATGTGAATCCCGCCGCGGTGAATCATTTCAATATTGGTGTGATTGGCAGCCCGCAATTCTCTACTCAAAGTTTTGCGATGACCATCACAGCCAAGGATCAGTTTGAGAACACGGTCGATTATTATACAGAGTCTGTGTACCTGTCCGATTCAACCGGAACAATCCAGCCCACACAAAGCGGTACTTTTATTAATGGTGTGCGTACTGTTTCCGTTCAGATCACAGAAGCGAGAAACGATGTCCGCATTTGGGCGTATCTTGGATCCGGGGAAAAGGGCGAATCCAATCTGTTTAATGTGTTCCCCGGTCCATTGGATCATTTCACATTTAATGAAATTCCGGATCAGATTATCCGACATCCATTCTCTATTACAATTACTGCTTTTGACGTGAATAATAATATCAAGACAAATTTCAATGAATCCGTCACTCTTTCAGATGAAACCGGGACGATTACACCTACAGTGAGTCCCAATTTTGTGAATGGTGTGATGACAGGCGGTGTCACACTATATACCGATACGACGGATAATCGAATCACAGCCACCTATAATAGTGTGTCTAATTCTTCCGAGCTCTTTGACGTGGTGCTCGATCCGGGTATTCAGGTGCTTAATTTTAAAGCGCTTTGGAAAGACACAACCACACAGATCAGTTCCATAACAACGAATCAAGACAGCCTCTGGTATTTAACCTGCCATGTGCGAAACATGAGTGGATCCAACACCCGAATGGATAGTCTGCAATTGTCCGTTACAGTAAACAATCAACAGCGGAATGACTTCACTTATACTCTTCCCACGCAGTTCTGGGGGAACGGTACAGAGAACCTGGGCGGCGGCGCATTGGATTCTCTGCTCATTCCGATCACGCATACGGGCAGCAGATCCGGCCCGGCGATTTTTCAGGTGACCGCCTTTTTGAAAAAACTTGATACGGGCGCTACTTTGTCCAATGATGCAGTTACCAATTTGTTGGTGCAAACCGACGGAGTTCTCTACGTCAATGAGATGCGAATGAAGAATCCGGTTGTATCGAAAGCTGAAGTCACAAGGGGGCAAGATCAAGATTGGTCCATCTCCGTAGTGGTCAAAAATCAGGGACAAAGCCACATTCTGGTGGATTCCTCTACCAATGCCACATTTCTTAATTTCAGTATCGGGACGCCTGCCACCTGGATCATAGCAAGACCGCCCTTATGGAGCGGTGGCGACTGGATTCTTGAAGGCGGAGAGACAGATACACTTAAATACATCATTGATGAAACGACGGATTTGAACTCCGGCTCCTGTTCTGTAGATGCTTATATTGAAGGCACGGAAATCAATACTGGCAGGACACTGACAGAAAACACACTTGACGGGGGATCGGGTACCGTGCTCATTGAACAACCGGCCGCGCTGAGAATTCAATCCGTAACGAACCTTGCACCCAATGCACCCTATGTGAACCGGAGTCAAGCTTTTACAATTCGAGTACAAGTTACTAATCCGGGCGGGGACGCGTCGCTCTCTTCCTCTTTAGCGATAAATCAACTCCATTCCTCTTTCCCTGCAACGAGTAATGTGGGATTACTTTCAGGAAGCCAATCCCAAACTGTTGATATTGCCGGCACAGCTGCTGCAGTAGAGGGTCTGGATGACACCTTTACAATTCGAGCCAATGGCACAGCAGAAAATACAAACGCGTCCATTAGCGATCAAAATCCAGTGGATGATACAGCGCAGGCGATTACTCAGATTCCAGCAACACTCGAAATTATTTCCGTGATTCCTTCCACGACCCAATTGCTGGGAGGACAAACAGATCCATGGAAATTGAGGGTTGTTTTACGAAACTCCGGTCAGGCTATCATTGATCTGGATCCGCCCAAGGCAGACAGTTTGAGTTTCTGGGTGGAAGGACTCAGACAGGAAGATTATAATGTCATTGCTCCAACCGGATTGTCGAAAAGCGGCAATCTTTCATTGTCAGGCGGAATTACTGATACGCTGACTTTTACAGTAAACACAACAGGCACCTATGGCGGCACAGTAGGCATTCTTGCTTCAATTAGCGGTAAAGACAGAAATGATTTAAACATTGTCCGGGATACTGATAACACAAGCGTAACCGTGGAAACAGAAGAAGCTTTCCGCATCATCCAGACACAGATTGATGCGATTAATACGACAGATGCGAAGAATGGATATGTGAATACCGGCCAGGATTTCAATGTGCTGGTCATTGTAGAAAATGCCTTGGGCAATACAATTCGAAACATCGATATCCGACTAAACTCGGACGGCGATTCACAGATCGATGATACTACTGCTTTTATCAGCTCATTGCCTCCGTCTAAGCGGGATTCGGTCTGGTTTGATGTTCAAGCATCCGGCATTGAGAATCTCAACGGTGAACTGTTTACATCATCTATTGCTTCCGCAAAGCGCGACAATCAAGTCGATGATGCTCCAATCGGAGCCGCACATGATTCCACAGCAACGATGATTATCCAAACCCGTGCCGAGTTGTCTCTTGAGCTTTCTTTGGATCCGGCTTCGGGTGTTGTGTCCGTCAACCAACCCTTCACAGTGCAGGCTCGATTGATAAAAACCGGGTCGAGCCAATTGAAAAATGATGGCCGCGTGAAGGTTGTACCTCCTAGCGGGTATTTGCTCTTCTCGGATTCCGATACCGCATCTATTACACCGGCACAGCCCGTATCGTGGATCATTGAAGCACCCAGTGACACCTCGACCGATGATGAAATTCGTGTCAAACTGGAAAGCTATCCCGATGATAAGAATACAGATAACAATGCCTATGTGTCCAATAATTCAACTTATATATCCATTTCTACAATACGAAGCCGGATGGATGCTGCGGTCACAATTTCGGATCCAGCCGGAGCAGCGGATGGCACGATTTCAAGCGGGCAGAATTTTACAGTAAAGGTAGCAGCCGGATTGTCTAATGTGACCGGGGCAAGGGCCAAGATCGATTTGCCCAGTGGCTATACCACACGAAACAATGTCACACAAGTTCTCAGTCCGGATTCGGCCACATGGCTGGTGACAGCGCCAGCACTATCTCAATCTGAAAATGAGATTGAGGTAATCACATGGGGATATGATGATCTCCAGCCCAATATAGAAATAGGAAGAGATACAACGCGACTTCCAATTCAAACTGTATTACGCGCCGATCTATCTCTTTCATTAGAAATCACCAGTCCTCCGGAAGCGGCCCAATATGGCACCGTCTCTCTGGGCCAGGAATTTACAGTACAATCACGCGTTGTAAATAACGGTGTGGCAACGACAGAAGGTGACATGCAAGTCACTCTACTCTCCTTACCGGATGGTTTTACAACCCATGACCCTCTAACTCAAACTTTGATATCCGGCGATGCGGACTGGACCATAAAAGCACCGAACCAGATCAATCAGGCCATCGCAAGCATCGAGGCCCGAATTACTCAAATCCCGCAGGATGAAAACACGAATCAACAAGCTCATATTTCAAAAGATTACCAATCTGTTTCACTGACTTTAGAAGGGGCTACTCTGGCAGTATCGGCACTGCCTCTACCCGAAGGAGCAAAGCAGGAATTGGTGCCGGGTCAGGAGGATGTGGTCTTCATGCGACTCCAGCTAAAGAATGACGGGCAGGAGGGATCATACGATATACAGGTTGAGCGTATTCATTTCTATTTAGAAGACAGAAACGGGAATCCGGTTTCTCCCGCATCTGCACTTTCACGGCTTGAAGTGGTTGATGATCAAAACGCGACCACATATGGCGGAATCACACAGATCCCATCCGCCAATCCCCTAACCATTGAACTCAATGGATTGATTGTGACTGTCGAGCAGAAAGCTCAGGATGAAAATCCGACAATACTTATTCGGGGAAATATCTCCGGCTCAGAAACGATTCCCTACTTTCTATTAAATCTACCTGGAACTGATGCCATTGAAGCGATTGAGTCCAACACCGGACGAATTGTTTCGGTGACCGATCCTACTGGTGAAGACTGGGAGGACATGCGGTCCATGCCGATGAAGATTTTTGATCTGGTTCGCGAGCATCAACTTTGGAACAGCCCCAATCCGTTTGGAGAGTCAGGCCGGGAGATCACATCAATCTATTTTTATATGCCAGAACAACAATCGGTTGAGTTCCGCATCTTCACATTGATGGGGAAGTTGGTAAAAACAATTCAAATCGATGAGGTGGATGTTATTGCAAACCAGATTAATCTCTGGACATGGGATGGTACCAATGACAAAGGCATTAGGGTTCTGAATGGTGTATACCATTTATTTATGCAAATGAGTGACGGACAGATTTTAAAACATAAAATCGCTTATGTGAAATGACAGAAATGGAAATGAGATATAATTCCCCGAAGAGAATTCTGGATGGGTATCCAGCGTTTGATTCGGGAATCATTTAAATGGATTTGATTCAGGTTATGCCAATGAAAAAGATTACAATGGTTCTATTCGCAGGGATAGTCCTCACCTCGTTTATCTCGCTGCAGGCACAGGATGGTGAAGCCGGTATAGAGAGCCTCTTTTCGATCGGTTTTGGAGCCAGAGGCATGGCTCTTGGAAATGCTTCTGTGGCTTTCCCCGAAGACCCCACGGCGTTCGCGTGGAATCCTGCGGGTATGGTCAAGGTTGAGCGCAAAGAATTCCTTTTCAGCCATACCACACTCTTTGAGGATGTTCAATATAATTTTATCGGATATGTACATCCTACCTTAAATGCCGGTACATTCGGATTCGGCATTTCACGGGCGGGTACCGGAGGAATCCGGGAATTTGATAATATAAATGGAGTTTCCATCGAAGGCGATGAATTCGGATACTGGTGGGGCAAACTTTCCATTGCTTACGCAGTCCATCTATTTAGCGGGATCTCTTTCGGCGCGAACTTTGAGGCGAACCGGCAAGTGCTTTTGGATTATTCGACCAATGGGTTTGGACTCGATGCCGGATTACATTATGCGCCCTCAAACACCAGCATGCTTCACGGCTTTAATTTCGGGTATGTTGCGGTAAATGCGTACAGTCCCAGATTAAAGTTAGGGACCGAATCAGAAGCCATCCCTCCTATACAGAAACTGGGTATTGCGCGTACGATCAATTTGCGTGACGGACTGGACCGATGGCTCTTTCTCTTTGATTATGAATGGGCGCAAAATAAAAAATCAAAATATCATTTTGGTACCGAGTACAGCCTTGATCGAAGTGTTTTCTTTCGAACGGGTTTTGATAATGGTGAGATCACATTTGGAGGCGGGCTTCGCATACACATGTTCCAGTTAGATTACGCGAATAGCCGTATTGGAGATGCCGAATATTTTCCTCGAAGTCATCGCTTTTCTCTCATTTTTCATATTGGTCAGACTTTGGCTGAAAAGCTTGAAGCCATTCAAGATCAACGAGAGCAGGAGATTCGTGACCGGTTTCAGGAAAGGCTCAGCGAAGAACGCAAAGTGCGTATTGAAGAAAGCCTAAAAACGGGACAGGAATACTTTGATAAAGGAGATTACTTTAACGCACGACTCGAATTTAGCAGGGTTTTGCGTGAAGATAGAAATAATGTGGCTGCCAAACGCAGGCTCGACATGACGACCGAGAAGGAACAGGAATTCCAGAAACAGCGTGAGGATTCTTTGTTGAGTGCGGCCAGAGAACGCGACCAGCAGCAGCGTGATCTCGATTTCGTGAATCAGCGCTTCCAGGATGGAAATGAGGCCATGCAGCGGGGCGAGTTTCAGGCTGCAATCAAAAAATGGGAAGAAGCACTTGAAGTAGATCCAGATCATCCCACCATCCGTTCGTACATTAGCCAAGCCCGTAATCAATTGGAAAGTGAAATCAATCGTGCGATTGCGAGTTCGCGCGCATACATGCGTCAAGAGAATTTGACTGAAGCGAGACGCCTTCTTGAGCGTGCTAAAACACAGGCTGAGGGCAATCCGGAGCTGACTCGAAAGGTTACCGGCGAAATGAGGAATTTTGATCGCATGGTTGACTTCATCTCGAATTATCAGGCGGGATTTAAACGATATAACGAGGGTCAATTTGCTGAGGCCGTTCCCTATTTTGAGAAAGCACTTGAAACTCAGCCGGAAAACGAGCGGGTGCGCCAGCTTTATCAAAACGCACGGGCACGATCCAATACAGAAGAAAGCAATCAGCCTCCAGAAGTCAAGAGGGATGTTAGCGATAAGATTAAAGAAGGGATCGGCTTTTATAGAGATGGCCGATATGAAGAAGCATTGAGAGTTTGGGAGGAGGCGCTGGAACTGGATCCACATAACGTTAGACTGTTGGAAGCTATCGACGGCGCCAGAGAAAAACTTGAAACGTTTCAACAATAATTATTCACTCTGCGGAGCGGCACATGTTTAAGAAGGTGATCAAGGAGCAATGGGAATTTCCTGCAGAAATTGATTATCTCGGCGATATGCGGGATACGGTGATGGAGTTCGGCCGACAATACGGTGTCTCCGAGCAAGTGATAAATGCGTTCAAACTTGCAATTGATGAAGCCGGTACAAATATCATCCGGCACGCATATCGAGATTGGGATGGCAAAATCACTCTTCGAGTGATCATTCGCGATAAATCAGTCACAATATCCTTAATCGATCAGGGCCATCATTTTGATCTGAGAAAAGTGCAGGATCCGGATCTGCAGCGATACGTGGATATCGGAAAAAAGGGTGGCCTGGGGATCTTTATTATTCGCCGTGTGATCGATAAAATTGATTATAGAAAAACGTCAGAGGGCAATGAGCTCCGCCTCACAAAAAACCGACGGGGCAATAAAGCTGGCAGTTTGATGAGTGCCGATTTGCCCTTTACCATGAAAACCCGATTCTCTCTGATTGCATCAGCGATTTTAACGCTATTTGTATTGGCAGCGATTGTCTGGAATTATTTTGTGCAGGAAGATAAAATCCTTAATGCGAATCTGGCATCCGGACAGAATATGACTCGCTCTCTTGTGCATCAATGTGCCGATCCTCTTGCGAAAGGATACCTTTGGGAACTCAGTGCGATTGTTTCTGAAAACCACAGAGAATGGTATCCCAAGATCAGCGAAATCATGGTGCTTGATACAGCGAATATTGTACAGGGTCTTGTGAATCTGGATTCTTTGATGAGTCAATATGTATTCCCTGTGAACGCCAGGCAAATCCGTAAGGGCATTTATATTATACAAACCTGGTCTGGCAAGACAGTTTATGATATTATTGAACCGGCTGTGACCCAGGTGCAGGGTCGGGAGATTCAGCTCGGATCGATTCATCTTATGCTTGACAAAGCGGTAATTGATTCAGAAGTGGTTGATGCGAGGAAGCGCATTATTTTTAACGGGGCAATCATTCTTATTCTTGGCTGCGGCGGTATTTTCGGTTTGGTATATCTGACTTTGAGCCCCTTTAAAAAGCTTTCTAAATGGGTTCGGGATCTTGGACATGGTGAAGTGCATGATGAAATGGAATTCAATAGATCGGATGAGATCGGCGAGATCGCCCAGGCGTTCAATGAAATCACCGAGAAATTCCGCAAATCTCAAGAAAATGTAGCTGAGCAGGAACGGCTGCAAAAAGAGATGCAAGTCGCCCAGGAAATACAACAAACTCTTCTCCCGGATTCTTTTCCCGATGTCGAGGGGTATGAATTGGCCTCCTATTATGAAGCGGCCAAAGAGGTGGGCGGCGATTATTTTGATTTTTTTAAGGTTGATCGTGACACACTCGGCATCGCTGTCGCCGATGTGTCGGGTAAAGGTGTTCCCGGATCACTCGTAATGACCATGATTCGCACTGCACTGCGCACGGAAGCGCGCGGCAATAAAAACGCTGCGGATGTTCTTTCCAAAGTCAATGATTTTGTGATCAATGATATGAAACGGGGTATGTTTGTTACTGTTTTCTATATAATCCTTGATTCAAAACGTCGTATTATCAATTATGCCAGTGCCGGACACAATCCCATGATTCTATACAGGGGACAATCTGAAAAGAGCTATTATTTAAATCCCAGAGGATTTCCCATCGGGATTAATCTTCCGGACAAGGCGCTATTTCGTAAATCCATTGAATCTGATACTTTGCAGCTTAGACCGGATGATGTGCTGATTGCGTATACGGACGGTATCACGGAGGCAATGGATAAGAGCCGGAATCGATTTGGTGATGAGCGATTTCTCTCTGTATTAAGGCGGAGTGGCAACCTACAAGCCGAGCCGCTGGTAAAACGTATTCAGGAAGAAATTCAGCGTTTTACAGGCGGTTACGCGCAGAGTGATGATATTACACTGGTTGCGATTCGTGAAAAACTAGCTGCAGAAGATGTGCTTTTTAATCATCGAAACGAGTTGTTTCGCATGGTAAAAAAAGAAGGCATGAGCGTTAAAGAAGCCTGTGAAAAAGCAGGAGTTTCGACCTCTACGTATTATAAATATAATAAACTTTATAAGAAAGAGGGTAAAGCCGGATTAAAGGAACGTGTTTCCAAGACTGAAATTGAAGAGAAGCATATTGCCATTGAGGACAAGGCGAAAATCTATGATGTGATTAAGCAAACTCCCGAATATGGTCCGAAGCGCATTCGTGAAGAGTTGAACACAGAAAAGTACGGCTTTCTGCAGGTTGATGAAAACCGCATTTATGATGAGTTGGTCCGCAGTCGGTTAAACACCAAGGATCTGCGTATGGCTTTTGTGGAGCGGGGTGGTCGGGGCAAACGGATGAAACCACCAGGAACACCATTTCTCACATTGGATGGCAAGGTAATTATTGAACCGACCGTTCACCGCATACCCGTCCCGCCACCGAGACAGACAATTGTACAGGCGCCGGTTGAAGTTGAAAAAGCGGCCGAAGCACCGGATACAGTTTCAGAAAACAAAGAATGGAACACGCTTCAGGTTGTTGATATGACCGAACAAAACGACGGTTTTGGTGAACACGAGGGCGTCTCCATAGCCGAGGAAGTCGAGATGGGTGCTGAAGAAATTGAGGAACAGATTCAGCATGATCTGGTCTCACATGGTGCTGATCAGCAGGCTGAGGTCCAACATGAAGAGGAACGGATCTCTCAAGATCTATCAGAAATTCCTGAAAGCAAAGAAGAAAACTCCGAAGAGATTTTTTCAGATCTAGATGAGATAGAATCACTCCAAAATCAGGATGCGAAGGATATAGAAGAACCGGATTTCGATGAATTTATATCTTCAGATGACGGTCTGGCTCATGCCCTTTTGACGGGATCCGACGAGAATTTTGATTTCATGGAAAAAGAATCCATTGCCGAAAAACGGTCTGAAGAATTTATGAATATCGATGAGATTCTTGAGACAGACAAACCCCTATTGGTGAATGAGCATATTGATCATCGGGTTGAAGAAAATATATCTTCCTCTGCGGTGGATGATCTCATGAGTGAGGTTACGGGTGAATTGGATTTGATCTCTGCGGGTACAGTGCCGGTTGAGGAAGAGGCAGGTTTTGTTGAAATGATGGAAGGACTTGGTTTTGATCGCAGGGATGTGTTCCAGGGGGGCAAACGATCTGAGGCGGGCAAGAAAGCTGCGGAATATTATCAGCGTATGCGCTTTCATGAATCAGGTCAATGGTTTTACCGTGAGGGTCTCTACGCACGGGCTATTGAGGAATTCAGGAAAGCAATTGAATGCGATCCGAAATTCGGAGATGCATATCACAGCATTGGTGACGCACATTTTCGGCTTGGCCAGCTTGAAAAGGCCAAAAATTCTTATATTAAGGCCAAAGAGTTGAATCCTGAAAACATTGATGTGCTTGAAAATTTGGGTGTAATTTACGCCAATCAGGGCGATTACAGACGGTCGGTTTGGCAATGGGGTGAAGTCATCAAACGGGATCCCTCCAGACTGGATATTATTGAACGCATCAAACGCATGCAGCGTGTCATTCGGCAGCGTGCTGTGTATCATAAAAGAAGTTGACAATCTTTCAAATTTCCATTAACTTGACAAGTAACTCATTTAATTTGAATGGATTTCCGATAGGAGAATAACATGGAAGGCATACAGGTGTCCGTGGAACGTGCTGGATATCAGGGTGACATTTCGATCATTAAGGTCGGTGGCTATATTGATACAACCACTTCTTCGGAGCTTGAACGTGCTTTGGAGGGATTGCTAAAATCCGGCATTTACAGAGTCATTATTGATCTGCAGAATGTGGATTACATCTCCAGTGCAGGTTGGGGTATATTTATTAGTGAGATAAAAGGCATTCGTGAGAGGGATGGAGATTTAAAACTCGCCAACATGATTCCGGATGTGTATGAAGTGTTTGAACTTCTCGAGTTTCACTATATCCTGAAAGCGTATGATTCTATTGAGGCAGCAATCCAGGATTTCAATCAGGAAGAGAATCCCATGATTGAAGAAGAAACGGTTGTTCAGGAAGATGCTGAACCGGAGGTTCCCAGCACCCAAAAAGAAGAACCATTGTCTTCCGAACCGATTCCTGACAGTCTTGAAGACATGATACGCGAAATTGCTTTGGAGAATCCGGAATTGGGTCATGGTCAAATCGCTAAAGCACTTAATACAGATAAGTATGGCTTTACGCGTGTGGGACAACTCACTGTTTGGAAAATATTACGGAAGATGCATCTCGGGTCAAAAAAAGCCAGGGAGGAGATTGCCAGAAATCGAAACTAAGCGGGAAACAGTTTTTATATTATGAAACCGAAAAACATTGCTCAAAAAATTATCGCAGCACATTTAATTGAGGGGGAACTGAAAGCGAGTTCCCCTATTGCTATTCGGATCGATCAGACCCTGACGCAGGATGCGACGGGTACGATGGCCTATCTTCAATTTGAAGCCATGGGCCTGGATCGGGTCCGCACTGAACTGTCCGTCAGTTATGTGGATCACAACACCCTGCAGTCCGGATTCATGAATGCGGATGACCATGTCTATCTTCAAAGTGTGGCAGCCAAATACGGGATTCTTTTTTCCAGACCCGGAAATGGCATTTGTCATCAGGTTCATCTCGAACGGTTCGGACAGCCTGGTAAAACCCTTCTCGGTTCTGACAGCCATACCCCGACAGGCGGTGGCATTGGCATGTTGGCCATCGGTGCCGGTGGATTGGATGTGGCCCTAGCGATGGCAGGCAGGCCTTTTCATTTGACCATGCCTAAAGTCGTGCAGATCCATCTGACAGGAAAACTCTCCCCCTTTGTCTCGGCAAAGGACATCATCCTCGAAGTACTGAGGCGACTGACTGTAAAAGGCGGTGTGGGTAAAGTGATGGAATACACTGGAGATGGTGTCTCCACACTATCCGTACCGGAGCGCGCGACCATTACAAATATGGGTGCTGAACTGGGTGCGACCTCTTCGATCTTTCCAAGCGATGACATTACCCGTCAGTTCCTAAAGTCTCAGGAAAGAGAAGATCAGTTTCTTCCATTGATTGCTGACCCGGAAGCCGAATATGATGAGATCCTAGAAATTAATCTGAATAGCCTGGAACCCATGATTGCGAAACCTCACATGCCGGATCTCGTGGTTTCTGTCCGAGAACTCAAGGGTACGCCTGTTAAACAGGTGGCCATGGGCAGCTGCACCAATTCCAGCTTCAGGGATCTTTCCATTATCGCGTCCATGCTCAAGGGGAGAAAGGTTCATCCCACTGTATCAGCCGCATTAACAGCAGGTTCGCGTCAGGTCGTGTCCATGCTTATGGCGAACGGCCAATGGTCCGACATTATCGCATCCGGAGTACGGATTCTCGAAAATGTCTGCGGACCCTGTATCGGTATGGGGTTTTCTCCGCCCAGTGAAGCGGTGAGTCTTCGCACATTTAATCGCAATTTCACAGGACGCAGCGGAACGAAATCCGCCTCTGTCTATCTTTGCAGTCCTGAAACAGCTGTGGCAGCTGCTCTGACCGGTGAGATTACAGATCCCCGAGATCTGGATTTGCCACCGATACAAATCAGCGTTCCTGATCAATTCCCGATAGACGATTCTATGATTCTGCAACCCTCCGAAAAACCAGAATCCATAAAAATCATTCGCGGTCCCAACATCAAGCCGTTGCCTCAAAAAGAACCACTCCCGGAAAAATTAACAGGTGAGGTTCTCCTCAAAGTCGAGGACGATATTACAACCGATCACATCATGCCAGCTGGTGCCAAGATCCTGCCGTTGCGTTCAAACATCCCAGCGATTTCGGAATATGTATTCGAGGTGATTGATCCCACTTTTCCTCAACGTGCGAGAAAAGCAGGCGGTGGATTTGTGATTGGAGGCCATAATTACGGACAAGGCTCGAGCCGTGAACATGCGGCCCTGGCGCCCATGGCTCTTGGAGTTAAAGCTGTGATCACCAAATCCTTCGCCCGTATTCATCTGGCCAATTTGATCAACTTCGGCATTATTCCGCTCACGTTTGTAAATGAAGCCGACTATGAGAAAATTGATCAGGGCGATCAGCTTGAGCTCGATGTGACAGGTCTCGACAAGACACCGTTTTCGTTAAAGAATGTGACGCAGAATATAGAAATTCCCGTAACACACGCGCTGACCGAACGTGATGTGGCCATGATCTGTGCAGGCGGAGCCCTGTCTTACGCCAAGGAGCAGGTTCACCAATAAATCCTATCATCCCAGAAGGATGAAATACCGGAGTTTGATAACATGGAATCGAAGATTATTTATACGAAAGTGGACGAAGCGCCCGCTTTGGCGACCTACTCTTTGCTCCCAGTGATAAAAGCTTTCACTGGAGCAGCAGGTGTTCCTGTGGAAACCAGGGACATATCACTGGCAGGAAGGATAATCGCCAAATTCCCTGAATATCTCACAGAGGAACAGAGGATAGGAGACCATCTGACCGAACTCGGAGAGTTGGCCAAGACCCCCGAAGCAAACATCATCAAACTGCCCTGTATCAGTGCTTCCATACCCCAGTTGAAAGCTGCAGTCAAGGAGCTTCAGGAAAAGGGCTACAATCTGCCGGATTACCCCGAGAAACCCTCCACGGATCAGGAGCGGGAGATAAAGGCCCGCTATGACAAGATAAAGGGAAGTGCCGTGAACCCGGTTCTCAGGGAAGGAAACTCCGATAGGAGAGCCCCCTCTTCCGTGAAGAACTATGCCAGGAAGCACCCTCATCCAATGGGCGAGTGGTTTTCTGAATCCAAGTCCCATGTGGCTCATATGACCAGCGGAGATCTGTGTTCCAACGAGACTGCGACGACAATAACAGCTGAAACCGCGGGAGAGGCCAGGATAGAGTTCGTAGCCAATGACAGCAGCGTCAATGTATTGAAAGACAAATTGAATCTGCTGGATGGAGAGGTTATAGATGCCTCACACATGAGCAAGGAGAGCCTCCGCAGGTTCCTTGAGGAGCAGATCAAGGACGCAAAGAACAATGACATTCTGTTCTCTGTGCACTTGAAGGCCACCATGATGAAGGTCTCTGACCCCATCATATTCGGCCATGTTGTCTCGGTATTCTTCGACGAAGTTTTTACGAAACATGCGGACACCTTCAAAGAACTGGGTGTAAGCCCCAACAACGGGTTGGGTGACTTGGTCAACAAGATACAGAATCACCCCAAGAAGGATGAGATAGAGGCAGATATCCAGGCCTGCACCAAAAAGAGGCCAGGCCTGGCAATGGTAAATTCCGACCTGGGCATCACCAACCTTCATGTGCCCAGCGATGTTATCGTTGACGCCTCCATGCCCTCGGCCATCAGGAACTCAGGCCGCATGTGGGACAAGAACGGAGAGCTAAAGGACACAAAATTCGTAATCCCTGACAGCAGTTATGCCGGAGTATACCAGGCCGTCATCAACTTCTGCAAGAAGAACGGGGCCTTTGATCCCAGGACCATGGGTACTGTGCCCAACGTGGGACTTATGGCACAGAAAGCCGAAGAATACGGCTCCCACGACAAGACCTTCGAGATGACTGGAAATGGTGTTGTACGCATCGTCTCAGCCTCCGGTGCCACCCTTTTGGAGCAGAAAGTAGAGGAAGGCGACATATTTCGACTATGCCAGGTGAAGGATCTGCCAATACAGGACTGGATTAAGCTGGCCGTTACCAGAGCAAGGGCAACGGGCTGGCCCGCCGTCTTCTGGTTGGACAAGAATAGAGCCCACGATGCACAACTCATAGAGAAGGTGAACAAGTACCTGCCAAACCACGATACAAGTGGTTTGGACATACGCATCATGTCTCCCATGGAAGCGACCCTGCTCTCGTGTGAGCGTATAAAAGAAGGTGAGAATACAATATCCGTGACCGGAAATGTGTTGCGTGACTATCTCACCGATCTGTTCCCCATACTTGAGGTTGGAACCAGTGCGAAGATGCTTTCCATCGTTCCATTGATGAACGGCGGTGGCCTGTTCGAGACTGGAGCAGGCGGCTCAGCGCCGAAGCATGTCCAGCAGTTCCAGCAAGAAGGGCACCTTAGATGGGATTCTCTTGGCGAGTTTCTCGCATTGTCTGCTTCTCTGGAATATTTGGCCGACAAGACCGGCAACGCAAAGGCCCAGGTATTGGCGGATACACTTGACCAAGCAAACGGTAGGTACCTGGAAAACAATAAGTCTCCTTCTCGCAAGGTGAACGAGATAGACAACCGTGGCAGCCATTTCTACCTGGCCATGTACTGGGCGAAGGCGTTGGCCGAACAAACCAAAGATGCCGAACTACAGGTAAAGTTCGCCCCACTGGCAAAAGACCTCGTGGAGAACGAGCAGAAGATCATGGAAGAGCTCATCGGATGTCAGGGAAACCCACAGAATGTCGGAGGATACTACCTGCCTAACAATGAGTTGGCATCCAAGGCTATGCGGCCTAGTGCTACGATGAACACAGCCATAGACGGGTTCCAGGGTTCTGCTGCGAAAGTAACACTTAACACCTTGTGAATCCGGGATCCGTTGTGCTCAGAGACTAGATGATGCTGCGCACCATGGGCTGGACAGAAGCTGCCGATCTTGTAGTCCAAGCCATCGAAAAGACGATCCGTCAAAAGCGGGTTACGTATGACCTTGAACGTCAGATGGAAGGTGCGACCAAGCTGAGTTGTTCAGAGTTCAGTCAAGCCATTATTGAAAACATGTAAGAGGATATTTTGTCCGGGACGTCAAATAGAAAAAGGCAGAATCACTCTGTCTTTTCTTTTTTGAATGCAAAACGGAAACGATTTTTCTGTTCTGGCGTTTTAAAAGGACATATAAAGGAGCGATCGAAGATTTTCAGGAATATCGGGGTAATACTTCATATCCTCTTCCTGTTGGGAATTCTTTCAGGGTGGATCTCTCTGGGGTGCCTCAATCCCTTTGCACCCAAGCTAACCGATCAGCTTGAAGTGGGAGATTTGGTTGTAACACAGCAAAAAACACCTTTGGAGGTATTGCAAAATTTCAAGATTTCGTATATGTTCCAGGATTCTCTTTTATATAGCAATACAATAGATACTTCTTTCATCTTTGTTTATCGAGAGGGCACAACCAGCGAATGGGTTTCATGGGGCAGAGAAGAGGATCTTGTGACGACGGGTCGGATGTTCAGACATTTTAACGTAATTGATCTGGTTTGGAATGAGACCATAGATGAAACCCTCGAAGAAAGTGTGAGTGAAATAAGCAGAGGATTTAATCTAACTTTAACCGGTGAACAGTCTGGTTATACGATTTCCGGCCGCGCGGATTTTACATTTCGAAAAGGCAATGATGAAAAATGGAGAATTTCACGATGGAAGGACTGGTCAGATATTTAATTTCAAAGGGATTGGATGAATCTTTTTTGTCTAATCAATATAGAACTGTCTTAGCAGAACATAGAGGGTGGATCATGTTATCCAGTAGAATTAAACAAGCAAAAGGTTTTCTCGCGTTCCTGATCGGGATGATGTTTATCCTTTTTATCAATCAGGTGGCATACACTCAGGGATTCGGGAAGAACAAGGTTCAGTATCGAACCTTTGACTGGAAATTTATCCAGTCTGATCATTTCGATGTGTACTATTATGACGATGCCAAAGAGGTTGCAATTTTCACAGCAGATGTGGCTGAATCAAGCTACGTGGCCTTGAAGAAAGATTTCAAATACAAGGTGACAAATCGTATCCCCATACTCATCTATAATGGGCACAATGAGTTTCAACAGACCAATGTCACGCTTTCTGATTTAAGTGAATCAGTCGGTGGATTCACAGAAGTCTTTAAAGATCGTGTCGTTATTCCGTTTCAAGGCAGTTACAAAGAGTATCGTCATGTGCTGCACCATGAACTCACACACGCAGTGATGTTTCAAATGTTTTATGGCGGCGGTATGGGAGCCACCATTACAGGGATGGCTCGGTTTCAAGTTCCTTTGTGGCTGGCCGAAGGACTTGCGGAATATGAGAGTCTGGGTTGGGATACTGACAGCGATATGTACATGCGGGATGCGGCAATCAATGGCTATGTGCCCCCTATAGAGTATATGTATGGATTTATGGTATACAAAGGCGGCCAATCTGTTCTCAATTATATTGCGGACAAGTATGGCGAACAGAAAATTAGCGAGATACTCGGTAAAGTCCGGCTTAGCCGGAATGTAAATCAGGGAATCAAACAATCCATCGGGATCGATTTGGAAGAACTTTCTGAACGATGGCATAAACATTTACGAAAAACCTATTGGCCTGATGTAGAAAACAGACATGAGCCGGAAGATTTAGCCAAACGACTCACTGATCATGAGAAAAACGAACATTTTCTGAATGGTTCACCCTCAGTTTCTCCCAAGGGCGATCGCATTGCTTATTTATCCGATCGCTCCAATTATACGGATATTTATTTAATGAGCACGGTGGATGGGCGGAATCTGGGACGACTTGTGAAAGGGCAGCGTTCCAATCTCTTTGAAGAAATGCATTGGCTCAGGCCCGGCATGAGTTGGTCGCCGGACGGCAAGCAACTTGTTTTTGCAGCCAAAGCTTCGAATAAAGATGCCCTCTTTTTTCTTGATGTCGATGACCGAAGCATTATTTCCTCTCACAAATTCGACCTGGATGGTGTTTATTCTCCGTCCTGGTCTCCGGACGGGAATACAATCGCGTTTATGGGTCTCAAAGGCTCGCAATCCGACATCTATTTATTTCACATCGAATCGGAGGAATTAGAAAAACTCACGGATGATATTTTCAGCGATTTGGATCCGAACTGGTCTCCGGACGGATCGCAGATTGTTTTTATCTCTGACCGGCAGAATTTTTTCAGTGCGCCACCGGCCGGTTTTAAAATGTATGAACACAGTTTTGAACAAGTGGATTTATATAACATCCATGTAGATACAAGAGAAATTTCACGTTTGACGGATACAGATGCCGAGGAGAAGAGTCCCGTATTTTCACCTGACGGCAGACAAATTTCCTATATCTCTGATGAAAGCGGGATTAGTAATATTTATATCCTCAGCCTTGGTGAAAATTCAAGCAGACCTGTAACCAATTTGCTTACGGGTGTGTCTCAACTCTCCTGGTCAAGAGATGGATCTAGATTGGTCTTTTCTTCATTTTCTACCGGTGGATATGATCTGTATCTGATCAACAATCCGATTGAAAAAACCGATATCGAGCAAATTGAACTCACACAAACTGCTTATATGGCTCGAAAAACATCTGAACCCGATCAATCTAAAAGCCGAATAAAACCGGCTGAACAAGATGATTCTGGCAACAATTACAGCAATTTTGTTTTTGACAGCAAGTTCAAACGGGGTGAGATGGATGCAACAGAGGCTGCTTCTCAAACCAAAGAGGATACAACCGAATATAAGACTGCGGCCGGAGAGTACATCACAAAAAACTACAGGCTTCGGTTCACCCCGGATGTGGTTACTGGTAGTGCCGGGTACAGTCAATTCTGGGGATTGCAGGGCACATCAATGTTTGTGCTCTCTGATATTTTAGGCAACCATCAGTTCAGTTTGTATACAGATCTTTTTTACAACATCAAAAACTCCAATTTCCAGCTTGGATATTATTATCTGCCTAAAAAGACAGATTTCGGTGTTTCTCTTTTCCACTACTCCTATTTGTTCTACACCTATTTTTCGGATGGGCAATCACTCTATTATGGATACCTGAGGAATCGGAATTATGGCTTAAGTCTCTATTTTTCTCGCCCATTCAACCGATATCGCCGAATCGATTTCTCCGTTGTTGGGCTTGCTATTGACGCCGATCTTGTGGCGCTTAATCCCTATTATTACTATTATGGTGGTGATTACGAGCACGACATGGGCAATCTTTACAAACGAAGAACAATGATTTTTAATCTTGGGCACACTATGGATACAGTGCTCTGGGGGTATACCAGCCCCAAAAACGGAGGTCGTTCAAATCTGTCTGTTAATTACAGTCCGAATATTTTCGGATCGAATGGCATTTCTTTTTACGGTGCACAGGGAGACTGGCGAAAATATTTCAGGATAGGACGTGACTATTCATTGGGTGTTCGACTGGCCAGTGGATTTTCAAACGGAAGGAATCCACAATATTTTCTTCTTGGCGGTATGTCTAACTGGGTCAATTATAAATATAAAGACACATCGAATGATCTGTATCTGAATGGTAAAATTTTCTTCTCGTCATTTGAGGGGCCGTTGCGCGGAACACCTTTTTATGAAATGATCGGAACCCGATTCGCTTTAATGAATCTTGAATTACGTTTTCCACTGATAAAATATCTCATATTAGGAGGGCCGCTTCGCATTGGATTTCAGAATATTCGCGGTGTGCTTTTCATGGATGCCGGATCTGCATGGACGGATAATTCATCGTGGAAACCGTTCACTTCTCAACCGGGCGGCAATGGACCGAGAATGGCTGATATGCGCAGTGGATATGGATTTGGTGCCAGGGTGAATATGGGATTCCTGCTTTTACGATATGATCTCGCCTGGAAAACCGATCTGTATCGAACGTGGAGAAAGCCTATGCATTATTGGTCTTTGGGAGCGGATTTTTAATCAAAGTTGATAGAACAGGGAGTCATCTATGTTTCGACGATGGTGTGCATTCTTTTTTATATCATTTGGATTTACTATAGCCTTTGCGCAGACTGATCCTGCATTAAAAGTAATCGCAAACATGAATCCCGATAGTGTGCCAGCTGGCGGAACGGGACAATTGGAATTGATCATCGAGATTCCCAAAGATTACCATGTCAGTGATGCAGAGAGTGGCTTATTCTCTGTCCACTTGCCAGAAGATCAATCCATCCAGTTTGGAAACATTCAATATCCCAAGGGCGAGAAGGACAAATGGGGTACGATATACAGAGATCAAGTCAAGCTCGAGATTCCTGTTCATATTTCTTCTTCCTCCACTACAGGGGCGAGACAGATTCCGTTCACAATAGAATTCCAACCTTGTGATGAAGTCAATGATTTCTGCCTGGCACCCATGACTCAAGCCTCGTCGTTTGAAGTGACCATTCTTCCGGGCGGGAATTTGCCTGAAACGCTCACCACAGATCGGAGTATTTCGGGCCGCGTGACGCGCGCCCTTGAGCAGGGTTCCATAATCGCATTTCTCCTGGTTTTTATCGGTGGAGTGCTCACCAGTCTGACACCTTGTGTGTATCCGATGATTCCCATCACGGTTGCTGTGATAGGCGCGCAGGCCACAGGCGGCAAGATGAAAGGATTTGTACTCTCCCTGTTTTATGTTTTAGGTATTTCCATCACCTTTTCTTCTCTGGGTATTCTGGCCGCAACCACCGGATCGCTGTTCGGTGCGATTACTCAGCATCCTGCAGTGCAAATTGTGATCGCGGCCATCTTTTTTATTATGGGGCTGTCCATGCTCGGTGCGTTTGTGGTGCAACTTCCTGCCAGCATCCGAATGAAGATCCAGAACAAAAAACGAAGTGGATTTTTAGGCGCACTTCTTACGGGCATAGTCGCCGGACTCATTGTCTCGCCCTGTGTCAGCCCCCTGCTCGTCGCGATTCTTACGTGGGTGGCCAAGACAGGATCTGTGATGTTAGGTTTTGGTCTGCTCTTTACGTTCGCCTGGGGAATTGGGGTGTTATTCATTTTGCTGGGCACTTTCTCCGGTGTTCTCAAGAATTTACCCAGGGGCGGCGGCTGGACCGAATATATTGAACGCATCTTTGGGCTGATCCTCCTGGTGCTTGCCCTGGTTTTTGTGCGTTCAATGCTGCCGGCTTTTTATTATCAGTCCCTCTGGGCCGTATTTCTGGTGGTGCTCGGTACGTTCCTTGGCGGATTTTCATCTTTACCAGAGGCCTCCCTGCCAAAACAGAAAATCGGCAAGGCGATCGGTTTTCTTCTGATTTTAATCGGGTCTGCCCTGCTACTCTCCGGACTGGCTGATCGTGCAGGATTCTCGGTTCCTCAAACCGGTGTCAGCGCCACCTCTATCGAAACAAGTGAAGAAAGTATATGGTTGGATGACACGGAAGAAGCATTTCTGTTAGCTGCCATGGATGACCGTCCGGTTCTCATCGATTTTTACGCAGATTGGTGCGCGGCCTGTCATGAGTTGGATGAAAAGACCTGGCCCGATCCCAAAGTGAGGGATCTGATGAGTCAGATGATTCCGGTAAAATTGGATCTGACACAGAACAATGACCGCACACGTGTACTTCAAAATGAGTACGGGATTATAGGCATGCCGACAGTCATTTTGTACGATGCCGAGCGCAATGAGATGGCCCGGTTTACCGGGTTCCAGTCCCCGGAGAAAGTGGTCAGCATCCTGAATCAGGCTTTGGAGGCTGCCCGTTCATGACAGAACACCTCTATGATTCAAATTCGTATTTGACCGAATTTTCCGCAACTGTTGTCCGGTCCACATCCCATGAAAACCAACCGGCCGTCATACTCGATCAAACCGCTTTTTATCCCACATCAGGCGGACAGCCCAATGATACCGGCACGCTGAACAGGATTCCGGTTCTTGATGTCATTGAACAGGATGGCGAGATTCTCCACCTGCTCGAATCATTTCTCGAAAAAGATCACGCTGTAACTGGTCATATCGACTGGGACCGCCGGTTCGATCATATGCAGCAGCATACAGGACAGCACATCCTTTCCCAAAGTTTTATCCAAACAACAAAAGCCGAGACCATTGGTTTTCATCTGGGCACACAAATTTGCACGATTGATCTGGATCGATCGGGGTTATTAGATGATGCTATTCTGAAGGTTGAATATATAGCAAACCGGATTGTGATGGAGAATCGCACAGTGCATGTCCATCAAGTTCGACCTGAAGAAGTTTCCCGTTTTAACTTGCGGAAGGCTCCCGTTGCGGAGGAATACATCCGAATCGTTGAGATAGAAGGTTTTGACGCGAATGGATGCTGCGGGACGCATGTGAAATCTACAGGGGAAGTGGGCGTGATCAAGATTTTGCGTCAGGAGAAATACAAAGGGGGCACGCGTGTCACGTTTATCTGCGGGTTCCGCGCGCTTCAGGATTATCAGAAAAAGCAGCAACTGACCAGCGAGACAGCCGCAATTTTGAATAACTCCGAAGATGGGATCATCGAGAATTTGGAGCGTTGGAAAACCGACAGAAAAAAGGATCAAAAGCGGTTGAAACTGCTCAGCAGTCAGCTTGTTCAATATGAATCCAGTCAGCTGCTGGCCGAGGCGGAAACCGTGAACGCCAATAAACTCATCTTTCAATCTTTTTCAGAGCGTGATCCTTCTGAATTGCAAATGCTGGCTCGCCTGCTCATCCAACAAGAAAATGTCATTGTTTTACTCGGTTGCACGGATGAAAAGGCCCACCTGGTTCTGGGGTGTCACTCCTCCATCCATCTCAATATGAATGAGTTTCTGCAGCAGGTGATCTTGTTGATCGATGGAAGGGGTGGTGGGACGAAGCAGTTTGCCCACGGGAACGGCCCGCTTACCAACAAACTCGATCAGGCCTTAGCCAAAGCTCGGGAGCTTATGCAACAGGCGCTATCATAAATTACTTCTCCTAAAAATTATTTTTTATTTGTTTTTCCTTTGAAATTTCATCAATTTTGATATATTAATCGCGGTTTAATATGGGAAAAACAATGCATTTGGTTACGTTTACATTTGATGTGCATCAAGAGGATCAGCAGGATTTTATTCAGAAATTAGACTCTTTAAAATCCTTCTGGCAGGATCAGGGAATTGAATTCAGTTTATATCGGGATCAGACTCAGAAAACCCGGTTTCTTCAATTGCTTCGAACGGATCAGTTGGTCGATGAAATTTCGCGACTTATCAAAACGGATGAACAAGCCAAGGCAGTTTTTGAAAGCATCCGTGCCGTGGCAGCCCGCGTCTCTATTTCATTTCTTGACCGTGTGGTATAAGCGCTAATCCTCTGCTTTTCAATTTTGGATTTTTGTCATCATGATGGAATCAAATAAATTCGCAATTGACTGGTGTGATTCAATCCGCAAAAGTATTGATTCCATTGATTCTCTGCGAAGTGAGAGAAATGGATTGCAGCCGGATCTGGATTGTGTCATTGAACGCTATCCGATGCGGATCAATCCGTACTTTCTGAAGGTTGTCCGGCAGGCAGGTGAGCCGTTGGCCAGGCAGGTCATTCCCGATATTGCGGAACTGGAGGATCAAACCGGATTCGAAGATCCGCTCGGTGAGGAGAATGACAGCCCGGTTCCGAACCTGACGCATCGCTACCCGGATCGCGTTCTGTTTCTTGTGACCACGGAATGTGCTGTCTATTGTCGTTTCTGTACGCGAAAGCGTAAAGCAGGCAAAGTCGGTCAGGTTACAGCGGATACGATTGAGGCGGGTCTGTCGTATATTGAACAACACACTGAGGTGAAAGACGTCCTGGTTTCAGGCGGTGATCCGCTCATGCTTTCGGATGAAAAACTAGCGAACATCCTCCATCGCCTGAAAGCCGTGTCGCATGTTGAGATTATTCGAATCGGCACACGGATTCCAGGAGTGCTTCCGCAGCGAGTGACTCCGGATTTAGTGGAGATTTTACAACAAACGAATCCTTTGTTTTTGAATCTGCACTTCAATCATCCGGCGGAGATCACTGAAGAAGTCAAGACAGCTTGCTCCATGTTGGCAGACGCGGGAATCCCCATGGGCAGCCAGACCGTGCTATTACGCGGGATCAATGATGATCCCCAAATTCTGGAAATACTGTTTCGCATGCTGTTGCGAATGCGGATCCGGCCCTATTATTTATTGCATGCCGATCAAACCCGAGGTACGGCCCATTTCTGGACCAGGATTGAAACCGGACTTGACATCATGCAGAAATTACGAGGATACATATCAGGATTGGCGGTTCCCACCTATGTGGTGGATTTGCCTGGCGGCGGAGGCAAGGTCCCGCTCTTGCCAGAGTACATTGTGCACAAAGAAAAGGATGTATGGGAAATCAAGAATTTTCTCGATAAAACGTATCAATATCACCAAAGTGATTTGAAACAACACGGATAATTGTCCTTATCTTTTATAAATATGATTATATTATACGTGTCGGAATTATAGGAGACAAGAACCATGGTATCTGTGAAAGAATTATTAGACGCCCGGTATGTGACGTTCCTGGATTGTGAAACCAAAGATGAATGTTTGAACACGCTTGTGGATCTGGTGTCCCAATCCGAAAATATTTCAGATGAGCCTGCTTTTCGTAAAGCAGTATTTGAACGCGAATCCATTTTCAGTACGGGCATTGGTTTGGGCATTGCTTTGCCACATGTGAAAATTCCTGAAGTGAAAGATATGACGGTCGCGGTTGGCATCCACGCCAAAGGTGTGTACTGGGATTCTTTGGATGGCGAACCAGTGCATATTATTTTCCTGATCGCGGGGTCATCCGATCAACATCGCATCTATTTGCAAACGGTTTCCAAGATTGTGCTGGTTCTGAAAAACGCTAAGCGACGGGAACAATTAATCGTTGCAAAGTCGCCAGAAGAAATCATTTCACTATTTCATACAGTATAATGGTTGATTCATGTCTGAATTAAATATACTTATTCTTCTTGCGATTACCGCATTGGCGGCATATTTCATCCGGCAATTGACAAGTCGATTGGAGATCCCCACTGTGACCGGGTATGTTCTCCTCGGTGTGGTACTTGGCGTTTCTCTGCTTCGACTCCTTCATGAAGAGGCCCTTCAACATATGGATCTGGTCAACGATTTGGCACTGGGCCTGATTGGATTTACCATAGGTTCCGAACTGAGACGGGATGTGTTTAAAAAACTGGGCAAATCCATATTTCTGATTGCCCTGTTTGAATCGTTATGCGCCTTTATCCTCGTCACAGTGTTTGTTTATCTTCTAGATCCAACCCGAATTTACCTCGCGCTCATCCTTGGCGCAGTAGCCTCCGCCACGGCACCCGCTGCGACAGTTTATGTCATTCAACAGTATAAAACGAAGGGCCCCCTGACCTCCACAATTCTTGCAGTGGTCGGGATTGATGACGCGATTGCGCTGATGATTTTTGTGTTCGCGGCCGCAGTGACCAAAAGTCTTCTTAGCGTTGAACATATATCATCGCTTCATATTATATTAACTCCGGTTCTCGAAATATTATTTTCACTCCTTCTTGGGACAATGCTCGGATTGCTCTTTGTCTGGTTGTTCCGGCGAGTGCGTTTTCCCGATGACCTTTCCCTGGGCATTATTGGTTTCATCCTATTGGGTCTGGGAATCGCTGAACATTTTCATCTCAGCGGACTGCTCGCGATCATGGCCTTCGGATCGGTATCCTCCAACATGAATCTCATGCTGAACAATCGATCCGGAAAAGTGCTTGAACAGTTTTCGCCTATTTTATTCGCTTGTTTTTTTATATTTGGCGGCGCGCATTTGAATCTTACACTTTTGCCTAAGGTGGGAGTACTTGGTCTGGTTTATTTGATTGCCCGCATGGCCGGTAAAATGGGAGGCGCCAGTCTCGGTGCTTGGATCAGTCGTGCTCCACCCTCTGTTAGAAAGTATATCGGGTTCGCTCTAATTCCACAAGTGGGTGTGGCGATCGCATTGGCGATTCTTGTGAAAAAGGAGTTTGGAACCGGTGCCTTTGGCGAAGAAGGCATGCATCTGGCTGAAGTGGTGATCAATGTGCTTCTTTTTACAACGATCATTACAGAAATTGTTGGTCCGTTGTTAACCAAAATGGCATTGACTCGAGCCGGAGAAAGACAAAGCGATTGATGTTTTCCTTTTAGGAGTTTTTACATTGTGTTATACCTAAATCCAGGAATCGGTATGTTCAAGTCCTTGTGAAAAGAGGCAATAGCCGATCCGATCTTTGGGGAGAAAAAGCATGTATTATTTAATTATCCAACTGTTCAAAACCGAATATAAAGAGGATCTTCTCCTCGCCTTGACATCATGTGGAATCGAGAAAGGCAGTCTGTTCGAGGGGCAGAATCTGGATAAGCTGCTTCAGCGGGATTATCCTCTATTCACCGGATTTGTGCGATCTGAAGATGAACGTGAACGGTTCTCAGCGTTGGTCACAGCAGTCGTGGATCGCAAAGAGCGCGTGGATGAATTGATCGCTCTGCTCAAAGAAGCGGATATTGACATCCGTAAAGAGGAGATCCTCAGAATTGTGCTTCTGCCCGCCCATCGTATTCTCGACCATGAAATCGATTGGGAAGGGGAAGCATGATTCAGGCGTTGCGACACGAAGATCAAATTCTGATAGAAAAAGTGGTTGAATTTAATCAGGCTCAAATCTTTGATTGGTGGGCTGAGCTCCCTGACTCCTCAAAGCAAAATCTGCTTGATCAGGTTCGGTTGATTGATTTTAAACAGGTGCAATATTTTCAAGAATTACTTAATAATCAGTCCACCCATAATGCGCCGATTCATATGGAGCCGGCGGAGTACATCGCCTTGCCTGAAAACGAATCCTCCGAAGCCGCACGCAAAGAAGCAATGGTAATCGGTGAAGATGCTATCCGCAACGGACGTACCGGTGTGTTTACTGTGGCGGGCGGCCAGGGTACACGCCTGGGATTTGACGGGCCGAAGGGGAGCTTTCCCTGCAGTCCGGTGACAAAGAAAAGTTTATTTGAACTACAGGCCGAGCGAATTCTTGCGATCCAGAAGGCATATGGGGTTATTATTCCCTGGTACCTCATGACCAGCCCCACGAATGATGCGGCAACCCGATCTTTCTTTAGCCAGCATCTGTATTTCGGCCTGAATCCCAAAGACGTTCTATTCCCCTGTCAACGCATGTTGCCAACGCTGGATGATAACGGCAAGCTCATTCTCGATGCCAAAGATCATATCGCTGTGAGCCCGAACGGGCATGGCGGCACCTTTCTCGCCATGCAGGATGGTGGTGTGCTGGAGGATGCGGATCGGCGAGGTGTGGATATTCTCTCGTATTACCAGGTGGACAATATCCTTATCCGGGTTATTGATCCTGTGTTTGTCGGGTTTCATTTAAATATGGGCGCGGGCATGTCTTCTAAAATGATCAAGAAGAATGATCCTCAAGAAAAAGTTGGACACTTCGGCCTGATTGATAATCACCTTCATGTGGTTGAATACAGTGACATGACTGAAGCGGATATGGAGGCGAGGAATCCGGACGACAGTTTGAAATATGAGGCGGGCAGTATAGGCATTCATCTTATCAATACCGGATTCGTCCGCGAACAATTCCGTGACGGATTAAAGTTGCCCTTTCACATTGCCCATAAAAAGATCCCGATTCTTCAGAAGGATGGAAGGATATCAAATCCAGACATCCCGAACGGATACAAGTTCGAGATGTTTGTGTTTGATGCGCTTGCCGATACCAAAGAATCAGTGATTCTCGAAATCCGGCGCGAAAAGGAATTCAGTCCGATTAAAAACCGGGAGGAGAGCGATTCCCCGCAAACGGCTAAACAGGATTTAAACAATTATTTCGGCTCCTGGCTTGAGGCTTCGGGATATACTGTGCCTCGTGACTCCGAAAGCAATGTGCAGTGTGATATCGAGGTTCATCCTCTTTATGCGTGCACACAAGATGAGTTTGTGCAAAAAGTTCCAAAGCATATGGAACTGACTAAACAGATGGTATTTCATCCCGATTCAGATTAAAACAGCGGATGGAGGCGTTATGATAGAGACTATTAAAATGTATCTTGAATATGAGTGGGTATTGAACGGTTTGAAATCCCTTGCCCTTTTGGCGCTCTTTGGCCTTTTGGTGTTGATTATCCGCAAGGTGTTGAACCGGGTTCCTCTTGAAAAGCCGCGCAGGATGTTGGTGAAACGATGGATCACGCGGGTGTTATGGATTATTTACGGGATTGTGTTGGTGCGAATCTGGGCTGTTTCAGATCTGTTCGCCATTTTTAGGAAGCCGTATATTCAAAAAATTCTCCATTCTCTTATCGCATTCGCCATTGTCTATATTGCACTGTTCTTTACAACCCAATTTATCAATCAACTCAAGATCGAAATTGCGGCACGCCATCAGTATCGCAAGCGCGCCGGATACATTGCTACCTTCATATACATTCTGGCGCTCATTCCTATCTGGGCCGAAACGAGCAACCAATGGGTGACAGTATTCTCGGTGATGGGTGCCGGTATTGCTTTAGCACTTCATGAGATGCTGCTCAATATTGCGGGATGGTTCTATATTGTGATTCGTCATCCGTATCGAACCGGAGACCGGATTGAATTGGGATCGCTTCGCGGTGATGTGATCGACATCCGGCTTTTTCAAACGACTCTGCTTGAACTGGGCAACTGGGTGGATGGTGATCAAAGCACAGGCCGGGTGGTTCATATGCCGCACGGTCAAATTTTCCGAAATCCTTTATTCAATTACACACAAGGCTTTGAATTTCTCTGGAACGAACTGCCCGTGCTTCTCACATTTGAAAGTGATTGGGAGAAAGCAAAATCCATCCTTTTAAAATTTGGAGAAGAAGCCAGTAAAGACGTTCAGGAGCAGGTCAAGCTAAGAATTGACCGGATGTCGCGTGAGTATCTTATCTATTATAAAAATTTCACACCTATTGTATATACGAAAATTGAAGAAAGCGGCGTCAAGATCACGCTGCGGTATCTGACTGAAGCGAGGAAAAGGCGTAGCGGTGAAAATACTATCAGCCAGAAAGTCCTCCAGGCCATCAACCTTGAACCTAACATAGATTTTGCTTACCCAACCTATCGTATTTATAAACGCGGTGAGGATGGATCGTAAATTGTAATCCCATCAGAATCCGATTTACGGCCCAACCGTATTTATTATGGCAGAGAAAAAGACACGCAAATCCGCAAAAAGATCTCCAGGAAGGTTCCGGAGACGGTTTCTCTGGAGTATCGGTATCCTCTTGTCGCTCATCCTATTGTTCAACCTTTTAATTCGTTTGTTCTTTCCCGAGCACAAGATTCGTGCACTCTTGGCCGATCAGATTTATCAAGCCACGGGCCGCCCATTTGAAGTCGACCGAATTTCATGGAGCTTGCTCGGTGCTCTGGATTTGGAAGGCGTACGCCTGGGATTTACCGAGGCAGAAGGCAAACCGGATGCATATCTCGTCCAAATGGAGCGAGGGCGGCTTCGTTTTAGGCTGTTGCCGCTCCTAAAGAAGCAGCTCCAGGTTTCAGATATTCTCCTTGATACTCCGCAGATCCATTTGATTCCTGCAGTTCTTGCAAGTCAGGACACACTTTCTGGCGTGTCCTCTAACACTCCAAAATCGAAAGTCTCAGAGATTGATACCAGTTCCTTTAAAAAAGAATCCTTGCCGATCTCGATGGGACTGTCGAAATTTAATCTGAAGGATTTCCGTCTTCGTATCTCCTTTCCAGATTCCATACAACTGAAAGAAATTGAACTGACAGGATTAAATGTCAATGTACAGGATCTTTATGTGCCAACTGATATTCTCAAAAATCAGGATCGGCTTCGTGGGCAAGTGCGTGTTTTTACAGAGGACGCCCGATTATTCATAAAAGCGACTGATTTAACTGCTGAGTGGACTCCGAATTTCGATATTCAGGCGGTCTGGGCGAAAGAAGCGCGATGGCGTGTCCGGGGCGGAATCCATTTACTGCCCAGGGATAATCCCGCCGACAGTTTATTTATGGATCTGGATATAGAGGGTCGAGGTTTGGGTCAGGAAACGCGTATGCGGCATCTGGCAATCGGGCTTGGCCCGTGGCGGCCCATTCTAATGACCGGCACAGTCCAAATAGTCGATGAGGAACCCATCTATGATATGCAACTCGGCGGTGATGAAGTGGATTTATCCGCGATCACTGCTTTTCTCCAACGCACCCTTCCCTCACCTTTTAGTGATCCACTTAATGATCTTGAATTGTCAGGTAAAATGTCCCTCTTAAACGGCCAGGTTCACGGTAAGGGGCTGGATGTTCATGCGAAAATCCTATCCCGGCTCGACCAAGCCCGACTTGCTATCCCTAAGCAATCCATATCAGTGGGCCCAGTAAACTATGAATTTGAGATCGACGGGGAATGGAATCCAAAGGGTTTGAAAAAGGCACATATACTCGGGAGCATGGAGATTGAGCAAGTATCCGCACCGTTGAGTGATACTTCCGATGTCTCTGTGCGTGACATTCGAATTTTCCTTGATACAAATCTGGATTCCCTCTTTTATCCCGCTCAGGGTCAAATCAAGGTCAATGTGGGCAATCTCTATCAGAGCCGGATGAACCTCGGATTGAACTGGGATGCAAAGGATTTGCCATCCCTAAAGGATTTTCGGTTGGACGGAGAACTTCGCCTTGATTCCCTGTTCGTGGAAAACCTGCCCATTCCCGATCTGCCGGTTGTGGGGCAGGTGGGAGCCGGTCTTACTATTCGAGCCACGGGCATGGATTCCATTCTTATTGAATTGACGGGCAATACGAGTGATGGTCAGATGCTTACAGATTTCGGCAGGGACAATGTACCTGATTACAATTGGATGGCCAAGATCCATGCCCAAGTGGCAGAGGATTTTTCTGAGCTCACTGTACCGTCTGCACGTTTTCGTATAGGCGAGCTGTTCTCCCTGGATGCCAATGCCCGTTTCCTTCCGGAAACCCGGCAATTCCAGGCGGAAGTCACGGACGCCCATTTTCATAATGAAAAAATCCAAAATTATTTGCCAGAACAAATTCATGCAGAGTTGGCTCATTTGAGGTTGGGAGGAGAGGAGACATTCCAAGGCATTGTGACGGGTCAGCTCACGGATTCAATCCCGATGTATAAACTGTCCGCCGAAGTCGGTGTAAGCAGTGGGAGTATGCAGGACACACTGTCCGGCATTTCAGTCCAGGACATTGAGGCTGAAATTAAGACTTCGGGAGATCAGGATCGCATTGAGGGCACAGGTTCCATCAAGGTTGGAGAATTTATTCTCGCTTCACAGGGGCCCGATCCCATTCGGAATGGTCACATCCAATTCGACTGGGGCGTGCAGAATCCCGATAGCCTGTGGATCGACGCGGGTCAATTTTTGATCGACAGCCTGGGTGTGCAATCGCAATTCGACGCCACTGTGCATCCGAGTGATTCGATTCCTTTAATCAGCAGCCGCATCCGACTGGGAGTATCTTCTCACAATTGGAAAAATATCGTTCAGGGCATTCAATTTAAAGGAGGCTTAAACGGAGAGATCCAAGCTTCCAACGACCTGCTTGATCGTAACAAAATCCTCCTTGAGGGCCATATCGCATTTGATTCGCTGTCAATCAATCAGGGTGAATTGATTCAGATTGTGGATGTTCAAGGCCGGATTCCCCTGCGCTTTCATGCCAGTCTGGATGGCCGGCTCATTCCGGAAGCTCATTATGAGCCGGTCAGCTGGATTGAATATGAAGAGCGGCAGGATTTAATCCGAACACTTTGGTCAGGTGATAAGCGGTTGCAGATTCAGTCTATCAAGATCAATGACTATGCCATCAATCACATCCGGATGGATACGGATTTCAGTCATGGCATGATTCAAATTCCTTCCTTTCAGATGGAGGTTTTTGAGGGCAATATCGGAGGCTCGCTCTGGTTCGATCCGGCGGATGGTCGGCTGGAGATGATGCGGTATGGTATTCGCGCGCAAGCCTCACGCATCAATTCCGCAGCTCTCACGGAGAATCAGAAATCAAAGGAGAATACGGAACTCAACGCCAACCTGGCTTTTAACGGGCAGGGTCTGGATATTGAAAAAGGATTGGACTTTGATGGATATTTTCATATTACACAGGTGGGGCCCAAATTTGCGAGCACCTTACTGAAAGGAATGGATCCCAAGGGTTCGGACCGCTCGATCCGTTTGACACGACGCCTGCTGGATATGGGATGGAAACCCAAACTGTTCAGTTTTGAGCTGAGACACGGTCACGTGTATCCATCGCTGTCGCTTTCTCAGCCGTGGTTTTCACCCATTCGAATTCCTGGCAGGCTGGAATACGGGCGCATCCCGTTCGCGTTTTTTCTTTCGAATCAATTAACAGCACCACAATAGAAGGAGGATTAAATCATGAAAAAGTGGATTGTCGTTCTAGGGATCATGATCCTTGCCGGTTTGATCGTTTCATGCAGTATCAAACCCCCTGAAGTTCGGGTCACCGGCGAGATGACTGCGCTTGAAAACGAAGTACTGGGAACGTATCGTGAGATTGAGCAGGACACATGGATGGTGGCTTCCACCCGGTCTTCAGGGACTGGAAAAGGACAGACGCTCTCACCAGAGAAGAAACTTGTGCTTGACGCCAAACGGCGGCAGAAATTCAATCAGGATGATGTCATGGAAATGAAGACCGCCAAATTGATTGGTGAAAACAATCAGGGATTTCTTGAGGTGGTTGACAATGAGAAGCTTCAGGTCGATTCCGAAAAAGAGGAGTTTGTGACCATTTTGGTCACGGAAGAGAATGAAGACCGTGAAGTCATTGTGGATCGGGTGATTGAACTGAATGAAAACCTGAAGGATGCTGTGCGTGAAAACATACTTGCGATCTTTGCTGAGATGAATCAAAAAAATTCGCCGATTGGCTCCTGGATTCAGGATCATATTGGCAAATGGATACTGAAAGCAGAATGAAACGTTTTCTCCACAGCACTCTTTTTATCCTGATCGTTCTGGCCGCTACATGGCTGTCAGCGGGGGATGAACTGCCCGATATAAAGCAGATGACTACCCATCCCGGGCAGGATTTCGATCCGGCCATCTCTCCGGATGGCAAATGGATGGCATTTTGTTCGGATCGCTTAGGCAATCTGGATATTTGGATCAAACCTGTTCCGCGCGGCACTGCGGTCCAGGTTACCTTGCATCAGGCAGATGACGCAGAACCCGTTTGGATGCCGGACAGCAAAGGATTGATTTTCGTGTCTAAACGGCGCGATGCAGAGGGCGATCTCTGGTCAATCCAAATTAACGATAAGGGGGGTACGCCTAAAGGCAAGCCGAAGCAGCTTACGGACTGGCTGGGATATGACGGTGATCCCTCGGTTTCACCGGACGGCAGGCAAGTGGTCTTCAGCTCCAGACGAAGTGGTCAATCCGAACTTTGGATTCTTGATCTGCGCTCGAAACGAACCACCCGTTTGACTTTATGGGGAGGGTCACATCCAGCCTGGTCCCCAATTGATAATCGCATTGTTTATACGCATATCGAATCGGATGAGGGCGCCTCCCTTTATCTTCTTCGGGCGGATGGTTCCGAACAACTCGACTCGCCCGCTATCCCGCTTACTGCGGGTCAATTTGTAGATATAGAGCCGGCCTGGTCCGCGGATGGACAATCCATCATTTTTCAGCGCTATCCCTACATCACCAAATCCAATCTTAACAATGCTTTGATGTTTAGAAGCGCGCTCTGGAAGAAAGAAGTGCCATCCCACATAGACAACACCGATCAGGAAACGTTAACATCCTCACTCGAAATTCAGATTACCGGCGTGCTGTATCATGATCAATCGCCGAATTGCTCCTCTGCGGGGATGCTGACTTTCACCTCTTCCCGAAGCGGCAGTCTGGATATTTGGTCCATGCCGGATTGCGGTCTCTTTCCTAAAATGGAATCAGCGAGAGAGCAGTACAGCAAAGTGATGGACCGGTTCAGCACGGTTATTACCCCGGAAGCCCTGCATCAAGCCATTCTTGGATATGGATGCGTGCTAAATTATTTCCCCTCCGATTTAATGATGGGCGCACGTTCATTAATTCGAATTGCAGATCTGTACCAACTCCTCGAAGACAACAACCAAGCGCGAGTAGCACTCCACCACATTCTGGATTCCTATTCTGATCAGCATCGCGAAGCGGCGCAGGCCCTGTTGAAACTGGCGTCCCTGAAGGACACACCCCTTGATGAGCGCATCGCGCAGTGTCATGAGATTCTGATGATGTATCCTGATCAGGAACAGGCTTTGGCCGAAATGCATGTTCTGTTGGGTGATTTGTACCTCGAGTCGGGCCGGATCGGGGAAAGTCTAAATACCTACAGCCAGGTGACTCAACCTCCGACACGTGTCAACTGGCGCGCGCAGGCCCATCTGAGAATTGGGGACTTGTTTCAGAAAACCGATCAAAAAGAAACCGCGCGAACCAGTTACTATACCGTGCTCCGGGAATTTGGGCATATTCCCATCTGGAGGCAAAGAGCCATTGACAGATTGCTGGGTCAGGTTGAGGGCTCCGCACGACGATCCACCATCGCATATCAACGTATTATCCAGGCCGCTGTTGAGTTTCCGCCGCTCGTAGCCCAGGCGCAGCTGGCTCTTTGTCACATTCTCGTTGAAGAAGGCCAGTACGAAAGGGCATTGCGTGAGCTGGAGGAGATGGCATACCTGGTTCCTTCAGAGCAGTGGGCGCAAGCTGAAGCCAGAATCCTTGAAGCTGAAGTCTACAGTTTGATGGATGATGATCTTAAAGGGATCCTGCGTCTTGAAGGGGCAATCCAGGAATATGAAACCCTGGAAGGCGGGATTTATGCGATGAAGGTCCGCGACACCTTGTTCCGGATTCTTTTCGAATCGGCTGAATCCCTGCGCTTGAATCAAGACTATGATCTCGCCGGTGCGAGATATCGCAAAGCATTGACCCTCCGATCCAAAGATGTGGCCTGCCATCGCGGACTCATCGAATGCATGTCCCGCACAGGTCGTATCCATGGACAGATTCAATTTTATGAGGAAAATATCCAGGTTGAACCGGAAGATCCGGTACTGCTTTACGGTCTGGGTCTGGCATACTCCTATGCCGGTGAACGGAACATCGATGATCTTGAGCAATCCAATTATTTTCTAATGCGTGCCCTCTCGGAAGACTATCGCATGATTTATCCTTATCGGGCACTGAGTTTCAATTATGAGCTAATGGAAAGGTTGACCGTCGAAGCCACGCAAAAGAAACCAGGCTTTTTTAAAGCTTTAGGCAACCGGGTCGTTTCACCCTTTAAATGGGTGGCAGAGAAACTGCCGTTCGGCGAGCAAGAAATCAAGGTCGGATATTATGAGAAAGCCATCGAAGTACTGATTACCGCACTCGAGCTGAATGATGAATCACAGGATCCGCGCATGGAGGCGTTGCTGGCCCAGAATCTGGCGAACAATTATTATAATCTCGGCGAATTCGGATTTCAGAAAGCATTTCAATATTATCAAACCCGCCTTGAACTGGATTCGGTTTTTTCCAATCCCCTGGAGAAAGCGGTCTTTCATGAACGGGCCGGACATTGCGGTGCAGTCACTGGTGCAGGCGAACGCGCCGAGTACTTCCTGACGACTGCGATTCAGATCCATCAGGATCTGGGACGGTTTCGTGATGTGTATCGGAACGAAAAAATGCTGGCATTTCATTATCAACTGAATGGCCAGTATGAAGATGCGGTCATTCTTTATGATAAGCTGGCAGATGTGGATGATCGCGAGGGGCGATGGGATGAGCTTGAGCGGGACTATCGGAACAGTGCATATAATTTTTATCTGATGGGTGAACCCGAGGATGCGATTGAATATGCAAAACGCGCAGAGCGAATCCTCCAGACTCAAAAAATGCCAAAAGGGCCGCCGGAGAAGAGTTATCTGCGCGTCGGGATTTTAGGATTTTCGATTCCCGTTTGGGGAATGGAGGAGATTGGTGGGGCCTCTTCAGGCGGATTCACTCTGGCTGAAGAAGCGGCTTTTGTGTACAATCTGTTAAGCCGATGCCATGAGCAGATCGGTGATTATGATCAGGCTCTTCATTATGAACGAAAACGGCGCGACATTTTCTTTTCCAGAAAAGACCGACTGGGTGAACGGATCAGTCAATCCCGTCTGGGGAGTCTGTATTTTCAGAAAGGTTATTATGAAACAGCTTGGATTCGTTTCGGAGACGCGCGGATTCTGTGCATAAAAAAGGAGGATTCTGACGGCCGATGGACCAACGTGGTTAATCTCGCGCACACTGCGGTTGTGATGATGGCCAATGAGAACCGGGATGCACATCTGGACCCCGCCCTGGAAATACTGGCAAAGGAAGAGGACTTGTTGACAGAAGAACAGGCTTCTCCGGATCGCCATCTTGCAGTGCAGAGTCTCATGGGCACACTCCTGTTTCTTAAGACAAAATCCATCTCAGCAAGTTCAGACACTCTGGAAAAAACGATTTCTCAAACCTTGCAGCGAATAGCTTTCGCAGAGGAGGCGATGTCTTATTTCCAACTCGCCCTTATTCTTGCTCGGGAAATCGGAGATTGGAAGCAGGAAAGTACATTACTTAAGAATCTATCCGAGGTCAGCCTGATCGTCGGGGATCGCCTTACCGCCTATGATTATCTTCGAAGAAGCGTACGGCTCCTTGAGAAGAATGGAGAGGAATCCCTGCTTTGGCGTCTCAAATACAGCCTGGCCAATCAACTTCTCACACTTTCTGAAGCAGATCGAGCGCTTCTCAATGAAAAACGCACCCCTTCCAAGTTATACCGTGAAGCCATTTCTGATCTTGAATCTCTGCCCGTTATGGAAGAGGCAGGGCAAGGTCAACTTTCGGATCGGACAGATCGGATGCATCTTTACGAAGATGGGGCCATTGAATACCTCCGGCTTGGCCAGATTGAAGGAGCGTTGACCCTGATTGAAAAGGGCAAGCAAAAATCCCTGGCAGATATTTTGGCCAGGCGGCCGCCCAAGCTTCGACGTGAACGGCATAAAATCGTCTGGGGCAATCTTCGATACGTGAGAACCCGTATTCATGAAATCCGAAAACAGATTCTGGAAGAGCGTTCTGATAAAAATCGGCCATCCATTCTTCAAACCGCACGTGCGGATCTAAGGCGCTATCAAAATGAATATGCAGAGATACTCCAGGACATTCAGACCGAAGATGAGGTGCTCGCCTATCTCTCCGGCGCGTATCCTGTAAATATTAAAGCTGCACGCAATCATCTCGATGAGGATTCAGGCATACTCTATTATTCAGCTCTGGGTGAAACCATCCACCTCTTTGCCCTGGACAAGGACACAGTTATCACGCGGAAACTCAAGTTTTCGCGATCCGAACTGGTGAACTTGAAGCGGGGATTTCTCCGAGCCATTGAAAGCGACAGTCTCACGGATTTGTTCAGTCAATATCTCTATCCCGGATTGATCCAGCCGGTTGAGTACTTCATAGAAAGTAAATCAAATTTGATTATTGTGCAGGACAATCCGACACGGCAAATACCTTTCTGCGCGCTCTCGGATGCAGAGGGGCCGATGCTTGATCGCTGGACGATTTCCTACGCGCCCAGTCTGACTGCATACACACTCGCGGCTTCCCGCCGAAGGATTTCCCAGAATCGAAGTGGTGTATTCGGACTTGCATCCTATTCGGAATCCAAAAATCCCGAGGCATTCAGTCAAGAGAGTATCCCGTTCCCTCACAGTTTTAAAGATGAACTGGACACGCTGGATCAGGTCTATCTGGGCGGCCGGTTTGAGATGAATGTAGCTGACCCCATCCATTCCATATTTCAATTGAAGGGTGAAGCGGGTGATTCTACACTGCAACTTCAAAACCTTTTTTCGATGGATATCGCATCCAGTCTGCTGTTCTTTTTCCATTCTGATTCCAGCAGGGTTGGAGACAATTTTGCCCCGGATCTCTGGTGCCTTTCACTGCTCTATGCCGGTGTGCCGACCTGCGGATTTTCATGGTGGCCCCCATCTCAGGATGCTTTCCGACCATTTTTTGAAGCCTTTCATGCAGCGATCCAAACCGAATCTTACGCGGATGCTCTGGCCGAAGCACAGGTTTCACTGATGCATCAGGGCCGTCCCATGCGGGATTGGGCCGGTATTCAACTCTCCGGATTCGAGGGCATGCGACTGGAGAATCGTATCCAATTTGCCAAAGAAAATCTGGTGGCCACTGTCATTAAGGGACGCGCTTTTGCGGAGCGCAGTGAATATCCCGATGCGGTAATGAGCCTGGAAGAAGCGCTGGGTATGGCCCGGGCATTGGATGACAACCGTTCAGGGAATCTTCTTGAAACGGAAATCATCGCCACAAGCATGCAGGGCGGCTTGTGGGACAAAGCCATTGTCTATCAGAGTCGTCACCTTGATCAGGCCATCCAAACCGAAGATCGGGATGGAGAGTTGCAGGCAAGAAACAACCTGTCCGTCTTCTATTTACGAAATGGAAATCCGGATGAGGCCGTACAGATGAAGCAAGTTGTCCTGGATTTGATTAAGGAGAGCGGAAGCGCTGAGGCGCAAGTAAAAGCCAGTGAGGAAATGGCGTTTCTTTTCTCTCAAAGCGGGCAATGCAATCAGGCGGCCGTGTGGGCAGACACTCTGCTTCAGCTCCATCAAACCGTTCATGACAGTGCGGGTATGGCCCATGCGCTTCTCCTCCTGGGCAGATTTCAGCTTGAAGGCGAACGCTACTGGTCGGCCCGTGATGTGCTTCTTCAAGCGATTTCAATATTTGAAACACAGATCCAACCGAACCGGAATATCCTTACAAATATCGCTATAGAACATGCTTCGGCCTATCAGCTTCTTGGGTTGGTCAATGAAAAGCTGGTACGTTACGAAGAAGCGATTGATTGCCAGATTACAGCCTTGCAAAAATTTCAGGGGCTCAGACAAAATCCTCAAATTGCGCTGGCAAGACAATATCTGGCGAACCTCTACTGGGAAATGGGAGATTACCGAAGGGCCATTCAATTTCAGCGGGAAGCGCTTTCCGCGTTTGAAAAACAGAAAGATCAGAAATTGCTTGCTATGGCGCACAGTACGCTCGGGCTGATTCAAATGAGTTTGGGCGATCTGGTGACTGCGCGTGGGTCTGAACTTAATGCGTATCAACTTGCAGAGTCCTCTGGCAGTCTTGCTGATCAGGCTACGATTCTAAAGAATATGGGGCTGATTGCAATCCAAAGTGGTGAGAACCAGCAGGCATACAATCACTTGATGCAGGCGGCACGTATTGACAGTACTGCGGGATTGCAGCGTGGCCTGGCCTATGATTACCGTAATCTGGGGCAGCTGCTTCTACGAATGGATCGCATTCAGGAGGCAGAGCTATTCCTGCAAAAAGGCCTTGAACTTTCAAGTCTGGCGGATGACAAGCGCAATATGGTTCAATGCCATCTAGCATTTGGCGAGCTATTCCTGCTTGCCCATGATTACAATCGTGCCATGACACATCTGGATCAAGCGATGTTTCATGCCAAAGGATTGGTGCTTCCTGAAATTGTGTGGCGCATCCATCGCAAACGGGCTGCTGCCTGGATTGGGCGTCAGGATTATAATAAGGCACTGATTGATTATGAAGAGGCGGTCAGGATCGTCGAAGCATTGCGCGCCGAGTTGAAAGTAGATGCTCTGAAGCAGGGATTCATTGACAATAAGATGGACCTTTACGTGGATATGGTTGAGCATTTGGTACGTATGGGCCGGACTGAGGACGCCTTTCATTTTGTGGAGCGAGCCAAATCCAGGAGTTTTATTGACATGCTGGGCAATCAGGATGTCGTCCTTCCGAAAGCTGAAGGAGAACTGCTCGAACGCGAGAAAGATGCGCGAAATCGAATCCAGGAGCTTCAAGGAAAAGCAGCCAGTCTGACGGAGAGAGAACAATTGACTGCGGGCGAACAATCCGAACTGGATCGGCTCAATCTGGAACTCATCCAGGCCCGGCAGTCTTATCAGGAAGCGCTGGTTGAAATCCAGCAAACCAATCCTGAACTGGTGGGTTTTGTGAGTGTGGATCCAATTCAGGCAAGCGCACTCCAGCAACAATTACCAGACAGCACGGCCATCCTTGAATATTATCTGACATCCGGGCGGCTTTATATCTGGATGATTCGCCGGGAGGGTGTTCAGATACGGCGGTCGGTCGTAAGCGTTCAACAACTCGAAAGTTTGGTTAAATCATTGCGTGAGGGAATCGAATCGCATCTCTCCATATTCTCCGAGACCCGCGCGCTTTATGATCTGCTCATCCTGCCCTTTGAGGTGGAAATGGCCGCAGTTCGCCACGTGGTGATTGTGCCGCACGGCATATTGCATTATCTGCCATTTGCGACACTCCAAGATGAGAGCGGCAGGGTTCTGATTGATCGTGTATCGCTTTCGCTTTCGCCGAGCGCCACGGTTTTGGGTTATTGCCTTGAAAAGGGTGAAACGCAACGCCGAAAGGTTCGAGACATTTCTGTCCTGGCACTGGGCAATCCCAATTTAGGCAGCCCCAGATTTGATCTGCCGTTTGCCGAGAAAGAGGTCGTGAGCCTTGAGCGGGCCTTTGATGAGGTGTCTGTGTATTTTCACGATGAGGCCACTGAGAAAAATGCGAAAGACCATGCTTCTGAACATGAAATATTGCATTTTGCATGTCATGCGACCTATGAGCCGGAGTCCCCGCTCTTTTCCGCTTTGCTTCTGAAGGCCGGCGGGCAGTTTGAGGATGGCCGGTTGGAGGCCCATGAAATTTTCGGCCTGGATCTGGACTGTGATCTGGTCGCGCTTAGCGCTTGCGAAACCGGTCTCGCGCAGATCACGCAAGGCGATGAAATTATCGGATTGGCGAGAAGTTTTATTTTCGCGGGCGCATCTTCCATCATTACCAGCCTGTGGAAAGTTGATGATTTAGCTACTGCTGTAATGGTCAAGAGGTTCTACCGATATCTTTCGGCTGGATATTCCAAAGCAGAGGCTCTGAGAAAGGCACAGCTTGTAGTGAAGAATTCTGTGAACAGCCATCCCTCAGCATGGGCGGCGTTCGGATTGACCGGAGATTTTAAAGCGCTCCATTAGCAACCATGTACATTGATTTATTGATCTATCCATTATTAATAACATCGGACCGGGAAAGAACATGACAATGGATCACATACTAAATACAGCGATTGAAGCTGCACGTAAAGGCGGCCGCATCCTTTGTGACGGATTCGGCACATTACAGTCGAGCCAGGTTTCGCTCAAAGGGGCTGGCGATTATGTAACGGATTGCGATCACGCATCCGAAAAAGCAATAATCGCGCTTCTCCGTGATAACTTTCCTGACCATACGATACATGCTGAAGAATCCGGATCGGACCTTATAAAGTCCAATTCAGAATGGTTTATTGATCCGCTTGACGGCACGGCTAATTTTGTGCAGGGCATTCCGGTATTTGCTGTTTCCCTGGCATGGGTTCAGGACGGACAGATCCAGATCGGCGTGGTTTATGACCCCATGCGCGATGAATTGTTTCACGCGATGAAGGGACAGGGTGCATGGCTGAATGGTCAACTAATTCACGTTTCCGGGAAGACTGATCTTTCCACAGCCATGCTGGCTACTGGATTTCCGTGGCGGTCCAAATCCTATTTGGATGATTATTTAGAATCCTTCAAGGTCTTGTTTCAAGCGGTGGCCGGAATGAGACGACTGGGCACCGCAGCTTTGGATTTGGCATATACAGCTTGCGGCCGGTTTGACGGATTCTGGGAGATGAAGCTGAAACCCTGGGATATTGGTGCCGGAATCATCATGGTTCAGGAAGCGGGCGGCATCGTTTCAGATTTTTCGGGCGACGCGGGTTTCTTTGAATCCGGTAATATGGTGGCCGGGTCTCCGGCAATTCACGCAAAAATGAGTGAGATCACCCGGAAGATACTTTCTCGCATCAAATAAAATTAGATGGAGGGCGCTAGCCATGAAATTTTTCACGGATTATCACTGGTTCCACACAGAGAAGAAACGGGAGCTAATCAATATCACAGACAAGGTGCATGACGCGGTGGTTCAATGCGGCATAAAGGAAGGCATGGTGCTGGTATCCGCCATGCATATCACGGCAGGGGTGTTTGTGAATGACCATGAATCCGGATTGTGGCAGGATATTGATGACTGGGTCGAATCGGTGGCTCCTTTTAATCCCGATTATCGCCATCATCGTACGGGCGAGACCAATGGAGATGCGCATTTGAAAAGTCTGCTTGTGCATCATCAGGTGATTGTCCCAGTGACTGAAGGCAAGCTGGATCTCGGTCCCTGGCAGCAGGTTTTCTATGCTGAATTTGATGGGATGCGGCGAAAGCGGTTGTTGATCAAGGTGATGGGGGAGTGAAGAGCGTTTTTGAATGATGATTTTGACGGTTTTTCACCACACGAGGTTTAAATGAAAACAAGTCATAGATTTCCAAATTCTATTTGTAATACGATACTGATGCTGATATCAATTCTTATATTAGCCAGTCATGTCTATGCCAATAAAATCGTGGTGGGTTATTATCCTTCTTGGTATAAATCGACGCTTCCTGCTGAAAGCATCCTGTTTGAGCATTTAACACATATCAATCATGCGTTTGCCTGGCCTGATGCATCGGGCAATCTTCAAATGGATAATGATCTGATTTATCCTGAACTGATCCAACAAGCGCATGAAAAAGATACTAAAATACTCATATCATTAGGCGGTTGGGGCAATTCAGATGGTTTTCCACTTGTGGCCACCGATCCATTAAAACGATTGTTCTTTATCAATAATCTAGTTGACTTTCTAAATGCACATAATTATGATGGCGTTGACATTGACTGGGAGTTCCCGGATTCAAGTAATGACAGGAATAGCCTGACAATCCTTATCACTGAGTTACGTGATCGTTTCACATCTGAGAATCCGGATTGGCTCATTACGTTTGCTGTAGGAACCAGCAATTGGAGCGGCCAATGGTATGATTACAATGAGCTGGTCCATTATGTGGACTGGTTTAATGCCATGTGCTATGATTATCATGGAAGCTGGTCCGCACATTCAGGACATAATGCGCCGCTTTATCAGCCGCCGGGCGACTATGACGGCGCTGTAGATGTCGGGATGAATTATTTGCACAATACGCGTGGAATCCCTAAAAATCAATTGACAGTTGGAGTTCCATTTTATGGTAAAGAATTTAATTCAGCTTCTCTATATGGTCCTTTTACCGGCACAGTGACCGACTATACATATAATCAAATTATTCCAAAAATGAATGGAGACTGGACCTATCATTGGGATGATATATCAAAGGTTCCCTATCTGACAAACAGTACAAACACAAAGCTCATCAGTTTTGATGACACGGTTTCCATTCGCCACAAATGCGAGTGGATCCAGGAACAGGATTACTTGGGAGGTATGATTTGGGCCCTTGGACAGGATTTATCCAATAATGAACAAGTCTTGCTTGAGACCATCGGGACTCATTTGTTGAATCCCACATCAGTATCTATTGAACCAACTGGAGAACAGTCGGATGACTTTATTTTGTATGATAACTATCCCAATCCCTTTAATCCGGCAACTATGATATCCTTCACAATCAAGAATGCTGATGATGTAACCTTGGACGTTTATAATCTGAATGGTCAAAAAGTAAGCACATTGTTGAATGGTTGGATGTCAGATGGCGCACATTCAGTATTCTGGAATGGGACTAATGATTCAGGCAATCCTGTTCCATCCGGATTTTATTTTTACAGAATTCAGACGGGTGCGTTTCGCACAGTACGGAAGATGATATTACTGAAATAGATGCGAACCATACCAATCCCCGGCTCTAATTATGTGTTGGGGATTTCATCCCCTAATATTTCCCGTACCAAAAAATAGTTTCCTATTGCATTTCCACCGGCAAGCATTTATATTCCAGTAGTCTTTACAATCTTTGATATACATCGATTTATTTCTCCGAATTCCTGGCATTCTGTTTTTGTGTGCCAAGTGACTTTATTTTTTGTTTTCTTGCAGCTCTGTGCTTTACTACAAAGTATTTATACGGTTGGGAATTAAAACCAGGGTGGACATGATGGTAAAAAGATCTCCTCGCCTTGCGATCACTTGTTTTGTTGCAGTGTTTGTATTGACTGTACAGGGAGCGGGAATCCCTCAACTTATCAATTATCAGAGTGTTTTGCTGGATGGTGATGATGATCCTATCACTGACAATCGGTAATAATACAACGTTCTACTACAGTAATATTCGCTGGAAAAAGAACATCAGGACACTTGATAAAGCACTCGAAACCACGCTGGCGCTTAAACATGATACACCGTGTTTGGTTATGCCTGTTTTTATGGTTTTTTTTATCTGTTTGTCTTCTATTATTAATTTATTTAATTCATTAAAAAAGGAGGGCCTACCATGAAGATCTCAATCCGAATCTGTATCAGTCTATTTATTCTAATGGTTTTGACTTTAAGTCATTCACAACCCATCATTCCTGACTTTCAGGTGAATGAGAACGGCGGTCTTGCAGATCATAACTCCGCTGCAATCACTTGCGACCGCATGGGCCAGTTTATGGTGACATGGACTGACTATCGAAATGCCAGACCGGATATTTTTGCTCAACAATATACATATGACGGAACACCCGTGGGACAAAATATTAAAATTAATGACGATCCTACGGGTCCCTCTCACAGTTCTTCTTCCATTGCTTCAGGAGGGAATGGTCATTATATCGTTGTCTGGTCTGATGAAAGGGATAGCGATGAAAGCCAAATCTATGCACAGAGACTCGACCCCTATGGTTCTCCTATCAGCAGTAATTTTAAAGTCAATGATGATGCAAGTCCGGAAGAGTCCCATTATTCACCCTTTGTAGCTGCAGATGGATCTGGCCGTTTTGTGGCTGCATGGGAAGATTTCCGGGAGGGAAACCGGGATATTTATGCTCAGCGATATGATAGTGACGGATCACTGACAGGGAACAATTTCAAGGTGAATGACAGCACAGGAACCAGTTCCCAAAAATCAGTCTCAATGGCCATGGATTGGGAGGGCAATCTGTTTACCGTATGGGAGGATTCTCGTAACAGTGATAGTGATATATACGGCCAGATGTATGGGAGTGATGGATCTTCATTGGGAAGCAATTTTAAGATCAATGATGATTCGGGTACGAGAAGACAGTATGCACCTGCGGTTTCTGCTGACAGCAGCGATAATTTTGTTGTTACCTGGCAGGATGAACGGGATAATAAAAAAAATATTTATGCACAGCGGTATGACAGTAATGGTTCGGCTTTAGGGAGCAATTTTAAGGTGAATGATGATCCGGGAGATGTCCGGCATCTCAGTCCGGCTGTTTCTGTGGATATTCAGGGACAATTTGTCATCACCTGGTATGATGAGAGAGAGCTGGGTGATTTTAATGTTTATGCACAGAGATTTGGAAGCGACGGATCGTCCATGGGTGGCAATCTTAAAATCAATGAGGATTTTGAGCATCCATGGCTGCAAGCACCGGTCGTGGCCATGAACCTAAGAGCGGATTTTATGATTGTATGGACCGACAACAGGAGCCTGACCTCAGATATTTATGGCCAGATGGGCAACATCGATGGTTCCATAACAGGTAGCAATTTCAGAGTGAGTGATGATACGAATAGTGCGATTCAAATCGCACCTATGTTGACATTGGATGATAACGGAAATTTCATCATCGCATGGATCGATGATCGCAACCATCATTTTGACATTTATGCACAGTGTTTTTTAAGTGACGGCTCGGCCATGGGGAATAATTTCAGGGTGAATGACGATACCACAACTTCCGATCAGAATATGTGTGACATTGCTTCGGACAGCAGTGGTAATTTTACGGTTACTTGGAGAGATTCACGCAATAACAATTACGATATTTTTGCGCAACGTTATGATCAAGGCGGTTCTTTATCAGGTGATAATTTTCAGGTGAATGACGATGTAAGCAGTACGACTCAAAACGAATCAAAAATTGCCATGGACTATCGTGGGAACAGTGTAATTATCTGGTCCGATAAAAAAGAAGGGGATAATGATATTTATGCACAACGGTATGACGAAAATGGATCAGCCACAGGAAATAGCTTTAAGGTCAACGATGATGGCGGAACCGAGGATCAGGAAGAGTCTTGCATTGCCATGGATAGATTGGGTAATTTTATCATTGCCTGGTCAGATAAGCGCGATGGTGATTGGGATGTTTATGGCCAGATTTTTTCAAGTAATGGAAATGCAACAGGAAACAATTTTAAGGTCAATGATGACCTGACTATCAAATACCAGGGCTATCCTGATATCGGATCAGACAGTAATGGAAATTTTGTCATTGTGTGGGAGGATTATCGGGATGATATTCTTCATATTTATGGACAGCGTTTTATGAGTAACGGGGCTCCTATTGAAAGTAATTTTAATGTGAATGAAAATCAGGAACTACTTGAACAGGCTGAACCTTCAATCGGAGTGGACGAGGACGGACGTTTTGTTGTAGCCTGGGAAGACGAACGAAATAATCCCTATTACAATATCTATGGCCGACAATTTGATATAGATGGTTCACCCCTGGGAGACGATTTTCGTATCACCAGCTTATCCGAAAGCAGGCAGCTTAGACCCAAAGTGAAAGTCCGGAATAACAGAATTTACACAACCTGGCAGGACAACCGGGCAGGAAATACAGGTTATGATATCTGGGCCAGTGTTCTTGACTGGTCAGATTTGGTTTCAGTACAAACACAATTGCCAAGACAGAGCTTAAGCTATGATCTATTTCCCAATTTCCCCAATCCATTTAATCCGATAACTATAATCCCCTTTTCATTAGCGGAAGCTGCAAGTGTGAAAATATCCGTATTTGATATTACCGGACGTTTTGTAAAGGAAATCGAAAATCAAACATATTCCTCAGGTCGGCATGAGATACTATTTGATGGTTCAGATGTGTCGAGTGGTATTTACATACTTAAAGTAAACTTCATTACAGCGGCTCGACAAGAAAGACTTGCATTTACAAGAAAGATATCGATTTTAAAATAGTTACGTTATCTCGATTGTTCTGGTATTTGAGAAGTTGGCTCTGGCTGTGGTTATGTAATAATTGTCATTTCCGCCCCGCATCAAGTGAGGGATAACCTTCAACAGGAATCGAGGAAACATCTTGAATTCACCCGCGAATCTTGCATAGGTTGAGATTTTCGTTAAGTTGTAATCCAACTTTGAGTTGGACTATACCTTTGAAAGTTCCACCAAAAAAATTCTTGTAAATCAATGAATAAATTGTAAATTTATATAATATACTAAAGCACTAAAAATGAACAATTTATCAGGTTGTATGAGGAACAAGGGAAATTGTTATGCAATGGACGATATCTTACATTCCCGAAAGCATAATCATTTATATTAAAACATCTGGTGAAATGACAGTCAAGGTGCTGAATTAGATTGTAAAGGAAACGATTGATACATGCAAACTTCACAGCGCCATATTGTTCTTAGTAGATCACCGAAAGGTGTTTGTTGCACTGAGCTTTCTTGATACTTTCGACCGACCGAAGACGTTATACATGCTTGGCTTTCCTAAGAATTCACGAATCGCGCAGGTGGTTCCTGAGTCAGATCTTGAAAAGTTCAGATTCTTTGAGACGGTATCGCAAAACAGGGGATATCACATACGCCTTTTCAAAAACATAAATTTGGCCATGGAATGGCTGATCCGTGAATAGTATTTTAATCTAACAAAGAGCTGAAGGCAATGGGTAAATCCATGTCTTAGATTAAAAGCTGTACAATTTAATTGAGTTTTGTAATAAAAATGTGGAGGAGTGATGAAAAGAATAGCTTTGGTGTTGTATCTCTTCGCCACATTTGGAATCCTTTCGGCACAAAATATCGAAAATATGCGAGCGATACATATGGGAGGCAATTGGGGATCAAATGTAACAGGTACGATATCTCATCCTCCTGAGTATTTCGCATTTTTAAGCAGCATAAACGCTAATTGGGTGGGCATATCTATTGGTTTACATATAGATGATAGTATGGACAGTACTGTTGAAAGAAAGTATACGGGTGTGGCAATCCCCACATTTACCGATGCTGTGCTCATCAATACCATTACAGTTTTACAACAAAATGGAATGAATGTATTTCTCACATTGGCGTTTGAGGCCCATGAAGCAGAAACTGCGCTTCACCCAGTCAGCAGATGGCAATTGGGAGATCCGAGTATGCCCAATGAAGATCCTAATATCCTTCCGGAGTTTTGGCCCTGGGGAGTAGATCATCCTGAGCACACAAGTTTTGTTGGAAAATTCTGGGAAACATATACGGAACAAGCCATCCATTTTGCTGAAATAGCAGAATCTCTCGGTGTCTCATTATTTTCTCTTGGAACAGAGACAGATCGTTTGTTTCGTTCTCGATCAGGGGGATATTGGCCGAATGACTTTGGAGCATATCTAAGCGCGATGGCCGATTCTGTGAGATCGGTTTATAGTGGTCAATTAACATATGACATGCATTATAATGCCGTAATATCAGATAATTTTTTTAGACCAGGCTCAAGTCGTCTTTGGGAGGATATGGGATTGGATGTAATGGGTATAAGTGCCTATTTTCAACTCACAGAAACAATTCCCAGCGGAGTCATTAGTGTTGAGAGTCTGGAGCAGAGCTGGAATCAAATTTTCACCGATTATTTAATCCCCCTGAAAAATGACAATCCAACGCTTCCGATGATATTCCTGGAATTCGGGTATGTCAATGCTGTGGAAGCGCCATATCAACCCTATTATAATGAGTTTCAAACATGGGTGTTTGAAGACAATAACACAAATGGTCTGGATGATAGCGAAGAGACGCAAGCGAATATATATCAAGCGTTCTTTAATAGCAAAGATCAAAATCCCGACATATTGGAAGGAGCGTTTTTGTGGGGTCATGATATGGCAGACGATGAAGAATGGGCTGATATATGGGGTACAATGCATCATTTTGGAGTACGGCAAAAACTGGCGGAAGAAGTTGTTCGTACGCACTACAATAATTTGTCGGATATTGTTTTACATGATGATAATCTACCGGGATATTTCAAGCTTCATCAAAATTTTCCAAATCCATTTAATCCTGTGACCACATTTAAATATTGTCTTAATAAACCAGGTTGTGTCCACTTCACAGTATATAATCAACTTGGACAAGAAATTTATGTTTTGGTTAATAGAAATCAAGCAGCTGGAAACTATCACATTGAATGGAATGGCAATGATAGCAGTGGACAATCCGTTGCTAGTGCTATATATTTTTATAACCTTGTTATAGATGATTGGTCTCAGACAAAAAAGATGTTGTTATTAAGATAACCTCCAATTCATCATGGTGATCCGATTCCTTACAATTGATGTGTAATGTGTCGGGATGATTTGAAATATGCAGGTAAGAAGATCTTGAGTACGACGGGATTCTCTGCTGAAAAAACCCGCCTGGTTATCCAACAATAGTTAATTAAGAAATCACTCATGAAAAGCAAGACAATACTCATTGTTTTAGTACTTTTCAAATTTTTTAAAAGCGATCAATTGCTGTTGAATTGCGGCAGGGCGCCGCCTTAGCTCACAGGTTCTAATCCAGCAATAAATTGAATCTCATATTTATGAAGGGAGCTCGAAAAATGAAAAAGTTACAATCATCCTCTATGATTATTTTAATAGTATTTGTATCCTTTTTTCTCTTGTTAAGTGAAACCTCAAATGCTCAATTTGCAGACAGTCTCGCATTGATCGTTGTTGCTGATGCAGTTTACCCCAATGACGCCGAGACGCAAGTTGTCTATAGACTTGAGGATATGGAGTTTGAGGTGCAGCTTATCGGCGAGAGCGATGTAAATGACGCAATCGCAGGGCTCCAATCTCTTGTTTTCATATCAGCCACAGTATCATCAGGTACTGCTGCGGCCAGTATGCCGGGGTTGGCTGATTTGCCCGTGCCTGTTATCAACTGTGAACCATTTCTTTATGATCATCAAGGATTTCAGGAACTTGACGGTAGCGAATTTAGTTCCACTGAAATTATGATTGTGCTAGAAGGCCACCCGCTGGCTGCGGGATTATCCGAAGACGTTTTCCAGGTCACCAATAGTGAGAAAGCATTCAGTTATGGCACGCCAGTGGGAGATGTTGATATTATTGCTACCAGTGTGGATGCGGACACTCAGGTTGTGCTGTTCGGATACGATACAGGTGCTGCGATGTTTGCGGGGACCGCACCTGCACGTCGAGTTGGCACCTTTTTATTGAATGATGTGGCTGATGATATGACAGAAGATGGATGGGCACTTTTTGATGCATCGGTCATTTGGGCCATGGGTGCCGATGAACCGAACGCGGTTGATGATCCTCTGCAGGATGTAAACACATTCGCGTTGCATGAGAATTATCCAAATCCATTCAATCCGACAACCAGCATTTCATTTTCAGTTTGCGGCACAAACCCATGTGCGTTTGAGTGTCTGGAACGCTATGGGTGAGCAAGTGGCCACACTGGTGAATGGTCTCATGTCCACCGGGAATCATACGGTTCCTTTCAATGGCGCGGTTCTTTCGAGCGGGATGTATTTTTACAGACTTGAGGCAGGAGTAAATTCGGTAACCAAGAAGATGCTGCTTTTAAAGTAGTTTGATTGTGCTATAAATATTGATCCTGCCAGGGTGCTGAATCCTGGCAGGATTTTTTAATTGATTCCATCACTTGCTTTTGTATCCAGAACCTTTACATTGTCCCAAAGATGTGAATATTGATCGATGAACTTCTTGTGTTCCGGATCCACCTGGTACACATCATGCTTCTCCCGTGTTTCAAAAAACATTGTCAATGTATAATCAAATGAACCATCGACTACTTCCCGGTCCACACCTGCGGGTACTCCCCAATACGCTTCGGAAATCAGAGGCATTTTAATTAACTCCGTGAGACCCGATTCGAATTCCTTTTTCTCTGAATCTGTTACATCTGCTTTTAACCAGAAATACACATTATGAATATGCATGGATTCATTCCTTTTTTCAAAGAATCTTTAGAACAGAGTTAACCCTCCGATTCACCCGAAGGGATGCTAACTGCCAGAGATTTTCGGGAAGGTTTCTGGCGGTTCGAGCTCGCCCCATGATTCGAGCTTGTATTTCATAACGCGTGAGACGAACTGAGAATCCTCTTTATATTTCCTCCAAAAGTCATCTAGCAAGGGGCGTGCGATTTCGCCCAGGTTGTCCAAGGCATTGGCAGCGTGGAGCTGGGCTCGTGCATTCTCATGATCGAGAGCTGCCTTGAGCACCTGTAGTGGTTTTTCAGGATTGTCCCACCGCGCCAGAATCTCGGCGGCGGCTATACGCACATTGGGTGCGGGATCATCCAGCTTCTCCTTCAAAATATTAAAAGCGGGCCGGGCTTCCTTTCCCAGTGTCAGACATCCGATCGTGGCCCAGTACCGGACTGCGCTGTCTTCATCGTCCATCATGGCAATAAGCAATGACAGATTGTCGGGATCACGCTGATTGGCTACGTCCGCAGCCTCCAATAATTGTTTCTGGTTATTGCGTTTCGGATCCTGGGCCATCTTAAAGACAGTTTGATCTCCGGCCCGGTCTAGCATTTCGGCTTCGGGCAGCAATCCGGGATCGTGAATTTCCAGCATCCAATCATACAGCGCGGTTCGCATCCGATCAAGAATTTCTGTATATTGTGGATTCTCCGCTAAATTCACAACTTCATCCGGATCGTCCTGTGTATCATACAGTTCTTCCATGGGCTTGGGCTCCCAGAAAAATTTCTGAGGGCCTTCGCATTTTCCGTCCAGATAGAGTTGTTCCCATACCTGAGTGGTGCGCATGCGCCAGAGGTAGTTGAGGTGCTGTCCGTAAATTAGATGCGGCATGAAATTACGGATGTAGCGGTATCGTCCATTTGTGACCGCACGCATCATGTCATAGCGTTCGTCCATGCGGCCCCGAAACATGTATGCGTAGTCCGGATTTTCCGTTCTCTTCTGGCCAAGAAAGGCATTGCCCTGCATGTGATCAGGAATGGGTACGCCTGCCAAGCTGAGCACAGTTGGTGCCAGATCCACAAAGCTGACGAGACGACCCGTCCGGCTGCCCGGCATGGCGGGTGCAAGATGTTGCCACTTTTTTGGGAACCGGACAATCAAAGGCACGTGAGTTCCCGAATCATAAAGGAAGCGTTTGCTGCGCGTGAGAATCCCGCCATGATCTGCATAATAAAATACGATGGTGTTCCCGGCCAGTCCCGCGTCTTCCAGCTGTTTTAGTTTATCCCCAATCTGACGATCCAACTCAGTGATCTTATCATAATATTGCGCATAATCCCGCCGGATTTCAGGATGGTCGGGATGATACTTACTCAGCCGCATTTTATCCGGATCATGTGTCAAAGATTCAATCCGATGCAAGGAGCTTTCATGCGATACCGTGTGGTTGAAGATGGCGAAAAAGGGCTGATTTGGCTCACGGTTTTTATATGTGGCAGTCCTGCTGGATTCGTCCCAGCAGCCGTCTGGTTTTTCAGCCACATTGTAATCTTCTTTGGAAGTGTTGGTGCAATAATATCCGGCATCGCGGAGATAATTCGTAAAGAATTTGATATGCTTGGGAATGGGGTTGTAAGAGCGCATGTGATGTGTGCCGAGGGAGGTTGCGTACATGCCGGTAATGATGGTGGACCGGGCGGGCGCGCAAACGGGGGCATTGGCGTAGCAGTGATCAAAGACAATCCCTTCGGATGCCAGCTTGTCCAGATTGGGTGTGATCGCGTTCGGATCTCCATAACATCCTAAAAATGGGCTGTTGTCTTCACTGGTCAACCATAAGATGTTTGGCCGCTCCTTTGAATCCTGAATTGCGCTCCATAAATTGGAGAAAGAAAGGGCCGCCGCTGCCGTGCCGGATGTTTTCAGAAATGTTCGTCTGTCTGTGTGCATTGTTTATCCCCTTTTTCTGATGCAGTTTTCAAAGTTGTCTAATTCTACTTGCAAGAAATAGGGTGCTATCCCATAAATTCATTGCCGACTTTGCGGGCTCGTTCGGGTTTATCCAAATCAACACCCAATGCGAGACCGATTTCCACGAGCAGATTCCATCCCGCACAGAGGTGGATGTAGGGATTGAAATCACCGCCATCCGGCACAAGAATCGTATCAAAGGGAGTCGGACGGCTGGCAATGGCCACGACCTTGAGGCCCACGCCCTGAACCAGAACTTCCTGGAATTTTTCAATTTCATCTTCCATTGGATCAACCACAAAAACTACATCCTCTGCGACCATGACTTCTTCAATGCCATGCAGCGCGTATGTGCCTTCCAGAAAATCTGATTTTTTACGTGTGATCTCATTGGTTTTCAGAGTGAGCTCTTCTGCGGCGCCATCATTATAACCGGCGAAATAAATCGTGGGTGCGTCCACTGCAGCTTTCACAATCGCCGGATCGATGGTCAGGGTCAGCGCTTTTTCGATCCAGCCAGCCAGACTGTCCAATTTGTCCGCGTTATTTTTGCCTGCGATCTGCCAGAGAATGGATTCATAAAAGAGCGCCTGCTCAACCACACTTTTGGTAGCGGCGACTGCTTTCTCCCATCCACATTTAAGAACAAAGGTTTGTGTGCAGGCTTCTTCAAGTAATGTGTTCTCATTGGCGGTCAGGGCAAAACGTTTGTCATTGCCCTCCGAGGCCAGTTTTTTTGCAAGCACCACAATCTCTTTGGTTCGACCCGAGTTCGATGCACAGAATACGGCAAAATTTTCCAACGCGTACTGAGCTGATTGACGTGATCCATCCGTGGCGATTTGCAGATCCAGCCCATATTGCAGGGTTTTACGAATGGCGTTCTTTGCGGGAAAAATCCGACTCGATCCCTCTCCGGTTAAAAACAAGCGGCCTGCTGCCTTGATTTTCGCAGCGACATTCGCGGTTTGAGATGCATCAAATTTCTTTACAACATCTGCCGTATCCATCATTTCCTGAACGAGTGCAAACTTGGCGTATCTGTCTTCAGATCGATTCATACAATCCTCCGAATATTTTAGTTTTAAGGGTAGGCTAATCTTTGTTTTTGATGGTGTTTGCTTTTTCTCTAAACACTTTAGTTTCATCCGATATTTGTTTAATAAAACTGTTATCCTCGATGGTGCCGATGGCTGCGGTCATTTCCTGTTCGTTTCTATATGTTGCCAGTCGGTATGGATTTTCGTAATCCTTATTACGTGAAGAGTAGACACGATCACGAATGAGCTCTTGAATTTTAACAGCACGATCAAGCGCGTTGTGCCATTGATCCTTCTCCAATTTCTGATCACCCAGGATTGCGCACAGTGTGGCAAACGCGTGACGTTGCTTCTGAAGCGGATAGGTTTTCCAGAGCGCCTGATAGCGGTTGTGAATGGCATCCCATGAGTTGAGTTTACCTGATCCAATGTCCTTGCGGAGCTTATCCAACTCCTCAACAGGCATGAGTTGACCGCCCAGATTCACCCATTCGGCCTGTCGTTTTCCAGATAAAACCTGGCACATGGATTCGAGTGAGGTCCCCGAATTAGACTCCAAATAATCCATCAGATTTTTCACTGCATAATAATGCAGCATCTCACCATAGGCATGATATCCCTCCCAAACTTTCAGGAGGCGCACTTTACGACGTGTTTTTTCTATGCGCTCCCCAAGTACTTCCAGGCCGGATACAGCATCCTTTAATCCTTCCAAAGCATTTCTGCCAATTCTAATGAGATCTGTCTCCAACAACTCATCAATAGATTTTCCTTCTGATTTCAACAGAGCCTTGGCTGTCCAGTTTTCTATGAGGTGACGCGCGTGGAAGATTTCTTCCACTGTATCCGGTGCGAGGGCTTCAAATTCGATGTTCTGTAACTTGGTTTTTCGGTCATCTCTCGCCTGGAACTTCCATGAGTTCCGTGCCAGGGCGTACATGTTGTAAAGCCACCAGAAGGATGGCATGATTTCCAATTCATCTCTGGATACGTTGTTATTCAACAAAGAGAAGGGCAGAGGGATATTCATCTCCGCCGGATAATCCGCTTTGGATAGCAACACGAATGAAGCGAACCGGCAGGAGTGTTTAACGCTGGAACAGAGTCCTGGCCAGAAGCCGCGCCCTGCTTCCAGTTCATTGTCATTGGCGCGGCTGTTGTGATTGGATCCAATCGTCGCACCGGCAGCGAGATTGCTTTGTCCTTTTAAAACTGATGCAATCAGAAACGAATTGTTGTGATGCTGTTCATGCGCGGGGAAAATTAGATTGTTTAATACTTCACAGCATGAGATCGTCGAACTGGCCCCAAGAAATGAGTGGATGAGCCTTGCCCCGTATTTCAGGCTAGAGTTGTTGCCGAGAATGAAGCGCACTGCTTTTACCCCGTAAAAGATATGGCAGCCGTATCCGATAATCCCGTTCACCAGTTCTACGCCCTCTCCGATCTGGGTGCGTTCTTCGTCGCTTGAATGGATAGTCAGATTTTTCAGCTTATTGGCGCCTTTGATGTAACAACAGGGCCCCACTTTCACATCTTTTAAAATACGCGAGTTTTTAATCACGGCCTCTGAATCCACAGTGCCGTAAAATCCCCGACGGTCATCAAACCTCTCCTGGGTAAATTTTTTCAGTGCTTTTTGCAGCTTGTCATCATCCCTGTATTTTGACCAGAGATAGGCGTCAGCGGGCAACATGCCATCAAAGGACATGACTGCACGGCTTCCGGTTTCGTTCATGAGATCGAGCCAGACACGTACCTTCTCCGATTCACCCTGTTTGATCACGCCATTCCCAAACTTCGCATAATCCGTTGTGTGCATTTCGTCTATATTAGTTAGAATGCATCGGTCCCCGATTATATAATGCGAGAGATAACGCACATTGTGAATGGCCACGTCATCCCCGATATCACAAGCGATTATCTTGCTGTTTGTAATCCCTGTAGATACTTTCAGGTCATGGTGCTCGAGTACTGCATGTTTGAGTGCGCTGATACGGATCAAACCGAAAAATTTAGAGTTAAGTATGAGATCCGGATCAAATACATCCGTGACGAGAATATCATCCCAGCTTTCCGCGACATTGCCGTTCTTAACGAGATGCTCCACTTCCGATGAGCGCAGATGGCGCCATGCAATTCCAGATTTATCAAACTGAGTATTGCGAAGGTAGTACTCATCCTTGCCTTTGGGTAAAAATTCCGCAGGGATAAAATCCTTGCCAATACGATCAGCTGGAAGTATGTGAACATGCGCCATGAGATGCCTCCCTGAAATATCTAATAATTCTTATTTGTGATACTCCTGAAGCGACTGAACAGATGCCTTGCCCGCGCGACGGGCTTCTATACCCAGCGTTGCTGCTGTGGCTGCAGTCGCAGTTGTAATATAGGGAATTTTATATTTAATCGCAGCCTTTCGGATATAGGAATCGTCGATTTCGGTTTGTGTTCCTTTGGGTGTGTTGATTATAAGCTGGATGTCGCCGTTTTTAATCGCATCCACAATATGCGGGCGGCCATCCATGATTTTGTTGATTCGCCTGGATTCGATACCGCTTTCCGCAAGGAATCCATGTGTGCCATCTGTGGCAATAATCTGAAATCCGAGAGATTGAAATCGGCGGGCCGCTTCCAGGATGCCTTTTTTATCACCATCCGCGATTGTAAGCAGAACCGTACCCTCAGTCGGCAGAGCGGATTGAGCGGCTTCCTGAGATTTAAAGAAAGCCAGTCCGAACGAGTCAGCCAATCCCAGCACCTCTCCAGTCGATCGCATTTCCGGCCCCAGAACGGGATCCACTTCAGGGAACATATTGAATGGGAATACAGCCTCTTTCACTCCATAATGGTGGACAACAATCTCCTTAAGGTTGAATTCTGAAAGCTTTTTACCCAGCATAATCTGTGTTGCAATTTTTGCCATGGAGATATTGCACACCTTGGAGACAAGCGGTACGGTCCGTGATGCCCGCGGATTGGCTTCCAGAATATAGACTTTATCATCCGCGATTGCATATTGGATGTTCATCAAGCCGACCACATTCAGTTCTATGGCGATTTTCCGTGTATATTCCTTGATCGTTCTGATGTGCTTCTCCGGAATGCCGACAGGAGGAATGACACAGGCGGAATCGCCAGAGTGAATCCCGGCGTATTCAATGTGTTCCATCACGGCAGGCACGAAGGCATCTGTGCCGTCCGAGATCGCATCTGCCTCGGCTTCTACGGCATTTTCCAGAAATTTATCGATCAGAATCGGACGTTCAGGTGAGACATCAACGGCAGCGGCGACATAGCGTTTGAGCATGCGTTCATCGAAAACGATCATCATGGCCCGGCCGCCCAGTACATAAGAGGGTCGAACCATTAGTGGATAACCGATCCGTTTTGCAATCTCGAGTGCTTCATCCAGATTGCTGGCCATGCCGGATTCCGGTTGGGGGATATCAAGCTTGTTCATGATCTGCCGGAATTGATCCCGGTCTTCAGCCAGATCGATGGTATGTGGTGTTGTGCCGAGAACCTGCACACCGGCTTTCTCTAGCTCAGCGGCAAGATTCAGAGGGGTTTGTCCGCCAAACTGAACGATCACGCCCTCCGGTTTTTCCTTCTCATAAATACTCAGCACATCTTCCACGGTTAAAGGCTCGAAATAAAGCTTGTCTGAGGTGTCATAATCCGTGGATACAGTTTCTGGATTACAATTGACCATGATGGATTCAAAATCGGCATCGCGGATAGCGAACGCAGCATGCACACAGCAATAATCGAATTCGATGCCCTGGCCGATCCGGTTGGGGCCGCCGCCAAGCACCATGATTTTTTTGCGTTCACTCACAGGCACCCGATCTGGTGCATTGTATGTGGAATAGTAATAGGTTGCGCCTTCAACACCACTTACCGGTACAGAGTCCCAGGCTTCAGCAAGGCCCAGTGCCAGCCGTTTTTCCCGCACAGAAACTTCCGACACATCAAGGATTTTTGCCAGATATTTATCGGCAAAGCCATCTTTCTTGGCCCGGGTAAACAGGTCATCCGGCGGTAGGTTTCCTTTGCTTTGTAGCAGGGATTCCTCCAACTCCACCAGTTCTTTCATCTGTTCGATGAACCAAGCTTTAATGTGTGTAATTTCATGAAGTTTCTTAGTCTCCGCGCCTTTTCGAAGTGCCTCATACATCAGGAATTGACGTTCACTTGTGGGGATTGACAATCTGGTGTAAAGTTCATCTAGCGGCAGAGTGTTGAAATCCTTTGCGAAACCCAATCCATGCCGTCCTGATTCAAGTGACCGGATTGCTTTCTGAAAGGACTCCTTATACGTTTTCCCCAGGCTCATCACTTCGCCCACAGCGCGCATTTGTGTGCCCAGCTTATCCTCAACGCCTTCAAATTTTTCAAACGCCCACCGGGCGAATTTCACAACTACATAATCCCCTGAGGGCGTATATTTTTCCAACGTGCCGTCACGCCAGTAGGGGATTTCATCCAGTGTCAGGCCGCCGGCCAGAAGCGATGAAACAAAAGCAATGGGGAATCCCGTCGCCTTGGAAGCTAGCGCAGAGGAACGGGATGTCCTCGGATTGATCTCAATGACCACCACACGGCCCGTTTTAGGATCATGTGCAAACTGAACGTTTGTGCCGCCAATGACTTCAATGGCATCAACAATGTCATATGAGTATTTTTGAAGCCGTTCCTGGAGTTCCTCAGCAATGGTCAACATGGGGGCCGTACAGAATGAATCGCCAGTGTGTACACCCATGGCATCCACATTTTCGATGAAGCAGACGGTGATTTTCTGATTTTTTTCATCACGAACGACTTCCAACTCAAGCTCTTCCCATCCTAAAACCGATTCTTCAACCAAAATTTGATTGACCCGGCTGGCCGACAATCCACGCGCGGCTATTGTTTGGAGTTCTTCCACATTATACACCAATCCGCCGCCTGTGCCGCCCATTGTGTATGCCGGCCGGATCACGACAGGGTATCCCAACTTTTCAGCAACTGCCTGGGCATCCTCAACCGAATTCACGGCTTTGCTCTCCGGCATTTCAATGCCAAGGCGATCCATTGTATTTTTAAAAGCCGTGCGGTCTTCACCACGTTCAATCGCATCCACATTCACACCAATGACCTTCACATCATATTTTTCCAATATGCCTTTCTGATGCAGCTCTGATGTCAGATTGAGTCCTGTTTGTCCACCGAGATTTGGAAGCAGGGCGTCCGGTTTCTCCTTCTTAATTATATCAGTCAGATAGTCCACATTCAGGGGTTCAATATAGGTCGCATCAGCCGTTCCGGGATCGGTCATAATTGTGGCTGGATTCGAATTCGCCAGTACGATCTTATAGCCCAAACGGCGTAAGGCCTTACAAGCCTGCGTACCTGAATAGTCGAATTCGCACGCTTGTCCGATAACGATGGGACCCGACCCGATAATCATGACTTTGTCGATGTTGTCAAGCTTTGGCACGACCGTTGGCTCCTTCACGTGA
>JABMRT010000119.1 GCA_013202295.1 Candidatus Zhuqueibacterota bacterium
AAGATTCAATAAATAGCTTTTCTTCTTTCTCAGCTTCTTTCTCGACTTTTTGCCATTCTTCAGAATTAGGGAAATAGACTTCTGCCTCGGAATAACCAATTGTCAAATCAATATCAAATTTCATCAGTTCTATCATTGTGGGATAAAACATATAGGAAGAGCATGTACTTATATCAAAAATGACATGTGATTTTTCTTTCTTAAGATAAGCATGAAGTTTATTATTAAGTTCTTGCGTGTAAGACTCGCGTTGATAATAAACATTGTCATATCCAGCCATCCTCTCATTTGCTATTTCAAAGAAAGGCAAATTCATGTTATTATCATCTTTGTTGGTTGGGTAGTTGATTAGCAGAAGAAAACAATCGGCTGAAAAATCGTTTTTCAAGAATCCATCGATTATTTGGTGTGTTCTGTCTTCAAAACCTAGAGTAGTTATGAAAAGATCAGCCTGTTGATCTGTATTGAAAGGCTCAATCTCTGGAAGTTCCTTCAGTATATCGGATATTTCGTGTCTATATATTTCCATATTATTTCTCCCTGGGCCTTATCAACCCCTCCATAAATGCAAACCCCAGTTGTTTCACATCAATATCAGATCTCTTTAATTCCCGTTCTGTAAATGTCTGTGGGTTTGTCAAAAGGGATTTTAAATCGTCTTCAGTATCAATTTTGATCGGCACGTCTCTTTTCAATGGGGCTTTAAACGCAGGTAGATAGATCCTTCTTATCTGGAGCCTATCGGTTTCCCCAGAAATCCTTGATCTACTCGTTTGAATGCTAAATAAAATAGCTTTGGATTTCAAAAGATTATACATATTAGACAGAATTATCGCTGATTTCTCCAAATCTCTTATTGCTACCATTCTCACATCTAAGTGTGTTTTGCAAACTGGATCGCCACTTTTATCTACACGGCCACTTTTTTTGCTCATCGAAACAGCCTTAGCCAATGCTCCAAGATAGCAGACGATGTCATACATCTCTTCACCGAAAGGAACAACATGTCTGATTCGGCGGATTTCATCATGAGAGAATTGTTGAATTGCTTTATGCTGTATGTTTGGCGAAATCCGATCTATAGACTCCTTATCAACTCCGGCTATATCGAATATTTTCTTAATCAAGTCTAGAGCAAGAGCTACATCTCCAGAACATATTTGGTGAACGCAATCAATACCATAATAGTAGAATGGTCGGCCAACCTCTTCATCAACTAATGCTTTGGCTATACTGGAATATTCAGACTTGCCGAGTAATTGCTCGGTGTTCCCAGCATAACCAGCCTTATCCAAACGTCGGTTCAGAATATCAGAGATGAAAATGTGTCCATTGTCCCCCAGGCTTGTATATTTCTCACCTATATTGACCTCAATAACTTCCCTCCCCTCTTGAATTCCCTCAAGGTTCACCCCTTGATACTCTGAAGATACTTTAAAGATCGGAATGCCCTGCTTAGCAAAGGAAATTGTTTGATTAAGCTTTTTCTGTAAGTGCTCGGGAATCCTTTGGTTGCTGTAATCGTCAATAAGAAATGTTATACAGCAATTCTTCAGGAAATCGAAATAATCAAATAACAAGCTACAAATATCTGTGATTAAGGAAGGATCAGGAAGTCCTGATTCAATTTCATTTTGTCTTATACTGGCCCATGTATCCCATCGTATGGTCCGCGTTAAACATTTAAGATGCTCAAACACATCCTGGCCTTGCAATCTTGGTTTATCCTTTGATCCTGTAATTCGTTCAGTAACTGCTTGATCAAATCCTCTGTAATCTGATTCAAAAAACCATGACTCTGAGAACAATCTATTTTGAGATTTTAGGGTAAGCCTTAATGTATCAAAGAGCTCTTCAAGCAATAGGAGGTTAAAAAAGCGGATAATCTGGACTTGGAGCCTATCAATAGTATCATTATTGAGTAACCAAAATCTTGAACGGAGTTCTACGGAACATGAAACGTAAATCCCAATCTCTCTGAGGTTTTGAAGGTTTCTTGCGGGATCTGATAATATTGTTTTTAAGGAGAGCAAAACCTACTCATTCGAGGAATGGGTTAATGAACACGGGAACGAGCTGATATTCACTGATCGACCACAACTTGATCCCAGTTTCAGGTTTGAGGCTCGTGTTGGTGATTATAAAC
>JABMRT010000120.1 GCA_013202295.1 Candidatus Zhuqueibacterota bacterium
TGCGTTAAACCATTGGCGTGTGGCTTTATGATTTTTATTCCTTCCAGCAGTTATATGCGCTGGAAGAATCACTATGACCTCAGCAAGCGAAATCAGTAATGCCAGAATAACGACAACCGGGATTGGAAACATGAATTTTCCCATCATACCCGACATAAAAAAGAAAGGACTGAAGGCTATGATTGTGGTAATAATGGTGGCAAAGACCGGGCGGATAACTCCATAAGTGCCATTGACCGCTGCTTCAACAGCTGAATCACCGGCTTCCCGTCGTTTGGCAATACTCTCGGCTACTACGATGGCGTCATCAACGATAAGTCCGATTACCAAAATCAAACCCATCAATGATAAAATGTCTATGTGTACATCAAAAAATGGTGAGAAGAAGAAAACGCCCAGCAGTGAAAGGGGGATTCCCATGGCTACCCAGAAGGCGGTGCGGAAATTCAGGAATAGGAAGAGCACGAAGATGACCAACCCCAACCCCATTAACCCATTATTGGTAAGAACACCAATTCGAGCTTTAACATAGCGTGATTCATCTGATGAATACATGAGCTCAACTTCTTCCGGCAGCGATTTCTTCTCATCATCAACAAATTTCTTTATTTCTGCAACGACACGGATGATATCAGCATTACTTTTCTTAAATATCGTGAAGGCGATAACCGGTTTTCCGTTCATCCGAAAGCGGGTCTTTTCCGGTTCAAAATCATCGCTCACATAAGCCAGATCATTGATGGCTATTCGGTGGCCTTCAAATGTTGACCGTACAATTACATCCCCCACCTCCATCGGCTCTTCAAATTGAGCCAGGGCGACAATGGTTTTATCGCTTGTATATGACTCAAAAGAACCACCGGTAACACGAACATTTCGTAATTGTATTGCGGAGACAATTTCTCGCATTGGAACCTGATACTCTTCAATTGCCTCACCTGATACCTCAACTTTGATTTCGCGGGCGAGGTATCCGGTTTTGGTAACCTTCGAGACACCTTTGATCTGCTTTAGTTTCTTCTCAAACAGCCGCGCTGACTGGCGTAGTTCAGAATAGGGCATATCACCACCCATTCCAATCCAGAGAATCTCAAAATTTTCCGATTTGACCTCTAGGATATAGGGAGCATCGGTTACTTCCGCAGGGAAATCCGATACCCTGCTGACACCATCCCGGATGTCGCGCTTAATATCATCTTTATCATTGGCATCTGGGTCAATTGATATATTGATAACCGAAATGTTTTCCATGGAATAGGAAGTTAGCGTTTCGATTCCATCGATTCCCTTTATCTCATCTTCTATTTTGTTGGTCACATTCAATTCAACATCTTTGGGAGAGGCACCGGGATAACGCGTGGTAATCACCATTGCATCCAGATCAACACTGGGATACATATCCCGTTTGATTTGCAGCAGCGAAAAAACTCCTAATAGAACAATCATAAAGGTGATTAGATTTGCCAGTAAGTGGCGTTCAGCAAAAAACCGAATGAAGGACTTCACAATATTTCTCTCCGTAATTCTAGCTACCTAATAATTGATCCAACAGAGATCTGTACGCGATAATCAATTTGTGATAAGTCACCGCATTGACCGCATAAGTGAGTTTTGCATTTTGTTCACTGTCCTGACTCTGAATAACAAATGTCAGATCACCACGGCCCTGATTATATAATTTTAATTCTTCTTCAGTCCTTACTTTTGCAGACTCAATCTGCTCTTTGTTGAGCCGTAGAACCTCTTCCATTTCTTCAATCTGAATATAAATGTTGATCAGCGTAGATGTTAGGGTCAGCCTCAAATCCAATAACTCCTTCTTAAGCTGATTAGTTTGCAGATCACTTTGGGCAATCTGGGATTTGGCTGTACGGTTTTCTAGCGGGACGCTGAATTGTAGACCCACAAAAGCATCCGTTTTGCTCATTTTAAATGAATCACCCAAATTTTCATCAAGTTGTTTGGTGTTCAACTGTGTAATAAGGGATAAGTCAGGTTTCAAAGTCTCTTCATATCCTCTGCGAACATATTTTAACTGATCCAAACGGACGTTAAGAGCTCTGAGTAATCGTGAATTTCCGTTCAGATATGTGCTGGCCTCCTCAAACGTCATAAGTTGCACGAAAATATCAAGGTCAAATTCTGGACCAACCTCAAAGATGTCGCTGTTCATAGACAATATTGCCAATTCAGATTGCAAAGCATTCCACCGGGACTTGACTAGAACTTGATTTTGCCTGGCAATGCGCACCGCATCCTCGGCCCTGAGTACGTCGACTTGATTGATGAGGTTTGCTTCCCTTTTCTCCTTTGTTCTGACCAGCTCCCCTTCGCTAAGTTTTAGCCTATCCTGGATAATCTGTTTCTGTTCTGTCAGTAAAACCCAATCCAAGTACTTTCCGGCTACCATCGCCAGAAAATCTTCCTGATTTTCCACAGCTTGAACTTCCGAAAAATCGATGTCGAATTGTTTTAAATCATATTGAAGCCGATCTAAAAATCCCCCTCTGTTTTTCAACAACGGGTGTGTATATGTAACAGCAAACTCATTCTGATAGAAAGAACTTGGAAATTGATAAATCGGATCAATTTCTATATTCGCATAACTAGAGGACAAAGAAACTGATAATCTTCCTCCTGTTTTCCAGAATGCTCTCTGAACTCCACCAGCCATAGAAAAAGCATCGGTTCTTTCAGGACTAGATAACGCAATCACTGGTTTTTCACGTAAAAAATTTACTGAAGTGATTGCGTTCCAATCTTCAGCCCCCAGATAACCTTCCTGTTCTTGTCTGTTGATTTGAACCTTCAGTCTCTCCTTTTCAAACAGGGGGTGCACCTGTTTCAGTTCATCAAGGAGTTGATCCATAGCGATTGTTTGCCCGGAAAGTTGAGTTATGTTACTCAGGCAAATTCCGACGATTATTAGATTGACTGATAGCTTCATGTTAATTACTCCTTATCTAAATAAGCATGTTTAGAACACCTTTTTAATCTGAGAAATTTTTCTAATGAAATGACTGCTCACGACACATATCTATTACCAATACAACTAACACCATTTAAATTTGACTTTTGGATGCAGTAATGTGTCGGCCGGTAATAATTGAACTGAATAAAATATAAATTAAATTTGTTGCTTTCAACTTCATCACGACATCTCCTTCCCCCCCCCCTAATAAATAAATGCCACAAAATTCAATTGATTAGATAAGCACTCGTGCAACCATAGGAATGCATTTATAGTAACGTAAATATAATATTAGCTGTCGAAAAATAAAAGGATAGTGTAAGTGGGGTTTATTTACTCTTTTTACTAATGGGCCAAGCCCCAGGCCATGAATTATTTTTAATAAACGCCTAAAGGGCATCATCTTGTATGGGTGAAGGATTATCAACTTCCTGAATTTCCAGCACATCCGGAGAGCCATAGCTAATCACGACTATGGTTTTCAATTTTAGCCTCATTTCAGATTACTGATCTTGATGCCCATAGATCAGACCGACAACAATCCCGCCTAAACCCTGTTCCACCGCATGCCAGGCTGCGTTTTTTAAAACATAGGAGAGCGATTCTCCATGTGCACCGACCATGGCCAATTCATGTGGGAATACCCACAGCAAACCGATCAAAGCACCAAATCTTAGCCCTTCAATGGCAGGTCTTCCACCATTGTATCCCAACGGAAACATATAAGCCATAAATAATCCCAGAATCAGATAAGCGATCAGGAGAATGCCAATCCCATCATGGCTTGCTTCGATCTCGCTGGCATAAAAATTCGCTAGTATCAGATTGTGCCAGAGACCTGAAATTACCCACATAGTAAATCCTACAACGAATGTTGATAGAACTAGCTTCTTAATGTTCATTATTCTTTCCTTTCTCAATAGTTTTAAAAAATTATGTGGATTTTATTTCAAAAAATCAAACCTCGCCTGCTGGTATTTATCTTTCTGAACGATCTCTTTCATCTTAGAAAGTGTGTCAAAAGGGTTATCCACAACGGCAACATTCACTAAAAATTTGGGGAGTCTGCCGCCGGGATTAGAATGGGATTGATAGATGACTTCGACCGCACCGTCATTTAAAAGAGTGAATTTATAATAGCCTTTCATTTCAGGGACTCGGACAAAATCAGAATTTTCAGGAATATAATCCGATATTCCTACTTCGGTAATCAGGACTTCTTTGGTATCCGGATTTTGAGTTAATACCGAATGAATGATTATATCACGATGACTAACAGGCCAGGGTGCCCAGCTTTCGGCATATATATATTTTTCAGTTAAACTGATTTCTTTAAGTACTTTTGAATATTCACAAGCAAAAATCCACTGTGGACTTGACGCTCTATCATAGTATAAAGCAATCAGACTTTCCAAAGATGTCTTTATTTGTGTTATTCCTTTAAACTCTTTTAGCTGGGAACCGGCAATTTCTCTGGTAAAAACCTTAATGCCATTTTTATCTTTTACCAATTCCCATGCTGTTGTTATCTCACCTGCAAACGTAGTATTGGTAAAAAATACTACGATCATGAAATAAGAAATAACTTTCAATTGCATTGCCAAAGATGAATTACTTTCAAAAGCCTGATGGCAGAAAAACCGGAATCAGAACTGTAATCCAAAAAATTGTGAATACTCAGTCTCATCTTCGCTGAACTGGCGAATATCAGCACCAGTTCGAGTTTGAACTACGCCGGCAA
>JABMRT010000121.1 GCA_013202295.1 Candidatus Zhuqueibacterota bacterium
GCTCTTCACCTCGCCCCAATCCCCCGAATCAATGCAAAATATATGGTTTGGAAGACGATTGACTGCCGATCTCAGCCGATCGTTCTCTATGAGCAGCTCCACGTCTGAAATGGTTTCTTCCGCCTGCACCATCCGATATCTGATTAATTCACTTCTGTCCTTATCATCTATACTCATGCAGCCAATCCATTTTTAAAAGCATTTTCAATAAAGGGCTGTCTGCCGCGCTGAGAGGATAATTCGCGATCAGACAAGAGGTGGGCATCTATCAGGATGTCATATTTCAGATCAATGTCATAGCATAAATCCAGAATCCTGTTTTCATCCTGCCACGAATAGTCTTTATCAAGAACAATTAATACATCAAAGTCTGAATACGGTTTATCCAGGTCTTTTACATGCGAACCAAATAAAATCACCTGGCGCACTGAAGGACCAAAGTTTTGATTCAAGTAAGCTTTTATTTCAGATACTATTTTATTTTTATCAATCATTATGCACTCCCAACAAATAACACGTAACGTGTAACGAGACTTACAATAATTTCTAATCCCGTATTCCGTATTCCTAATTCGTAATTAGAAATCAGAAATCAGAAATCGGAAATCGGAAATCGGAAATCGGAAATCAAATTAATTCAGAATCTTATTTGTATTTATTCCCTTTTAAAGGTGTCTGTTTTAGATATTTCATGAAACCACCAATGCGTTTGCTTAATTCCTTTGACATATCCATAAGGTCATTCAGAGACTGTTTATCTATATAGGTAAGATCGAATGCAATATAGAGTTGACTCATAACTTCACCCAACGAACCTTTTGATACGGATAAGTATTGCAGAAACTCTTTATTCCCGTCTCGTTCAAACCCTTCTGCAATATTCGACATTATCGAGATGCTTGCTCTGCGAATTTGTTTCTGTAAACAAAAATCTTTGGCAAACAAACCATTAGCGGACAGGGCATAAATCTGTTTATTTAAATCCCGTGCTTTCTTCCAAATGTCCAGTTCAGTAAATGTGTGATAAGTTGCCATGGTAAGTAATTTCGAATTTCAATCCGAATTCCGCATTCCTAATTCGAAAACCAGAATCCTTTTTTAACCTGCTCAGCAATCCATTGATACGTTTTCTTCAGCCCTTCTTCCAGCGGCCTTGAAGGTTTCCAGCCCTGTTTTTCATTGATGATCCCGACATCAAAGGAAAACTTTCCTTATTATGTTCCTGTTGGTTTTAATATGCGGCCAACTTCCTCAAGCTGAATATTTCTTTCCTTAATATTTTTTTCGATACTTTCCAATTCTTTCATCGTTCTTCGATCATAATACCTCTCGCCACAGCCGTTGCAAACCAGAACCTCAATAGAGACAAAGGCTACATCATTCCCAATCTTAATTTCTTCTTCCACTTTCTTTTTCTTAATATCGGGACTGTTGCAAACGATACATTTCATCTTTTCCTCCTCATATAGCCGATCCAACGCTCTGGATCAGGTTGAAGGATAAATTTCGAATTCCTAATTCCGTATTCCTAATTCGGAATCAGAAATTAGGAATTTTATTTATACTTATTCCCTTTCAGCGGCGTTTGCCTGAGGTATTTCATGAAACCGCCGATGCTTTGCCCCAATTCTTTGGACATATTCAGAAGAAGATTCAAACTTTGCTCATCCAGTAGGCCTTTTCAGTGCGTGCAAAAGCCAAATGAAGTGATTCCACTGAACTCTTATTGCCCAAAAACTGGTGCGCTTTTGCATCCATTGCAAACGATGGTTATTGCTTGACTACCGCTCGATATTATTAAAATTTCGGATATTTATGCTTTTGGCATTAACTTCAAAGATCTTAGCATCTGCTCTTTTTCATAGAATTGCTTTGTAACATATTTATGAAGAACAGAATTTATTAATGTTTGATAAGGTATACCTTCATCATTTGCTTTTTCTTTTAATTGTTCCAAATCATGGCTTGAAATACGTAGACTAATAGATTTATTCTTCTTTGCTTCAGACAATATATTTTCAATATTTTGTCTTTTTATATCAGATACTGGTTTTAAGATATCAATATCATTTTCAATTTGTTTTTCTTCTTCTGTCAGTCTAATCGGTTTCATTTGTTTCTCCATATATTTTATGAAACTTGCGACTTGGGAAAGCTGTTTTTAATATGATTTCATCACCATCAGTAATTATAAATGGTACAACCCAAGTATATTCTTCAATATCTAAAATAAAATATGACTGATCACCACGAGTCGGATTGTCAAGTATATCATAGTAATCTTTATTGATAATTTTATCAGCAATTTCATCGAATGATATACCTCTATTTAAAATCAACCACTCATTTTTAGCTTTGTCCCATAATATTTTCATAACTGTAATATATTAAAATGGTATATACAATGTCAACGATTAAATTATTTATATTTTATGCAATAACAGAAATCATAAGCGATATAGAGTTGACTCATTAATTCGCCTAATGAGCCTTTTGAAATAGATAAAAATTGTAGAAATTCTTTATTCCCGTCCCGTTCAAAGCCTTCCGCAATCCGCAACTTGTGGTGAGCTTGTCGAACCATCCGCAACTTGTGGTAAACTTTGTCGAACCATCCGAAATCCGACATCCGCAATGCTCTTTCACCTCGCCCCAATCCCCCGAATCAACGCAAAATATATGGTTTGGAAGACGATTACTATATCCAATAATAAAGATTGATGTTCAATATAATACAGATCATGATCCATGTTCTCATGAATGGGCAGCGAACGGTCGCCTGAGATCTGCCAGATACCCGTAATACCCGGCTTCACTTTCAGACGCTCACGGTGCATGTCATTGTACTTCTCCACAATAAACGGCATCTCTGGCCGCGGACCCACAACACTCATCTCGCCTTTCAATACATTCCAGAACTGGGGCATTTCATCAAGACTGGTGCGGCGAAGATAGCGACCGATTCGAGTAATCCGGGGATCCTCCTTCTCCTGAGGATGCTCTGCGTACCTGGGTGTATCCACATACATAGTCCGGAATTTGTACATTTTAAATTCCTGACCATTCAGCCCCACGCGTTTCTGTTTAAATAGAACCGACCCTTCTGATCCTTTTTTTAACAATAGAGAGATGATCCCTAATATCGGAGCCGTAATAATAAGGATGGAAATCGACACCACAACATCCAGTCCTCTTTTTAGAATCCTGTCCCATAACGGGATATAGAGTTCTTTGGAACTGAAAAGGGGAATCCCGTCAAGCTGCTCCTGATTCAATCGATGAAGTGCAAGCTCATTAAAGCCGGGCACGAATTTATAGGGTAATTTATAGTCATCACACATTTTCATCAAATGCATCACCTCCTGAGTGGACGCACTCGGCATGGCAATCAGCACCTCGTCAATTTCATGTTTTCGTTTTTTCAAAAAATCAAGAAATTCATCTTTTCCTCCCATTACGGGCAGAGGATTTGCCATCACCACGGACTCACTCGACTTGCGATCATCAAAAAAACCGATTGAGTAATAACCCAGTTTGGGATGCTTTTCAATCGCCTTGACCAGTCGCTTGCCAGTATTTCCAGCTCCAAAAATCACAATACGTTTTTTTTGTATGCGCTGTGTAATCAGCCAATTCCAGAGCCCGTCTGCAATGCCGCGTTCTGCGATCAAGAGTGGAATAAGGATTAAAAATGTATAAATTGCCTGCAATCTGCCGATTAAAAGGGATTTTGTGAAAAAACCAACAACCAGAGCCATCACAAATCCGATCATGCAATATTTAATTAAATTCTTTAACCGCACCACATGAACAACACTGCTTTGAATCTTGTAGGTCTGCCCCCAGATCATAATCGCATTGAAGAGAAATGCGAATAAAAAGACATGTTTAGGTTGAAATGGTATATATGACGTGTTTAAACGCTGAGGTGTAAGCATCCAAAGCTGATGTGCAAGCCAGAACGAGAAAATCACCACAATCCCATCAGCCGAAAAAAGCAGGAGTTTGTGGAAATAATCCAGAAATTTAAATAGAATTCTTTTCATAATCTTTAATTGTTCGAAGTACTATTTGTCACTTGCTTGTCCCGCCATAGCCTTGGCGAAGGCGGATGTCTTAGTGGCTGAACGGCTGTTCCAGATAATTTTCTACTCCGTTGCCCGGGATTTTTTGACCCATCAGGTCAAATATCGCCCGAAAAAGTCAAACACCTTTTTCC
>JABMRT010000122.1 GCA_013202295.1 Candidatus Zhuqueibacterota bacterium
GTGGAGGGCGAGTTCCGCGAGGTTTAGAGACATAGCTGGGTTTGATGCAAATGGACTTTTGACAGGCATGGTTGTAAAATGTTGTGATGCGGCGATCACAAGTTGTTCCAAAGGGGGAGGAGAAGCACGATGGATAAAGGTACGTGGACGGTAAAAAGTGGGCTTGCTCAGATGCTGAAGGGCGGCGTGATCATGGATGTGACAAACGCCGATCAGGCCAAAATCGCTGAGGATGCCGGAGCAGTTGCGGTGATGGCGCTTGAGCGAATCCCGGCGGATATACGTGCCCAAGGCGGTGTGGCGCGCATGTCCAATCCTAAAATGATTAAAGAGATTATGGCTAATGTAACGATTCCTGTCATGGCAAAATGCCGGATCGGCCATCTCGCGGAAGCGCAGATTCTTGAATTTCTTGGAGTTGATTTTATTGATGAGAGTGAAGTGTTGACTCCCGCGGATGAAAAGTACCATGTGGATAAATGGCAGTTCAAGGCGCCTTTTGTCTGTGGATGCCGGGAGCTTGCAGAGGCTCTGCGCCGGATCGCCGAAGGTGCGGCCATGATTCGCACCAAAGGCGAACCAGGAACGGGAAATATTGTTGAAGCGGTTCGGCATATGCGCACAGTGATTTCTGAAATAAATCAGATTAAGATCCTGGGTGAAGATGAACTGGTCATTAAAGCCAAAGAGATGGGTGTGCCTGTGGATCTGCTGGTCTACATCCATAAAAAAGGAAAATTGCCTGTTCCGAATTTCGCAGCAGGTGGTATCGCGACTCCCGCAGATGCTTCACTGATGATGCAGCTCGGTGCTGAATCCGTATTCGTCGGTTCGGGAATATTTAAATCCGAAGATCCGGCCGAGCGAGCCACAGCCATTGTGATGGCGACGACCAATTATGACAATCCGGATATCGTGGCGAAGGCTTCTGAGAAACTGGCCGGAGCCATGCCGGGGCTCGAGATTTCAGAGATTCCCGAAGGTTCGATTATGCAAGACCGCGGCTGGTAGATGAAGAAACGAGTCGGTGTCCTTGCGCTTCAAGGTGATTTTCATCGTCATATTCAATCGCTGGAAAAGTTACAAATTCCATCAAAGGCCGTGCGCTGGCCGGACGATTTATCCGACTGTGACGCGTTGATTCTTCCCGGTGGGGAGTCCACTACTTTTATGAATCTAATGAATCAAACCGGACTCACAGAAGCTATCTGTGAATTTGGTCAGAAGAAACCACTGATGGGCACATGCGCTGGATTGATCGTGCTCGCGACAGAAGTGGTAAATAATCATATCGATCCTCTGGGATTGATCGATCTCCGAGTTGAAAGAAATGCTTATGGTCGGCAGATTAATTCATTCTCAGAGAAGATTCAAATTCCAAGTTTCACGGATCAGCCCAAGTTTGAAGCGGTATTCATCAGGGCGCCGAAAATAATAGCCCTGGGTAAAGGAACCGAAGCTCTCGGATTTTATTTGGATCAGGTGGTGATGGCTAGAAACGAGCGTGTTTTGGCCGCTACGTTTCATCCAGAACTTACACGCGACCATCGCATACATGACTTTTTTTATCGGGAATTCGTTGAACGAAATTAATGCTCCTGTCAATATTTTAAATGAACCATCCTGTAATTTATGACACTTGAACAAGTCATTGAAATGCTTTCCAATTCCCCTGATTTCAGGGGACATGTCACGCATTGGGAAAAAATTCCTCCGCGTGATCCGGTCTTTGGGGCGTTTCCCGAAAAGCTGGATCCCCGTCTTTTGGACGCGCTTCGCACTCGCGGAATTCAACAGCTCTACACCCATCAATCCGAATCCATTCAGACTGTCCTAGACGGAAATAACGCAGTTGTTGTGACACCCACAGCTTCCGGAAAAACGTTGTGCTACAATCTGCCGGTTCTTGATTCCATCCTTGAAAATCCGGAAAACCGTGCATTGTATCTTTTCCCGACCAAAGCACTCAGCCAGGATCAGGTTTCTGAACTGCACGATCTTGTTCAACTCATCGGAGTGGATATCAAGACCTACACCTTTGATGGGGATACACCGGTTGCGGCCAGAAAGTCCATCCGTAGCGTGGGGCACATTGTGGTCACCAACCCGGATATGATGCATCAGGGAATCCTGCCGCATCACACCAAATGGGTCAAACTGTTTGAGAATTTGAAATATGTGGTGATTGATGAGGTTCACGCGTATCGCGGCGTGTTCGGAAGCCATTTGGCCAATCTGATCCGCCGGTTGAGACGGATCTGCAAATTTTACGGTTCCACTCCTCAATTTATCGGATGCTCGGCTACGATTGCGAATCCGGGTGAATTGTTTGAACGGTTGATTGAAGATAAAGCCGTTCTCATTGACAACAACGGCGCTCCTCGCGGGGAGAAGCATTTTATCTTTTATAATCCCCCGGTCATCAATCATGAACTTGGCATTCGCAAATCCGCAGTTAAGGAAGTGCGAAACATCTCGCAGCATTTCCTCGCAGCTGGTGTGCAGACTATTGTGTTCGCGCGCAGTCGACTTCGTGTGGAGATCCTTCTGACCTATCTGAAAGAAGTAATGAAAAAATTGAAGAAGGATCCCAATCTTATACGCGGATATCGCGGTGGATATTTGCCCACAGAACGGCGCGCGATTGAGCAGGGATTGCGAAACGGATCTATACAAAGCGTGGTTTCCACCAATGCCCTTGAACTTGGTATTGATATTGGTCAGCTGTCCGTGGCGATCATGTCCGGCTATCCGGGCACGGTGGCGTCGACCTGGCAGCAGGCCGGGCGCGCGGGACGGCGCGAATCCACTAGTGTCGCGATTATCGTAGCCACTTCTGCACCGCTGGATCAGTACGTAATCAATCATCCTGAATATTTCTTTGAGCGCTCACCTGAATCCGGCATTATCGATCCCGATAATCTGATCATCCTTCTTTCGCATTTGAAGTGCGCGGCCTTTGAACTCCCATTCGAAACCGATGAACAGTTCGGAACTGATGCGACGCATGAGCTTCTAAATTTTCTGGAAGAACATGGCGTCATCCACCAGTCGGGCAATCAATATCACTGGTCAAGCGAGGCGTATCCGGCCGAGGAGGTCAGTCTAAGACGTGCCGCGCCTGATAATGTGGTGATTATTGATACGACAAATAAAGAGCGCGTCATCGGTGAAGTGGATTTGTTCAGCGCGCCTGTTATGGTGCATGACGAGGCGATTTATATCCATGAAGGAAAACAGTTTCATGTGGACAAGCTGGACTGGGATCGCCGAAAAGCATATGTCCGGCAAGTCAAGACGGATTATTATACAGACGCGCAATTGAAGACGGACATCCGGGTGATGGATCGTTTTGAGGATGATGTCGTGAAGGGCGGGTCCAGAGGACATGGCGAAGTCAGTGTGACCACCTTGGCCACACTCTATAAAAAGATCAAGTTCGACACACATGAGAATGTCGGTTCAGGACGCATCCATTTACCAGAGATGACCATGCATACCACGTCATACTGGTGGGAGCTGGATGATACACTCCGCACACAACTGGACATGACGGAATCCAATCTGGGCGATGCACTCAAGGCGGTAGGCAATGTGCTTGAAAATGTAGTGCCCCTCTGGATCATGACCGACCCAAAAGATTTACGGACAGTACCGATGCTCCGATCTCCTTTCTCACAAAAGCCGACGATTTATGTTTATGAACATACGCCAGGCGGTGTGGGTTACAGCCGGAAAATATTCAGTCTGCACAGTCAGCTCCTGTTCGCCGCAAAAGAGGTGATAGAGGAATGCGGCTGCACAACGGGCTGCCCATCTTGTGTGGGGCCGGTGCTTGAAGTGGGCGAGAAGGGGAAGGAGCGCGCGCTGCGACTTCTCGAGTACGGATTAGGTGAATAGGACCATTCATAACAAGGGTACATTTAACGATATAATTCAAGTTTAACTCATTCCAACCAAGGAGATTTCATGAAAAAAGTATTTGTCATTTCATTTTTACTATTGGCGCTGATGATCGGGTGCGGGAAGAAATCCGGCGCTATCAAGCTGAAAAAAGGCACACCCGCTTATGAAACTGCTAAAGAGCTGGCGATGCTGGTGCCGAGCCTCGATCCGGATAAAAACCAGATCGTGGTCACATGCACTTATTTCGACATCAGTACCGGAGATGTCATCCAGCATTTATTCAACAATATGGGAAAAGACGCGGCAGGTATTGCACAGCTTCCTGCGGAGCGGATTCAACAGGAGATCAACCGGGCAATATCCCAGCTGGCAGAAAAACAATTGCTATATCAAGTCGCATTGGAATTCGGAGTCACTGTTGATGACACTGAAGTGGACAGCTTGCTCCAGAATCAATATCAAAGATTTCAGGGTCAGGAGAAGTTTGAAGAATGGGCTTTGGAAAAGGGCATCGATCTGGAATTCGTCCGCAAAGATTTCTCTTCGCTTATCATGATCGAGAAGATGCTGGATGAGAAATTCACAGATCAAATTACGGTGACTGACGCTGATGTTGAAGAAGCGTACGGCCAGGCAAAAACCGCAACGGTTCGGCATATCCTGCTGAACACAACCAGTCTGTCCGACTCCACAAAGATAGAAGTTCAGAAGAAAGCCGAAGATTTGTTAGCGCGCGCGAAGAAGGGTGAGAATTTTGAAAAGCTTGTGAAGGATTATTCAGAAGATCCCGGATCAAAGGATCGGGGCGGATTGTATTCGGATTTCGAACGGGGTACGATGGTGAAGTCGTTTGAAGAGGCTGCGTTTAATACACCGATTGGTGAGTTCAGCCTTGTTGAAACACGCTTTGGCTATCATATCATGAAGATCGAAAGCCGAAAAGGTGAGACCAAACCCTTTGATGAAGTAAAAGAGCAGCTCAAGGCTAGTTTGGCAGCCCAGAAGAAAACCGATGCGTACATGGGATTTCTTGAGGAATTGAAGGAAACGACGGAGTTTGAAGTAATTCCGCTCTAAGGTGTTCTTGCGTTGATTCTCCGTGAAAAAAGGGAGTTGTAATAAATCCCCGGCACTTTGCAAGTGCCGGGGACTTTCACTTTTTACAAGCTCTGCTCCGGGACGACAGTAAAATAGAATATTTCTGACCACTCACTCCACAACAGGTTGTCATTCCCGGCTTTGACTCGCCATTTATAAATGCCCGCAAAAAGAGAATCACTTAAATAGTGGTTGGATTCTGAGACTGTATCCTTCACTTCATCACGAAGGGAGCCCATCACATTCCCCAATTGAAAAATGTAGGCTGTCGCTTTATCTACACTTTGCCAATCGAATCCGATGAGGCCGCAAACCAGTGTGCCGAAGATTGTCCGGCCAGCCAACCTGTAGAAAAGGCGGCCTGTAGATTGTATCCACCTGTATCTGCGTCAATATCCAAAACTTCACCTGCAAAGTAAAGTCCCTGAAGTAATTTAGAGGCCATGGTTTTTGAATCGATTTCCTTGATGGAGACTCCGCCAGCGGTCACAATCGCTTCTTTTAACCCCCGATGTCCGTTTATTGTAAATCGAAAATTCTTCAGAAATCGAAGCAGCGCTTTTCTTTCCACTCCGCTAATCTGACTCGCTGGTTTGTCGAGGGAAATTTCAACTACATCAGCACATACCGGGATCATCTTCTGGGGGAGCAATCCTTTTAAGATCGATTTGAATTGTTGCTTGCCATGTGTGTTCAGTTCACGGATCAGGCGGGTGTCCAGTTTGGTTTCATCCAGAGCGGGCTTGAGATCCAAGCAGATTTCGACAGATTGTCTCTTGTCAAGTGCAATGACCGCTTTCCGACTAAGTGTCAGAATGATAGGACCGGACAGGCCGAAATGGGTGAAAATCATCTCACCGAAATCATCCGCTTGCTTTTTTTCATCCACCCAGAGAGAGGCGGTCACATTTTTCAGGCTCAGGCCCTGCATGGATTGTGCAACCGTTCCCTCTGTTAGAAGAGGAACCAGGGCCGGCCGCACAGGTGTGATTGTATGGCCCACAGATTTGGCGAGACGGTACCCGTCTCCTGAAGAACCGGTGCCTGGATAGGACACGCCACCGGTTGCGATGATGACGGATTTGGCCTCGATTGTTTGTCCGTCCTTCAATGTGACACTCCGAATCTCTCCATCCGACACAACCAGTTCAGAGACGCATGCATTGGTCCAGACCTTCACACCGGATTCGCGGCCCCATTTGATCAACGCCTCCGCAACATCCTTTGCGGACTGACTGACCGGGAAGACGCGGCCGCCGCGTTCCACAACGGTTGGCACATTCAGGCGTTCCAATTTTTCCAGAAGCTGGGTATTGAAAAAGGTGTAAAAGGCCGGTTTAAGAAATCGGGGATTCGGACTGAAATGGGTGAGGAAGTCTTCCATTTCCGCGCTGTTCGTGATGTTACAGCGGCCCTTGCCGGTAATTCGAAGTTTCATAGCCGGTTGATCCATTTTCTCCAGAATCACCACAGTAGCGCCGCATTCAGCCGCACGTGCGCCCGCGATTAATCCAGCCGGGCCTGCGCCGATGATGAGAATGTCAGTGGAGCTTTGCTTCATACTTATCCATTAAATTGGAACCGTAAATACTCAGCGGATTCCCATTTCCTTCATTAAATGTTCAAGTGTCTCTTTGAGTCCTTCTTCCACAGGTCGGGGATTGTACCCAAGCTCGCGTTTGGCCTTGCTGTTATCCCCCAAGTATGTCACGCCCGCTACAACCCGCAAGCCCTCCGGAGTATAGGTCGGGGGGAATGGGAAGAGTGCGCTCACCGGTTTCATGAAGTCTGCCATTAGCTTGATCATTCCAGGACCCACGCGCATCCAGGGTAATTTGACGCCCGTGATCTTCTCGGCGATCTCCATTCCTTCGATAAAGGTGTGGGGCGGACCCGCGATGATATAGCCTTCACCCGGGTTGCCTTTTTCCATGGCGAGAATGTGGCCGTCCACGATGTCATCGACATGCGCCCAGCAAAAGGCCGTTTTCTTCGGCAGCATGGGCAATTTGCCTTTCAAATAAACACGGAGATTTTCTTCCAAAGAGCTTGTGTCACCTGGCCCGTAAACCAATCCCGGAAGCACGACGACGAGCGGAAGTCCTTCTTTCATCAGGGGACGGGCGACTTCATAATGCGCCTTCCATTTGGTCGCATCATATGCGCTGAGATGTTTGCCTGTAAACTGATAGGTTTCATCTACCAATTTTCCGTGTGTATCCGAAAACACTGCCAAAGTGCTGGTATAGACACCTTTTTTAATCCCCAGTTCTTTCATGAGTTCGAGGACATTCCGGGTTCCTTCCACATTGATGCGGTACGCTAGATCTTTGGCATTCACACCGACCTTGTACCAGGCTGCCATGTGAAAGATGCCGTCCACGCCTTCCATTCCTTTTCGCATGGATTCTTTATCTGTGATGTCTCCTTCAATCAGAGTTACACCTTTTAATTTCAATTCTTCTGCTTTTACAGGATTACGAACAAGCGCCGTGATCTGATGTCCGGACTTAAGAAGTTTATCAGTGAGTTTGCCTCCGATGAATCCGGTGGCTCCGGTAATGAAATAGCGCATAAATATTTCCTTCCTTTATGTCAAATAATATACAAACTCATCTACGAAACTGGCGGAGAAGTTTTAACGTCCAAATGCCCATAAGTGCGGAGAACAGGATTGTGACGTAAAACATATCCGGTAAAGGAATTCGGTACAACTCCGATATGTTGAAGTTAATAACACTCTGGTTGGTTATAATAATAAAGAGCAGAACAAAGATACCTAGCCAGCTCAATTTATCCTTTAATGTAAGTATCGTCTGGTCTTTCCGTTCCCCGGCAAACCAGTAATCGCGATTGGGCAGGTTCCACAATGAAACCGGGATGCGGTGAGCGAAAGCGGGTAATAATCCAAAAATCAGGAGCACGAGTGTTTCCGCACACACAAGAATCCACAACACCTGCAATTTGAGCGACCAATTTGCGGGATTGCCATGCGCGTCAAATTGAAGGGCAATTCGATCCGGCAGCAAGGGATAGAAATGCACCCATTGCAGTATTGAAAGGAGGACCAAGCTGATAAAAATCCAATGCTGAAATTTCATATGTTAATTATTCGTTTAATTGTCATCCAGCTCAGCCATGACCTCAAGTGGATTCAGCATGGCATCGTATCGTGAATCAAGTTCGTCCCGGTAAATTGATAAATTTTGTGTCAATGTTCGCGGCAAACCATCCTGCCATACCAACCGATCCGGATCGGAATGGAGTGCCTGGATTTCACGGGCGAGAGCGTTCTTCCACGTATTATCAGCATGACCAGACTGTTGCAGAGATTCCATCTGACATTCAAGCATGGGGAGCATTAAATCGCGGACAAGTGTGGTAACCCATTCGCGCCGGTTCTCAATAGTTTCTACAGGTGTGAGATCATCGTCATCCTCTGTGTTCCAATTCACCCCTCTGCGACGGTGCTTGTTATCCATCAGTTTAAACTGGGGACCATCTCCAGGATCGTGGCCAAGATAACTGTAATATATCGTGATGTAAAGATAGAAGTACTCACCAGTGCCCATTTCGTTTGCTAAAAGCGCCTGATTTCGTGTGAGGTAATAATCTGCCAGCTGGGGTACCACACCAGCCCCCTTGCTGATAAGTTTGAATACATCTTTGAAGGATTTGACATCGTCATTCTCAAGGCGATCAATGTTCTCAGACAATTCATCAACTCGCTCTGCAATGTCCTCTGAAACAACAAGCATGCTGTCACGAATCGCGATGAATTGCTCAATGCGATCAATTGAAATGACGCCGTCTGCGGGCGGGCAATAGGATTCGACTGTGCCATACTCGGCTTCGAGCTGTTCCGTTATCGCTTCGACGGCTTTAAAATCTTGCACTGTATTTTTTACAAGCAAGAAACTACCACCCACTAAAAGTACGATGATCAGAATGACTGCCCCACATCCGATTCCACAGCCAATCAACCATTTTTGTCCAGTGCTTGCCATTTCAGACCTCCTCTCATTTGATTATACTGAACTGTTGTTTTTTCGGTTTTCCATGTTTGTCAGTACTCTGTTGATGTTCGATTATTGCCATTTCTATCGCATCCACAAAGGGATTGTGAGGGAGCTTCAGGTATTTCCCCCAAATGTTTAAAAAGTGGAGACTTTTAATCGACGTATCTCTCCCTCTTCAAATGTCCGGATGATGCCAAACTCACCATCATAACCGGCTGTGATATTCACTTTACCGGATCGCATCCGTCGAATGCTTTCAGCCAGAAGGGGCTGGCCCATTCGCTCGATCTCTTCCTCTGATTTAAATAAAAGTACATCAAGTTCCGGCCCCATTTTTTGCAGCAGGGATGTATATTCTCTTGAAATTCGCTTGCTGTTCGGGCCTACACCGTGTATCTCGGACAGCAATTCTTTCAAGGGAATTACTGAATGGAAGGGATGACGTTTCAGCCGATCTTCAGGATTGTCGCGATCCGCGAGCTGCATGACACGATTGAGCACGCCGACCACAACCGGTTTACCGCATTCGGTACACACTCCGTTATATTTTTGCGTTTCTGAAGGCAACCAGTTGATATCGCACTTGCGATGGCCATCGTGATGGTACTTGCCTTCCTGTGGGAAGAACTCCACTGTGCCTAAGAAATGATCCGGATTTCCACTTCGAATCGCTCCTAATATTCCATCATAAGAAAGATCCATATTAAACAAATTGGCCTCGCGCCCCAGTTTCTCCGGGGAATGGGCGTCTGAATTTGAGAGCAGTGTGTACCCGTCTAACTGGCTGCAGAGCCAGTTCATGGCCGGATCGGAGGACAGGCCGGTCTCAACAGCAGAGATATGCGATGTCAGATCACCATAACAATCCGAGATTGAATCAAAGCCGGATTTGGCTCCCAACACAGAAAACCAGGGTGTCCATATATGAGCCGGAAGAAGAAAAACCTGATCGGAAATATCCAATACCAATTCAAACAAATCGCGCGAATCCATTCCCAAAATGGGCCGGCCGTCAGAAGTGATATTGAAATCCATGGACGCGAGTTTGGTCTGAATTTTCTCCACGGTCTCAAAATTCGGCGCAAAGAGTACATTGTGCACCTTACGCACTTTTCCATCCCTTTTATATATTGAACTGATCTCGGAAGTGAGCATGAACCGTACGCCATTTTCCTGAGTCTCTGGAATGGTCCATTGATCCTGAACACGCAATCCAGGTTTCAGCCGGTATAATCCCGGCTCGGCCGGATCGAGTTTGTCCTTCAATTCCGCGGTCCATCCCGGATGGGTGAAATCGCCGGTGCCGACGATCTTGATGCCTTTGATTCGGCCCCAGTGATCCAGATATTCGGGGCAGAGCTGTTTACTGGTTGCGATCGAGAAGTGAGAGTGGATGTGGAAATCCGCGATGAATTTCATAATGCGTTCGCCGGTTTTTATGATCTTGAAGTGTTAATGATAAACAATATAGAGGATAGTGAGAGAAAATTCAATAGAAGATAACGATTATCCAAGATTTATTAAATAAAAAGCCCCGATCGAATGACCGGGGCTTTTTATTTTTCAGTTACTGTAAGTCTAAAAGTGATATCCGATGCCAACAGCAATTGCTTTGGCCACACGATTATAAGTTTCTGTAAATGAACCAAAGGTTGGATCAACTGTGACTTTTTCATCCTCGAAATACTGTGTGTAGAGTCCACCGAGGTCCAGGTCGATCTTCTCGCTGAGTTTATATCTCAGACCCAAACCACCTGTAATGCTGCCCAGATCATGTTCGAAATCAGATTGATAGTTACTGCCTACGGAGCCTGATTGGGCATAATTTACACCACCGCTGACCAGCCAGGCATCATTGATGTCGTATTCCAGACCCAGAGCAACCTCCATTGAGTTACCGTCTAGGTCATCCTCTGCGCCTTCCCAATCGGCACTCTGCTCAAAGTAATAGGTCAGTGAGAGAGCTACATCCAGTGCAGGCATCATGGCATATTGTGCACCGACAGCAAGCATCGCCGGGATGTCATTGTTGAATTTGGCTCCATCAGGGAACATTCCAGAACCATCAACGACGGTTTTGTTTTCTAATTCAATTGCGGTATTCATTTCATATTTCACAGCGACGTTCAATTTCTCATTCAATGTCAAATTGACACCGATAATGGGTGTGATGCCTGTTCCTGACTGTTCGGCATCTACTTCCAAGTCTGCCACGGAAGCAGCATAGAGACCAGCGGCGCCAGCCACATTGGGATCGGGATGATTGGCTGCAACCAGCATGAGGAAATCATATGCCGAGGTCATGCTTCCATCTGCGAGACCAGGAAAAGTCGGGTTGATCATGATATCTTTAATATGACCTTCATATGTATTCTTGGCCATATTGTATCTTGCGCCTAGAGCCACAGAAATCATATCATTGATCTTGTAGGAAACGCCCAATTGATATCCTATATAGGCGGAGCTGCCTTTAAAGAATATATCTGCACTGTAAGCTGTAGTGGGTGCACCCAATTGTGAAAGTCCGGCTGGCAATTGTGAAACCGGTATTTCAAATAAAGGCAAGCCATCTGCGTATTCTGCTGAGCCACCACCTGCTACCGGGGCAATCCCAAACGAAAAGGCAAGTTTATCTTTTTTGTAAACAGCGAATAAGTCAGGGAAAATTGGTGCGGTAATATCACCAATGAATTCATTTGTTGTCATTGTCGGGAAATCGTTATTGATCTTTTTTTCCTGAAAGATAGTCTGGCTGTAAAATGCGACATGCCATCCGTCTGTGAGTTCCGTTAATCCGGCTGGATTAAAATAGACAGCATCGAGATCTGTGGAAGCATTACGTGCAAGTGTCCGTACGTACTGTACACTTTGATTGGTATTCGTAAGAATACCACCGGCAAAACTCATTTGTGCAACGACAAGCAGTACAATAAGGATCATTGTTGTTTGTTTCCGAATCATGCTACCCTCCTTAAATCGATTAGTGGATTATCGTTAACAGTAACTACTGATGGATACCTCCTTTCATCATTCATTGGTGTATATATCTGTAGATGTCATTTTAATTATTTCAAAGATAGAATATTTCCTTCTGAATTACAATAGGGAATTGTAAAAAAAACGAATATTACATTCAATGTAATACAACTATCAATTAATGTGAAATATTTCTACTGCTAAGAATCCAGTTCTGGATTGCCATGCGGTAAGTCTCAAGCCCCATTGTTTGGGGGATGTCGGTATGTCCAGCCCCTGGAACCAGGATCAGTGATTTTGGATCAGGTGCATTTTCATAAACCACTTTCCCATTATCCCGATAACGTACAAAATCGTCTTCTTCACCATGCAGAAGCAGCAGGGGGGTATTTATCCTTTTAATAAGGTTCGCATTGTTAAACTCTCCTTCCGTGAGCCAGAGCGGAGGGATATCCAATATTGTGCTTCCTTGTGTGAGGGAATTGGCAGATGCGAATGGGCATTCCGCGATAAGACATAAAGGATCCATCTGTTCGGCAGCGAGATAAATGGAGACCACATTTCCCAAAGAGTTTCCATAAAAGCAGATTGAATCCTCCTGCACATCATTACGGGATCGAAGATAATTTAAAGCAGCGTTTCCATCAGCGTGCAGGCCAGCTTCCGAAGATTCTCCTTCAGACATGCCATAACCCTGATAATCGAATATGAGAAGATTGATTTCGAGTTCATGAAGGAACATTACACGATCCCAGTATTCATCCATGCTGTTTTTATTCCCGTGGCAGTAGAGCAGGGTTATTCCATCACGTGTTCTACCTGACTTCACCCAGTAGCCCAAAAGGGTATTTCCTTCACTTTGAAATGTGACCTGCTCGATGAGTGAATCCGGGATGGTATTACCGGGCAGTATATAGGCATCTATCTTGGTGGAATTAAATAAAAATCCATCCAATTCGCATCCGACTGAAAGTAGCAGGATGATAAAGCCTGTGACTAGAAATCGCTTATACATTTAAAACCTCCTTTCGATAGAAAAGAGGGTCGTGACAGCACCGTATCCGTTCACGGGAACATATTCCACAGCCAGTTGATCGCTTTCTACATTTGCGCCCATCCATTTGATTTCGGTGAGCAAATTAAGGCGATCACTTAGTGGTAATCGGTATCCGGCGAAAGGAGAGAATATGATAGAGACCGCCTCATCGTCATAGTCCGCTTCAGAGAATGGAATTATAATGTCCAATCCTGTGTAAATATGGCCGTTCCCTTTTTTCCACAAAGCAGAAGTTGTGACAAGGGGATAAGCACGAAATCGGCTGGTCACATCGGATTTTAAACTCATTAGCATCAGACAGCGAGGCGCGAGACCGATTGTGGGAATCCATCCCTCATTCTGGACCGGGAACCAAGTCACTCCGACATCCAATCCGGCAACCTGGTAGGCCAGTGAAAGCATATGCAAGTTTGAATTCAGGTTGGTCTGATCGGACAGGCCATAATTCAATCCGGCTGTTCCATAAGGTACAGGAATCCTCGTACCGAACGCGGAGATAATTGGTCCGCCGATGCTGAAATTTCCAGTGATCCGGTCTTTTCCAACAGGTTGCAGGCTGGTATAGGCCGCACAGTAAAAAAATAATGGGATAGTAATAAGCAGGGATGCGACAATAAGCCTTTTCATTGAATCCTCCTTTCTGCTTTTCTAGCACAGGATAATAAAGTAATTAATTGATAGCAAGCAAAATTCGTAACCTTTTTACATTTGGGGCCCGTTTAACATAAGATGCGTTTATACCAACTGAAAGTTTTCCTATCCAGGAATTGAGCACTTGACACAGATATCAGCTCTTCTGCCTTTCGAATGAAAAGGTAAAAGCTTGCTTTCCTTTTACGATGACTATTATTGGCTTTTCCACGAAGATCACCGACAATTTACACTATAAAACTGCTAATGCAATTTAGAACTGCAGATCCGCTTGAAATGTGAAAGTGCGTCGAATGTCTCCATCTGTGCAATCCAGACCGGAGCCCCATTCTGATTCGCGGTCATGATAGATTTCACTGTATTTGATTCCTAACCGGCACCATTTCCGGATTTTATAATCCATCAGAATGTAATGGCGCGCGCCTTGCCCGTATAACACCGGGATTGAGAAACCGCCGGGCACGTCCGATTCGTAGGTATAAAGTCGGCTGTCATATGAATCGCTTTGGAATCCGGTATACCGCACAGAAATGCGCAGTGCAGGAAAGGGCTGGTATCTGATTTCATGGAAGATCAGGAATCCACTTTCCCTGACAATTTCCAGCGGTTTCCTTCCAGGCTCACTGAAACAGACCCATTCCAGCCGATGACGCAACGTCCATTTTTTCGTCAACTTCGATTGAAGATCCACCCGGACCTGTTGATGAATTCGTTGACCGATCGTTGATGATTCACGGCCGGTGTCCAGCATCTGGATATAATTATCCTCCTCCCGCCGGATGCGATATCGAATCTGAAGTTTCTGATCTTTTATCAGGGTTTTCTCCACCTGAATGAAAAAGTCATTTCCATAATAGGGGATGGACATGGAGTAGCTGTTCCACGGCCTGCGGAAGAGATCGTATCTGATGCTAACACGATCCATGAATTGTTTTTTCAGAAGAAGACCAAAAGTACCGCCCTGTTCATTTTGGGTGGCATAACGGGCCGGACCATTGGCGTGGAGATTGTGAAAATCGGGCTCGTAATTTCTTAGGGAAAGGGCAGTGGAAAATAGTGTTGTTTCGTACAAGGCGTTCGAGATGATTGCGGTTCCACCCGATTTGCTGGCGGCTATTTCACCATTGAAGTTCCAGTCTCTAAAAGTCAGACTGTAATAAATACCTGCCACTGTATTTCGATCGTCAGAGAATTCCAATGGGCATTCCAAATCTGCAGCCCAGGGCAGGGTGTATTGATTGTTAAACGCAGTGACTCCAACCACTCCCTTAGAGAACGCGCGTGAGATATCCAGTCCAAGAAGTTTTTCACTTGCCGTATCTTCTCTGAATAGTTCCGACTCGGTGCGGTGCAGACCCGAGGTTCCGAAAGATTGAATGGTTCCATTTTGGGAAAGAGATGCATCCATCCTTGAATCGGAGGCATATAAATGGCCTGTCCATTTCCTCATTTGGATTTCACCGGCCACGCCTCTGAGCGAATGATTTTCATCCGCGGAGACATAGCCCACCGGGCCGCGAACGCCGACTTTGTAGGGCGCAATGGGATTACTGCCACCGGAGAATCGATACGGTCCCCAAAGCACAAGACCAAAACCGGATTCCACGATAAAATTGCCGATGAGAATCCGGACAGTTTCCTCCCGCAAAGAGAGCTGTAAAAAGCCGACTGTATGATCTGTCCAATTTGGCTCGCCTGCGTCTTTTTCTGATAGTATTCCAATTTCAAAAATTTCGGAAGGACGCAGCCGTATCCTGCCATACGATTTCACTGGCGCTCCGGGGTAATCATTCTCCAGGAGACCTTTTGAATGTGGCGTGTTATATGTGACACGGTTTCGCAGCCGGAAGCGGGGTTGTCGCTGTTGCTTTCTGTTTGTGACTTTGAAAAACGATTTGAGTTGCTGCCAGAAGGATTTGTCCAGATTCAGACGAAGGATGAATTCCATAAAAGATTTAAACGGGCCGTGGTCTCGTCGCTGCTCCACGATCCTACGGGCGAGGTGGGGAGTGATTAGGGGAAACGCAGTCAGATCCTGAATGCCGGCTTTGTTCAAGTCAATGGGATGTTCTTCAAGTGACGCGATTTGTTCCGCAGAGAAATCCGATTCGAGATCCAGAATCTGTTCCAGCAGATCCTCCTCCCATATAGATTGTGCGGTGATGGGTGCAACACTCCATATTAATAGGATCAAGGATGTCCCGAATATCCACCTCAATTTCAAGGATCGCATCATTGTGATATATCCAGAAAAAGAAGTGAGATATGATGCGTACCGCCCAGCACCGGATGGATGGCATATCCGTAATCCAAATTCCAGCCGCGCATTTGAAATCCGAATCCTCCACACAAATAGTTGGGTTGATTTGAGAATCCTGCACGAACGCACCAAATCGGCAAGATCTGAATCTCAACTCCTCCCGCTATCTGAACGGGGAAACGGGAGTCCTTGATGAGATCCAAGTTTATCTTGACGTTCTCCGCTGGCTTTATCTGAATGCCGAGACGCAGGCTTTGAGGCAAAGCCTTCCGATTTTGCCCAAGTCTTGCTCGAAGGGCGTTCGTCAGAGACGCGCCTAACTGAAATCGGGGCAAAGGACGGTACAACAGACCCCAGTCCATCATCCAGGCCATTGTGCTGCCATACCGGTCAATCGCCAACCGGCCTGTTCTTACGCGCAATCCCAGGCTAAATTGATTCTCAATCTGTGTTGCCCAGGCCAGGCTAAATTGTTGTTCGTGATAATATCTGGCGCCGAATGATTGCAGGGTGATTCCAATCCCGCCTTTAAACAGGGGGCGGCCCAAACAAAATGTCTGATGCGATACCTCCTTCAAGCCAAAGGGTCTTGTGAGATAAAGAGCAACCTGCCAATTATCCAAAGTTGCCAGACATGCCGGATTCATCCAGACGGCGTCAATGCGCCCCTCATCTGCGGTGCCGGTCATTCCGAGAGCTACTGATCGCGCACCCGCAGGAATTTCTTCAAATGCACCATCCAATGGCAAATGAATGACGGTTAGAAAGAGAATCCAAAATACAATCAGGGATTTCATGACCATGCTCCCTTTTTAGACCGGAATGCGGTTCGTGGTGTCGAGATTCGGTCAGATTATGAATGCAGTGCGATAGGTGAATGAATGTAATTCGATAGATGTGATGTCAAAAAGATGAAAAACTTTGAAAATAAATTCAAGGTTTGATAATATTAATAATGTATGGTTTAAAAACCAAGTCAATTTTTTAGGGATTGTTTTCGTCAAACTTGGAATTGACTTCTTGTTGGTAAGAGGTCAGGGGTAAGCGGTAAGTGATTTGAGGTAAGACAGAATGTTGTTCCCTTTTCTCCGGGTCAGGATTTTCGTTTTAATTGTAAAGTTGGTGCTATGTTGAATCGAGTGCGTATATTAAAACCAATGTGCCACAGATAAACACGGATGAAGCACGGATAGA
>JABMRT010000123.1 GCA_013202295.1 Candidatus Zhuqueibacterota bacterium
GCTAATTTCGTTTGTTTTAGGGTGCTTCTGATTTGCATATTTACCAATAATAAACAAAGTATACGTTGATTCATTGATTTTTTGTGTTAATCCTGCTTTTATTCTACTTATGCAAAATTTACTATCCAAAATCAATCGACATCATCTATTTAATTTTTTTCTAAAAATATTTTCAGACTCTCCCAGATAGTTCCTACTAAATCGCACCCGCCCTCTTCTATTTCGGGTTTTCTTATATAGCAAATTCCGTTAGAAATCGTTTTCCATTCAGACTGCAGTACAAGTTTACCATTTATGGCAATATCCGAAATGAATCATTTTAGATTGTCGATCAATTCTCACTCACTCATGCTTCGAGCGCTCCGACCTTGACTTCTGGAAGAACAGAATAGCTACCGAAATCCACAGAATGATCGTCAGCACATACAGCCACACGCCCAACGTGTCGTCAGAAAGTCTGCTCATGTATCGTGTTAGAAAGATAAGCTGGAACGTGGCAAGGACGACTGCGATTACACCGGCAATGCACATCCACTTGTTGCTCTCTATCCTCATTCAGAACATCTCCTTGAATTGGATGGCAATATATCGCCGGCAGGGCAAAGTCAATCCCACCGGAAAGACGCGGAACGTATATTATGCAGTGCTGAGATGTTGTAAAAGGATAGTTATAATTGTAATTATTGTCAAGCTAAAAGCATGGACTGACATTACTGATGTTACTGACGTTACTGACGTTTCTGATGTTTTATAAGAATGTGCTTACAGTGTCGAGAATAACAGATCAACACATAGATGATATACGAGTGCATAGCGAGTATGTCTTCTACGTGTACGACCATGTAATGGCTCTGCAGGATAGAATAATGCAGTAAAAAAGGTTATCTTCTTTTTCCTTCTTGTTTAAATAATGTAAGAATTAAATCACAGCAAGTACTCCTCTGATATAGCCAACTGATTCTGCCACACCAGGCAATGTCTCTGTTTCATCTTTTTCAAATTCAAAGGCAAGTGTACCCGAGTAGTTTATTTTTAACAACGCTTGTAAGAATTTTGGAATGTCAATAATACCTCGCCCGATTTCAACCGTTTTACCTTCTTCAGCGGCGGCAGAAACATCTTTGATATGAACATCAAATAACCTATCGAAAAACTTCTCAGCTGCTTCAACTGGATCCAGTCCAATTCGCACGGTATGGCCTATATCAAGACACAATCCCATGCGATGGTCTAAATCCTTTATTCTGTCGTATGCACTTTGCGGACTTGGATAACGTTCATCGCCAGGCCCATGATTATGAATTGCAAGTTTGATATCAAATTCCTGCACTTTTTGATTGACCAGTTCGAGCAAATGATGCTCGGGAACTCCAATGATGATACGCATTCCAGCTACTTCCGCATAATCGAAAGCCCGATGTACTTCAGCTTCATTTTTCATGTAGACCACTCCACAGCCATAAAGCTCAATATTAGCTGCCTTTACTTTATCGGCTGCGGCTCTGATTTCATCCACAGAGCTTTCCAACGGCAAGTGATGACTTTTCAGGGCGATTCTGTTTAATCCAAGTCGATGAGTCATTGTCAGAGTTTCATCCAGGCTGAAATTTCTAAATGTATAAGAGGCCATACCAAGATTGAATTGGTTATTCCCCTGATGTGTTTCTTGACCTCTGAGTTTTTCAGTTTCCACATTTACAGATGTTTCGCCTAACGCAACTCCAATCGATGTTCCAACAACACCCGCAGTTGTTATTTTCAAGAAATTTCTTCTATGCGTGTTTTCCATAATTTCATCCACCCTTGATTATTGTTGTAAACCTACTAATTTAGAAAATCTCCTATAAGCTAATTAATAATGTCCATCGATATGTTTTAGCCAATGTGTTCCAGGATTGGCAGCAACGAAGGTACAGCCCCTAACGGCTCAGAAGGATAGTATTATACGGTTTAAAGATGTATTTGAAGGAAGTAAATATTTGCACAATTGTCAAGTAGAAAAGCTAGAATGTATCGGCATTGAAGGGTATGTGGTCAAACTAACTCGGCCTAAATTCGGCCCAAAAATACACTTAATCCAGCAAACTTGTTTATAAAGCATTCATTTTGATGACGTAATTGTTGAGTTGGTGTAGATAAATCCAATGTACAAGACTATTCATGATTATTGGTATACTTCGTTATAATTTTATCCCTTAAATTGATGAACATTTTTACGACATCATTCATTAATCCGTTTGAGTAATTTGTTAAATATTCCTGAGCAGCAACCGGATCCTTTTTGTAAAGCTTCATTGCTTCCTTTTCAATGAAATTCTGTTTATCGAATATTTCAGCTTCGAAAGGTGTCCTGACTGCTTTCACGTCTTCAGCGATTTTCTGGAATTTCAGGTTCGCCAGATTATCAACAAAATCAATGGCCCAGCGGGCAGAGTTTTCATCATACTTATTAGGATCGTATGTTTTGTAAGTTTCAGCTACTGATAAATTTCCCGCGTAAATCGGTACGTAAGGACTAAAATACGGATTATCGAGATACACCCAATACACACCGCCGATTTCATCCGGCAGCCAGTCCCGAAGCTGAAGCACCATGCCGTAATGTCCGCGGTGTCGGGCGACCGGACGGCGATAGGTCATTTTCAGCAATTTTCTAAGATCACTACCTGGAAATGGTGTGGCCAACGGACTCTTAACAAAGCCGGAATCAGCATCATGTACCAGCCATTCAGGACCGGCCGTCATATCGTAGATGGTCCCTTCGAACGTGGAACGCTGGAACGCAATGATATCCTGCACGGATATTTTCTTTTCCGGCTTTACGGAGAATGGATAAATAGAAAGCGGTTCAACAATTTGAAAATATGGGATCAATCCTTTATACGGATTCCCGTTCAGAAAGCGATCCGGCCATTCTCTGAAATTTGGGGCAAATGTCTGATGGAAAAGCCAAAAGCGCCCGGTCGCATATTCTACGGGCAAGGGTGTATAAGCATCCTGCCAGATAAAAGGTTTGCCTGAGGATGGATCGTACCAGCCGCGATCAATGGCTTCCTGCATATAGTTCTCAGAAACTATAAAATGACTTGTGTCGTCCACGTTGATTTCTTTAATAATGCTCCAGTTGGGGATCATGGTTGCTGTTTCATCCGGGAGACGTTGTGCTGCCCAGATGGCTCCAGGCGTTCCGCTTTCCCGTTTCCAGCCCGACCCGACACTAAAGACTTCAAAAACCCAGATTTCATCCGTATCCGCAATAACAAGTGTTTCGGAACCATCATCTCCGCTGGACGGCAGAAAGCCGTATTCGGCCATTAAATCCCCGATGAACTTTACCGCAGGTTTGGCCTTTTTAAAACGCTGGAGCGCAAAAATCTGGGCCTGCTCGATGGTCATAATCTGTCCGCTGTTTTCATGGGTGCACGCGAGTTCCTCTCTCTCTGCAGTGGTGCTTTCACCAATGCCCAGCTGGAATTCATTGACATGCGAGTAAGCAGATTGAATATATTTATAGGTTTTCTCAACCTGCGGGATAGTTCCCAGTATTTCCCCATCATCATTTAACGGTAAAGAAGCATCCTGAATTCCCAAATAAACCGAAGCGTTGGATCCAGCTTTATGTGTTTTACCAGGGACAACAAAAATTCTTGAATCTGGACCTGTATCAGTATGCGAAATAATAACAGAGCCATCGGCAGAGGCCTTCTTTCCCACAGCAATTATTGTGCATGCTAATAAACTATTTTGATATCCTGGTATTAGAATAATCAGA
>JABMRT010000124.1 GCA_013202295.1 Candidatus Zhuqueibacterota bacterium
TGCATAGACCGTTAGTTTAAATGATTTATTATGTTTTATAACTAACAATTTAACATAACTTTATGAAATATTCAATAAAAATAATTCTGCAACAGCCTGTCAAGGGGAGATTTGGAATATGGGAAAAGGGAATATAAAATTCATCTGTGGTGTACACTTTACCCAAGGGCACTTCCGTTGGTCGCCTTCGGTCGCCTCGAGGGAGGACTTACTTGGTTGTTGGTTTGTCTCCCCTCCAGGGGAGAACCAGCGAAGCTGGAGAGGGGTGTCTGATTGCCCAATCAATGCCTTATAACACCCTTGGATTGGAATCCAGGAGAGATCAAAACAGACATTATTTTAGCCTTTACTTTATTTGTCCGGTTTCAGTTGAAAGATAAATAATTTTGCTTGAAAATCGCTGACGATATAGACCAAATTGTTACTAAAATCTATCGCAATCCCTTCTGGATTATTCATGGGCAAATTGTACTGATCAATTATTCCCTCGGTTTGACTCCACTGAATGAGCAGACGGTTTGCTGAACTTAACATCCAGAATTGACCAGCAACAGCATCATTACAAAGCCCTGAAAGGTCGTCAATGGAATCGAATGTGAATTGAGCCCGAATTGAAAAATTTGAATTCAACTCGATTACTTCGCAAGGATTTTTTTGATTGACGAGCCAAAATTGATTGGAAGCTGTAATGGATATGCCTTCCAGACCCTCATTCTTATTGGGATTTTCAACTAAAATTTCGTGATGTTCCAAGACAGTTCCGCTGGTGTCCAATTTAATAAGCTCTCTCTTTTTTTCATCTATGATCCAGATTACTTTATTGCTGGAATCATACTCAACACCTTCCAAATCCTCCCCGTTAAATTTCAATGTCCTTAAAATATTGCCTTGCAAGTCCATTTCATACACCTTGTTTTCAGGCGGATCGCTTACCGTCCACAACGACTGATTATGCTCTCCCAAAGACAAACCAGACGGCTCTTTCATTTCTGTATCAAAGGTGCTGAAAAGTTGCAGCCTGTTTTCGGCCGGCGCAACAACAATTCCATTTTTACCCTGACACACGCAGAGAACCAGCACAAATAGATATGGAAGGAGTCTTTTAGGCATTGTGTTTTTATGACTTCCTATTTTTATACAAATGTATGAAATGATATTTATTCGAATGTCTCAATTTCTCCTGAAACATAAACCACGTCAATGTCAATATCGCCATATTTTACATCAACAAAAGGCTTTCCTTTTTTTAATCCGACTGTTCCAAAACCAGTCTCCGTGGAAAGAAAGCTTTTAAAGGTATCGCCAATTTTTGAATCAATATATAACGATTTGGAAATGGCATCATATCGAATTCCAGTTAAACCCTGAATTAATCCATAACTTGCCATAGCACGCGCATACCAATGTCCGCATTCATATTCATTAAATGGATTTCTAATTCGGCCATCGTAACGTTTTCTACAAGTTCTGACAATGTCCAATCCCTCCTCGACCAATCCATGCATCATCAAATGAGAAGCGACCTGGTATTCAATTCCTGTCCACACTTCGTTTGAATAGACAAATGGCAGAGACAATTTTCCGCCTTTGGGCCAGGTACATAGCAACAAACCGCCTTCATTGCCGACCGCAAAGCTTGGCCTTTGTGGATTCACATGGTCAGTTAAATCGTGTTTCAAATTATATGTGTAAACGGATTTCAAGTGGCTTTTCACTTTATCAGGATCGACCACATCATCCAAACCACACACGCTGGATATCCAGCTTCCAAGGATGCCGTCCGATAAGCATCCTTTGCCATATTGATATTTAGGTCCTTCTTTTTGCAGTATCGCTTTTGCTTCATCGGAATAATTGACATTCCACTGACCCTCAGCAGCTTTAACTGGGTCAGATGCCTCCAGTCCTTGCCACACTATTCTTTGAATAAAATATTCTCCATCAAACAACTCGTTTTCCATGATTTTTCGGCCCTTTTCATAAAGTTGTACATAGTGATCCACGTCTTCATTCAAAGCCTCACCCATTTTCACAATCGCATTTAAAGCGCCTAAATAAAAACTTGTGCACATCCCATCCGGACCCCAAAATTCAATATCATATGTATTGTGATGCGGTTCTTCCAAAACACCCTTGTGTTTGGGATCCCAAGTTTCAATACAGAAATCCATGCTGCTTTTTACATTTGGCCAGAGTTTTTCCAACCATTCGGTGTCGCCGGAAATACGCCAATCGCGATACATTTTCATCATGCCGCCAAGCTGTCCGTCTGTTGCGGCATGGAAATCGTGTGCAGGTGTACTGATTGGCAGATTGGTACGAAAAGTCTGGTGCCCCTTACTGTCCTGACTTACTAAAAATTCGGTCTCTCGTAAAGAACGTTCAAGGCTAGGGAAAAGATGCGGGATGGCTTGCGCATAATTCCATACATGCGTACATGAGCCATAGCAACAACCGGAGGCATCGTGACAACCCTCCCAGCACCACAATTTGCCGTCTTTTTGTCGTAAAACTGTCGGTGATTTTAATATGGTGAGATTGGCAGCCACAGCCTCTACAACTTCATCCGGTAGACTCGTATCATAAAAAGTATCTGTAAAAAGTCTGCTTTTTTGTTGCAGCTCGCTATAATGCATTTTCCAATATTTCGAGACTTCTTTTACATCTTTAAATTGACCGGCATACCAGGGAATGTAATACGAGGAATCGCAACAACCAGTTGCTGGATCGCATTCTTTCACATTTGGCGGCTCACTGCCATGTTTCAGGTCAGAATGTGGAACAAACCAGGCGAAATGCAAACGAACGGTTTTTTCTTCCCCCGGTTCCAAATTTAAAGGAACAATTATGGATGCTCCGGGCACTGAACCTTTTTGCGGAGGCGTGTCTTTCAAATCGCCATTTTCTATGTTCATCCAGGTCATGGTCATGGGATCAAACCACCCGCCACGAAACCAGCAATGGTCGACAACTGCATCGTTATGGTCCACAAAAACTGCACAATCGCCCTGATAATGAGGATGTTCTTCACTCTCTTTTTGAGCCAGGATGAAACCATTTTGAATCGGCAAGATTTCATCACCGGATTCATAGGTGCCACCCCATTCACTTGGAATAGGAATTTTCATGAAATTAGTTGAATTGAAAGAGTATACAGCCTCAATAGCGGATGCAGAGGTGTTTTTGAAGTGATATTCCAATGCGCCAACTGGCAAACTGGAATTGTCAGCATCTCCTGGAATGAATGGACTCCAGCCTGTGATTTTGATGTCACATGGAATATCTTTATCCTTTAATTCGACAGTACAAAAGGGAAATCGCGCCAAAAACGATACATGTTCAAACCGCGGTAAACCATAGGTTCCGCTGCCCGATCCATTGCCGGATTCCGGTTTACCGAATATCTTCCAGCCCGGAACCGGACCCTCCAGAACTTTAGCGCCATTCGGTCTGCCTTTAATGGAAAAAGCGGAAAAACAGGTAGGTTCATTATGAACATCCGGTTTGTTTCGCAATGACAGATGGGAAATAGCACCAGTTCCTTCCAAACAAAACATGCCGGCGCCAATACCGCCAATTGGAAAAGCAACCCGGTTTAAAAACGCTCCAGTGTATTCATCATTAAACGTTCTGTTGTCAGGTTGATTGTCAGCAAAGGAGGATTGCGCGCATCCAACCAAAAAAAGAAGAACAAAGAGTGAATTTCTCATCGTCTCATCCTCACGGCTAAATGAATATTCGTTTTCTAAATTTCAAATGATTTCTTATCTGGGTATAACATTATATTATCGACCAAAGTAGCCCATCAGATTTTCCCGATATCCCGCCATGGCGAGATGAGGATTCCCTTCCAGATAAGGATTTATTTTATATCTGCCACAAATAGGTGAGTTTCAGCATTACGATCCGATCCTTCGGGCGGCCCCTTTCTGTGTCTTGATTTTCATTGTATACTAGATAAATATGGCTTCGTGGCCGGTAGGCATAATCCATTAAAAAATTGGCGGAGAACCGCTCATCCGCCGTATTCCACTGCAGGTAGGCTTTGGCGAACAGATCCGGTGTGAAGGCATAGGTCCACCTTGTGGCCGTCAGATGAGAGACCAGATTCCCATTTTTCAAATCCAGATCATTGTAGGTATAACTTAAATCCACAGACAGGTGGTTGGATAATTTGCCTGTGCTGCTGACTGTGGCGGATCGATTCGTGCCGTCTAACAGTTCGCCCCATGTGAATGTGGTTCGCACATTGACCGGCCGGGACCGGTAGGACCTGAGGCTTACTGATTGCGTCCAGGTTTGATAAACACCGGCGTCAATCGTGATGTCACGGATGGATGTTTCTACAGGGACAAATTCATACGACCGGACAGAGCCGATCCGGATTTCATCGCCGCTGCGGGACAGAATGGCGAGTGATAGGGAGTTGTCTCGTGTCTGTAAAACCTGATTGTGATCAGTAATGTAAGACAATCCTGAAGAGACAGCGACGTTCTGGATGTGCTGCCCATTAACCCATTTTGTAAAGGTGATATCGCCGTCTGTATTACGCATGTTTGATCGTCTGATAAATCCCATTTTCGGATTGAACAGGGAATCAATCAGTGTATATCTAAGCTGGATATCGATCCATTCCTTGTTTATAATAAATCCCACATCTCCGGCAAGGTTATCTGTCGTTTCATCCTTTGTGACTGATTGAGCTACGGATGCATCGAAGCGCACTGCTTCCGACATATTCCATAGCCCATCCAGGCCGAATGTTCGTGAATAATCTGCAGAGGTTGCCTGTTGGTTCAGGACCATCAATCCGATGTGTGAATTTTCTGCGATGTCCCGCTTGATCCGGATGGCTGTATAGTTGGTTGAAGGTTGAAGCACATCATCTTCCAGAGTTATGGCCTCACTCTGCATGCTGAGCGTGGCGATGGAGTACTTGCCCGCGCGTCCGGTCAGTTTGCCCCCGCCTAGAAGCGGGATGCGCTGCAGATCCTGAGTGCCAATGGTTCTGGAATCAAAGAGCATGAAATTGGATTGATTTCTCTGTCCCGATCCAAATTGAAAGAGACCAGCGTTTTGAAGAAAAAAGCCCCGTTTTTCTTCGCGTCTAACATTAAACCGGGTTACGTTGACAATCTCCTCTTCAGCTTCGGCCTGGGCAAAGTCGGTCTGGTACGTCAGGTCCAGGGCCAGCTGGGGTGTAATATCATATTTTAAATCCACACCCGAATTGAATTCACTGTCCGTCTGATTCTGATCGTCCTCGTAAAGGATGGTTCTGCCTCCGAGCAGATAGGGGGAGACTTCGAGATTCAGTCCTTTTCCCGGCGGGCGGATATTTTTTAATGTGCCCCACAATTCACCGCGAAACTTACCCATGTGACCCAGGGCACGGGGAATGGGAACGAGATAGGTCTCTTCCTGACTGTGTCTGATCTCCCTCGTAATGTTCAGACCCCAATCGACCAGATCGCCTTCGCCATATTTAATCGATCTGAAAGGGATTGCAAATTCAGCGGCCCAGCCCCTGTCATTCCTGGCGCCGTTCATTTCTATGACACATTCCCACTGTTTGTTAATGTGATTTCCCTGATCGCGGATGATCGCATCGCCCTTTCCGCCCAATGGATTGGTGTCGAACGAGTAGCAGTTGCGGTTGTCCTGGAAGGTATCGAGCAGCAGTTCGATGACGTCATCGCCTCCAAAATTGGTATCGCGCCGCATGGCGGTCGCAAAAATCTTATCCGGATCGGCATAATAGCACTGGATTCCGAAATAGAGTTTTTTATCATCCTGGAGCACCATGATCAGGGTTTTCTCTTTCGACGGCGCACGATCGAGCGGCTCACGCTGAAAAAAGTAATCCTCGTACACCTCGGTGTCGGTCCAGGCGTCCTCATCCAGTACGCCATCCACGTTGATGCTTTTGTCGGTCCAACGCACGAAAATTTCGATCTTCGCTTCAGCCCCTTCGGTAACTGTTTGGGATTGATCCGTCTGTATTTGAGAATTTGCGATTGAGAAATTCCACAGGGTGAGAATGAAAATCCCGATAACGATCAACAGTACGGTGCGTCTCATATGAAGGATTTCCTTTCAGATGGATCGTTTTGAAAATGAAGTGTCTATTGGAATATAATAGACACACCGCACGATTTCAATAAGTTAATACACGATGGTGTTAATCGGATCGGGAGACTGTCCACATATTTTGGTTGATCAGTGAAGAACATGTGAGGATGCACAGGTAGATTTCAACTCGTGAGATTACCGGAATGACAGGGATATGTATAGGATGTCATCCTAAAACGAAGGGACAATCAATGCATTCCCTAATCCATGATCGTATAGCCTGATATTTTTAGAGCATTTTTAGCCAATGCCAATTTTGAAGACTTTATCAGAATATAATCCGTATCATATGTGGATATAGCAAAGATGCTGATGTCTGAATCTGCAAGGATTGTTGATATCTTTGCCAGAACTCCAGTGAGTGAAAAATCCAGTGGACCTATAACCTTGATACACGACCATCCACTATTGGTTTTATCTGATTGCAATTGTATTGAAGAAGGGCAGACAATAGAAAAGTCGTCATCTGTTTTGCTGATCGAGAAAAAATTGCTTTCGAAAATGTGATCTGGAATGTCACTTCTTGCTGGAAGCCTGTGAATGGAATATATGCCATCCAGAATTTGTAGTGTAAGATTATGCATTTATAAATATTATCGATTCTGCAATAACTCTGAAATCAGCCAAAGCAGAGGCGCCTGACCATGAAAATCGCCGATCTGTCGGGGGCGTTTGAGATAGTATTCGATATCATCGACTTTACCTGTACCTACACAAATTTCACGCACATTACCCTCACTATCCACATGGGCGGCAAGGGCCTTGTAGGCTTTCTTTACAGCAGGCTTATAGTCCACTTCTTCCAACCATCCATTATGCAAACCGATAGACATGGCATAGGCGAACATGGCAGTACACGAACTTTCGTTCCAGGAATACTCATAATTCACAACCTGTCGCCACATGCCGTTTTCGGTTTGATATAAGAGCAGGGCCTTCATCATCCTCAAATAGTGATCGAGGATGTCCGAATGCAAGGAGTGATCTTCCGGAAGATCAAGCAGCACTTCGGCCATTGCAGAGGCCACCCAGCCGTTACCCCGTCCCCAGAAAAAGGGAGAGTCGGGTCCGTGATGAAATAGTCCAATGTCCTTCTGTAATGTATCTAAATACGCGGACATTTGTATGGCTGCATGGTCTGCATATTTCATATCACCTGTTGCCGGATACGCCTGCATTTGCAGCATGCAGACCATATAAAGATCATCGATCCACCAGCGGGTGTGAGAGGTGAGTCCGTCCTCACGTGGATCATCCCACTGACTGTCCGCGAAAGTGAGTCCCTGATCCAGAAAACGCTTGTCCTTGTTGATCATGTAGATTTGAAGTGGGACAGATCCGATGACAAATTGATCCACGTGCGGTCTGCGACTTATCAGATTGCTATCATCATTTAATAGCTTTTCATAGCGTTTAATCAGACGTTTCAGATTCTTCTGATCATCCATTAACACAGTAAAACGCAAGGCGCCGACTGCAGCACATGCTTCAGCGTAATGTAATCCATGTTCACCATAGAACATGTGATCGCGTTCCAGTAAATTCTCGGTCAACATTTTGCCGATTTGTTCGGGTGATCCTTCTGCGTATTTGACACCCGGATCGCTACAGGCTTCCAGAATCACAAGCTGCACCATGAATAACGAAAGGATGATGGTTCCAACTGTTCTTGAATTAATCACTGTTTTCCTCTGTCTGTTTTGGTTTGATATAAAGCCATCATGCCAAAGTTTCGCAATGGCTTCTTCGAACAAACGGCTTCGTGACATATGGCTGTAAAGTGACCATAAATCAGAGGGCATTAGCATCTCCAATCATATGTCTGATCTCTTTATTGCTGTGGTCTTTAAGGTCAAATGTTTTTTACAGATTTATATGAGCTTTTCTTTATTTTAAAATCAAACATTTTCTTTTTTTAATGAATTCGCCTGCGTTTATTTGATATAAATAGACACCTGAGCTCAAACCTGTTGCATTCCAGGTGACTACGTGTGTGCCAGGCTCTTGTTCCTCACTAACCAGGCAGGTTACATGACCGCCTAAAAGATCATAAATATTCAATTCGATATGGGATTTATAAGTTGTCTTGTATTGAATTGTAGTCATTGGATTGAACGGATTCGGATAATTCTGATGGAGTTCAAACTGAATCGGAACATTTTTTTCCTCTGCGATACCAGTCGTCTCATTATTCCATGACACAAGGGGCAATGTCTGATCTGATCCGGTAAGCGTCGCCCCCCGATTTGGATCATTCTCCCAGGTAACGTTGGTTGTCTGATCCAGCGGAGGCGAATGGTGAACAAATTTGTATTCAATCGGTGTACTTGGCGCGATTCCAGTGAAATCCAGATCTGCCCAATACACATCATCCCCTTCCGGATCGGACATCTGGACGGTTTGAGACCAGTCCAGGGGGTTTTGTGAGCCCCGTACGCCAATGATGTCACCCGAATTCACGTTTGGAAGCTCATTGGTCATGTCCACCTGAAATCGGACAATCGCACTACCCGATAAAGATGCCAGTTGAATATCTCCATAACTAAAGGGGCCGTAGAACCAACCATAACCTGAAGCATAACTTTGTAAATCTAAAAGCGTTTCGGGCCAGATACCAGTAAAAGTGCCGCTGGCTCCATTCCAGGTGTAAAAAGCCATCCCGATGGCATTCCCGGGAGAGGATTGCAGAGGTGAGCTGCCTAATTCAATTCTTCCTTCATAATGCACATGTCCGGAAGACAGAGCAATGCCTTGATCTATTCCTCCAGGAGTCACCCAGGCATCATAATTTAAATTGTCCGGAAAAAAACCAGAGGTTCCCATATATGCATTTATTGCCGAAGTACTCCAAACCATTCGAATCAAACCTTCACTGCTGGGGCTGGATGAAGGCAATTCCCGATTGTGATTATCATCGAATACCAATCCGAATGTATCATTATTGTCAAGGCTGTTATCAATCCCGTCATCCACAGCAACATATAAATAATCCGCATCATTCATCACGTAGACTCTTACTGTTCCAGCATTGCCGGGATATGTAATTGTTGTTGTCGCAGCAACGGCCCATTCGCCGGAACCGATGCTCCCATCCAGATTCGGAGCAGACGATGCCCAGCCGGCATTGAGGGTATATCCATTGGCCATCGCATTTCCATAAAATCCATTGGAGAAATCACTTTCTTCACCTGGATATACTGCAGTGACCTGATAATTGTAGGTTTGACCGTTTGTTACCGATTCATCCCGATAATAAGTTCGTGTGATATTGCTGGCGATCACTTGTGAATCGCGGTAGATCTTGTACCCTGTCGGCGTACCTCCGGATGGCGCTTGCCAGGCTAAAGGAACAGCCTGATGGTATCCATTTAAGGAAACAAGATTAGTCGGGGGAGGATTCGAAACTGCTACTGCAATTGTAAACACTGCATTACTCTCATCACCCACTGCAGGCGCTTCATTGGAAGTAACTTTAATGAGACATTGAGTGGAGACCTTGGACCCATCAGGCGTATAGGCATAACTTCCGTCATTTCCTGTATTGCTTGTAATACTTGTCCAACTGCTTCCTCCGGATGTGGAAAGCTGAATATTTACAGTGCCTGAATAAGCATCACTTTCCCAACTAATATTATTGGAATTCCCGACATACCATGTTTCACCGCCATTGGGTTGTGATACAGTGATTGTCGAGGGATTTTCATCTACTAAATAATCTCCGCCTCCAAAAACCCATGTTTCCATGTCATCACTTCCACCAAACAATACAGGCTTGGTTGATCCATTCATGCTGGTCTCACTAAAAGCATGAGCCACTCTATTCCCAGGAGTAGATCCAATTGCATTTTCATCTTCAGCCCAGGAATTGGTATTCAGAGTATAAATCCATGTATCATGCTTGATACCACCACCTATTAATGCATTTACATTGGTTCCGCCATATAGAACAACTTGACCTTCACCAATATAAGCCATATCATGATATGTTCGTCTTTGAGGTATTTCTTCTTCAGGAGTTTGATTCGTCCAGTTGTTTTGACTTAGATCATAAACCCAAGTCTCTTCACTCATGTTAAATCCGCCAGTGCCGCCGCCGAATAAAACAACCTTATCACTCCCTATATAAGCCATAGCATGTCCATCTCTGGCTGATGGTCTTGACGCGGGATTCTTGTTTGTCCAGTTGTTTTCACTTTGATCATAAATCCAGGTCTCGCTATTCAAACCGTTTGTATATCCGCCAAATAACAGAACCTTATCATCTCCAATATATGCCATCGCATGTGATTTTCTAGCTGCGGGATTTGTAGAAGGAGACATTTCTGTCCAACCATGCTCACTATAATCATAAATCCATGTATCGTTTCTCCAATCAGCAAATTGAACCTGACCACCAAATAAGAGCACTTTATCACCACCAAGATGCGCCATCCCCATATTTTGTCTGTTCTGAGGTAGGGTGGATAGATTTTGCCAAGACCAGCTGTTGGAGCTAAGATCATAAATGAACGTTTCCTGAAGTCGTCCCGAGTCCATGCCTCCGAACAGCAATAGTTTATCATCATACAGATAAGCCATACCATGGTAACTTATTGTGGAAATTGTTCCGAAGTAGTGAGAATTATCAGGCTGTAAAGTCCAGTCATTTTCCCAGAGGAGTGCTCCCTCTTGATTGATTGTTTGATCTGTTCGATTACTCAATACAGAACCAGACGTTTGAGCAATAATTAAGTTAGTCAAGCTGAAACACAAAATCAAAAGAACAGAAAGTATAATCATTCGCCCTGATTTGTTGTGGAGTCTAAAATTTCCCATGATTCATTCTCCTTTGATGTTAAATTATTAAAGGATTATACCGACTGACATACTATGTAAGATGACTAAGCTCAAACTTTTATGTCACAGAGCAGAATTTCAGGATGCTCAGATATTATTTCGAATTCGACTTTGCACGTTTGTTCTGTTTGACATCATTGGATCTCGGATACAGCTACCAAATAATTCTTCCCGTAATGTTTGGCGCACTTCGGGCAGGTGGTGTAGAAGAAATAGGTTTTCTTGACTTGTTTCCCTTTGGCCTGAACTAAAGCTTCCATTTCCTTTTCCCATTTGGGCGCATTTTTATATGGGCCTTCGAACACCTTTGTCAAAAAGTTGCCCGTCATTTTCACCATTTCGTATCCGGGGACGTCTTTGGTTGCCGAGAAATAATGTTCTCCAGTCCACATCGAAGGATCGTATGATAAGATGATAAAGTTGTCATCACTGTGGGCGTCTGCTTGTTTGATATCCAAAAACGCTTTTGGAAAAACAGTACCGAAGTTAATTGGAATGTGAAATATGCTTTTCGTTTTGACCTTCATAAACAGTTTGTCGTCGAAGTGGAGGTCTTGATCATCCCACTCTTCAGATTTGAATTTGGGACAACACCCTGTCGGATTATCGCTCATATCATATTTTGGCAATGTATTCGTATCCATGATTTCATCTCCTGGATAGTTAAATAAATTGAGCTTATAAAAAATAGATTATTATTATTTTGTCCATCCAATTTTCGAATTCTAACTTATATTCAAACAGATAGGTGTCTGAAGGACGAATCGCTTGAAACAGATTGGAATAAAAGAATGTATGAAAAACCATGAAGTGTGTCAACGGAAAAATGAGAGAATCATTAGAGGCTTCATTATATTGATGACTCATAATCCGGATTATTTCATCAGCATCATTTTACCTGTGGCGATGATGGGCTTGAAACATGCTGAGTTTCGAACTTCTCATTAGCCTTCATTACGGCTTTGGCGATTTTGAGATCTGGAAAAACGTGCCCGGTTTTGTCGGACTCATCGTCGTACTCAAGAAAAACATCGTAAACTTTGATTGCGAGAATGGCCAACTGGCTTGGGTTACCTGGAATCTCTCCAGCAGGAAAACATTGCGCATGTTCCTGTATAAACTTTGCGGCGGCTTGTACCGCTGAATGTTGGTCACGGTCTTGTTGGGTGGAATAAGTGAACTTCCAGCGCTTTGCGCGCTGATTAATCTGAGCCTTGTTATCGCCCCCCGCTGCAATCCCGGCTGCGGTGAATATCCGGCAGTCGAAGTTGCGGCAAGTGAGTGGACGATACTCATAGATCGAACACTGGTCCTCTATCAGCATTGGGCAGTGGCCATTCTTATCGTAACCCAACAGCACATTACCTTTGGGCAGACCAGGTGCTGCGAATAAGAGCTTTCCAGGTATATGCTTAAGGGTCTGGATTTCTTCAGGTCTGATATGTATGAAGTAAGACGATGTACAGCAGGCTTTGCACTCACCACAAAGCACGTCAATCCCGTTTTCTTTTATCAGAGCGCTCCGTATCTGACGAAGCCAGGAAGAGAAACAACCAGCTGGTAGATCTTGTTTTTCGGTACTATTTTTGACATCCATTAGATTTGTCTCGATACTCAGTGCTTCAGTCAGCCCAATATTGTATTACCATGTCAACAGGCTTAAAATATCAGTATATATCAATTTCAATCGAAATCTTTAGCAGTGTAAAAGGTGAACAACGTGAAACCGATTTGGATGGTGAAATATATAAAAAAGCCAGAAGCAGGTCAATGGAAAAATATGGGATGAATGCGACACAAAAAGCCGGCTCAATGAGCCGGCTTGAATATCCAATAATTTAACTGAAATGAATTGCATACACATTGCATGATATCTTTAACAGATAATTTGACAAAAAAACTCCCCGAAAGAGTGAATCCCCAGGGGAGTAAAAAGGACATAAAGTCCGATCTTATTTTTTCAGCACTTTACCGTGCAGCGCTTTCTTAAAATATTCACCGCATCCGGTCAGGGAATAATCATCCCAGTCAGCGATCATGTGGGGTGTGGCACACAGATATGGATCTGTATTATGCGCTTTTTTATCTCTTTCAGAGTAACTGAATCCAACAAGTTGAACACCTCGCCAGCTGCATCATTCTTTTTAAAATTGGCCCAGAGCAATCTTACGTTTTAATAGTTGGATGGCCCAAACTCCCGATCTAATATTTTCACGATTTGTTTCTTGCTCTGAACGCAGGTCGTGATGTCCACAATCTCGCCCTTCTTAAAATAAATATTGAAAGGCATATGTTTAAATAAAGCGCATTCCGGCAACTTTTTAATGAAGCTCGCATCCGGAATATCGAAATCCAAATCTCTAAACGCAACATGAGGATATTGCACTTCCAATTGCGCCATGATTTTGCAAACAAGAATGCACATGGGGCTATTCCATCCACAGCAAATCATGACATTCTCATTGTTTCGAAGTACTCGTTTAATTTCTCCTTCACCTTCAAGATGTTCTAATTTAGTCATAAGCATCTTAATCCTCCTGTCTTTTTATAGATTTAGTGATAGTTGGAGGATAAAATTTTAGTACTGAGTAAACTATATGAGGTAACATATGCTGGTACATATGATATAGTCATTCTCCCATTTGACAGCTTTCTTTATCGATTGCAGCATCATATAAACGTCGAATTGATAGTGTTTCATGACAGGTATTTTTAATCCTCCAATTAGCCAGTTTTTTTCTCTTTCACCCGATTGCCCATTAATAAATATCTCATCTTCTATGTATGGCCGACAAGAGATGTCAATGATCTTCATCTTGACATCGACACCAATCTTGTTCCTGTATCGCCAGACGGTTTCATTTGATTCACGAAGTCGACACTCCAGACGAAGCCGATTCTTCAGAGTGAATGGATTCCTGCGGCAAATGAGTGTCGCGTTCAAATGGGGTCTGTGCCCCAAATGAAAAAAATCGGATTTTTGATAGACCTGACGATAATTGGCACTTAGATATAAGAAGGGTTTGTAATAATAATTCACTTCATAATCCGTAAACTGCATAAAGAGCTGATCGACGTTCTGATTGAATCGATAATCCAGCCGTAATTTAGCACTCCATTTATTATCCAATTGCTTTGAGATTGATTGTGAATGCCAATACTGTATATCATCCTTAGAGAACAATCTGAACGGACAGTAGAAGATGAACATATATATTACGAATACGGTCCAAAAGAAATTCTGAAATAGCTTTTTCATGGTTGAATCTCCTTCGAATCAGAGTAAAAATAACTTTGCCAGCGAAAAGAGACCCAGCAAGCAGGTAACCACGCCCACGCTTTTTTTGAGGATATTCTCCGGCAGATGTTTGACTGTGAGCGTAGAGACCGGGACGGAAAAGAGCGCGCCAACGGTCAGGGGGATGGCAAGGGGCCAGAAAATGGATTTGCCCAACGCGAGATAAAAAGTCAGGCCGATGAGGCATGTAAAAGCCTCTGCTAACGAAGTGAGGGCAATGGCTTTTTTGGGAGGCAATCCCGAGACGACTTGTCCGGCGGTCACCAGCGGACCGTAGCCGCCGCCGCTCATGCTTTTATTGAATGCGGCGACTGCACCAAGGGTAATAATGTGGCTTTTCCGGTATTTAAACTGGCGTCCTGCTGTGGACAGTGTCAAAATTCCGCAAGCCAGAATGATGATACTGATGCTAGTCGTCAGAACCACTTTTGAGATGTGAATAGCAAAGTAAACTGCGACAACCGCGCCAACCACACTCAAGAGGCAAAGAAGAATGGCTGTGGTTCTTGCTGTTTTGTCCTTAAAAATATTGACGTTGCCGTCCCGGTGATGCAGCACAGTTGCGGCAAAACCAGTTAATAATTCACTGAGCAGTACACAGGGCACAATCTGAAGTGGTGCAAAACCAAAGAGCAATAAAAGGGGGGTTAATGTGGTACCATAGCCCATGCCCAAGCTTGAATCAATGTATTCACAAAAAAGAGCCAGGAAGAAAATCATGAGAGTTATAACGGGGGTCAGTGAAGATATCCCTAATGAAAACAACTTGACTTCCGGAAAAAAACAGCGCAAGGATATAAGAAGAATCATAGACATCAGAGAAATGAACCATATACGAATGCGGCGCCTTCGGAATCCCGTAATCAATATATTTTGTTTTAAAACGTTTTCTTCCATGATTTTCTCCATAATCGTGTAATCAACAATGATAATTGCTTTGAGGTTTTATTCAAATAGTATGCCAGGAAGAAAACTTCATTTATTATTAAATTTAAGGTTTTATATTATTAAATACTTAGCGATATGCTGTTTTGGTGATTCAAATAACAATCATTTAAATAAATGTTGTATAAGATAAAATAAAATAGCATATTTACCAACAATAGTATTTAAAAATAGGATATATGATATGCATAAGTTCTATTCGGTGCTTTTAAACGTGTGGCGCGAAGCTTGCCGTAATATCGAGCTCAGTGAATCCACACCTCAAATCACATCGATGCTATTAAAAGATCTATACTAGGAGCAGGTACTCGTCAAGCGCGTCTGTTTCGACTCTGGTGTTGTAGAAACGGTAGCTTTGGGATTTCCCCAAAAACAGCTGGATGTATTTAGAAAGCATGAATGTTCAGAAAAAGAACTGAAGAAGCTAAAGGACTGGTTTAAACAAGAAAAGATTGTTAATGATAATGACCCGCAAATCCGGAATGATTTTTCATGTTACTTCACAAGTAAAAACAGGACCGGTACCGTGATTTATGGTCCGCTTCAGCGTGAGGAGGTTTCCGGTATCCTCGTTTTTGTCGCCCCGCCGGATACCACTTTCAACGAACGTAGTGTTATGTTAATGCAGGCACTGCTTGAGCCTTTTGCCGTGGCCATCGAGAATGACGCACGCCTTCGGGAACTCACTCAACTTCGCAAGGCAGCCGAAGCGGACCGGCGGTCTCTGCTGAACCGGCTGGGACGTGAGGAGATTGTTGACACGGTTATTGGTCAGGAAAGTGGTCTAAAAGCAGTGATTGAACGGATTCATCTGGTTTGTGATTCCGATGTTCCCGTGTTAATCCTTGGCGAAACTGGGACCGGTAAGGAACTGATCGCCCGGATGATTCATGATCGATCAGACAGAACCGGCAGACCATTTATCCGGATCAATTGCGGTGCGATTCCATCCGAACTGATTGACTCGCAGTTGTTCGGCCATGTCAAAGGAGCATTCACGGGTGCGGTTACAGACAAGGCTGGATGGTTCGAACGAGCAGATGGCGGCACCCTATTCTTGGATGAAATCGGCGAGCTGCCACTTGCGGCTCAGGTCCGTTTTCTACGTGTTCTACAGGATGGATGGTTTGAGCGGGTGGGTGGCAGTAAGCCCATTCATGCGGATGTAAGAGTTATCGCGGCTACGAATCAAGATTTAGCCGCAATGGTCACGGAAGGCCGTTTCCGTGAAGATTTGTGGTATCGGATTGCTGTGTTTCCCACCATTCTTCCCCCGTTGCGCCAGCGTAAGGAGGATATCTCTGAACTTGCAAGCCACTTTGTAAAACGGGCAGCCTGCCGGTTCAAGCTTTATCCCGTCATGCCGACTGAAGAGGATATTCAACTGTTACAATCCTATGATTGGCCTGGAAATATCCGGGAATTCGCATCAGTCATAGATCGCTCGGCCATTTTGGGGAATGGGAAATCTCTTGAGATCAGCAAATCTATGGGGTGGGCTGGACAATATCCTAGGGACAACCAAGAGACTGGTATTACCTCAACGAATCACGAAAATGTACAATCGATTGAGAGTAAAACGTTGGATGAGATCGTGCGCGGCCATATTGAAGAAGTTCTTGTCCAAACGAATGGGAGAATTGATGGGCCCAACGGTGCGGCAGTCATTCTTGAGATTAATCCACACACCCTCCGCGGCCGCATGCGAAAACTGGGAATTGATTGGAAGTCGAAACGGAATTCAGATTCGGATTAATGAGTCGGATTGGATGAATAAAAAACTCCCCGAAAAAGTGAATCTCCCGGGGAGCATAAAATGTAAAACATCCAAATTTATTTTTTCAGCACTTTACCGTGTAAAGCTTTCTTAAAGTATTCTCCACATCCAGTCAGGGAATAATCATCCCATGACTTGATCATGCGGGGATGCCATTCGGCGTCATATACCCAGCACATCCAGCTGATGCCGCGATTTTCGAGATAATTCAAAATGATGTATCCATAATGGTCTTCATCGACTTTGTCCTCACCGCGTAGACCGAATCCCAGTTCGGTGGCAATTACGGGATACTTGTCTGCTGCGAATCCAAAATTCTCTTCCCACTTATCCGGCCAGGGGGCCTTGCGTTTCATGGAATAGGGATGTGTCGCGTATGCGATTCCATCAGCGGCGATGGGCTCGTACCGGATATGGTTCAGATCATAGGCCCAGTCGAATCCTGACACTATGGGAATGGGCTCCGTGTCAAAGGACCGTACAATTTCGATGAGATCTTCGTTGATTTTTTTCCATTTACTCCATGAGACGGGACCCAATTGGCCGCGATATCCTGTCGGTTCATTGAAAAACTCGTAAAAGGCCACGGTGTTGTGCCCTCTGAATCGAATGGCAATGGTACGCCAGAATTCATAGGTTTCTTTTTGTGTTGTATCATACATGGGCGCCTGAAACATTTCAGTCATCAGGTTGCCGATTGAGTGCCAGTCAATGATAATGTACATTTCAAGCTCGGTACACCAGGAGACGGCCTGGTCGAGCAATTCCATATATTTTGCGGGTGTGCGTTCGCGCCATGCGATTGGATGTACGGGGATGCGGACCAGTGTGGCGCCCATCTTTTTGACTTGTTCGAAGTGTTCCTTGTTCCAGTGGCCCTGGCCTTCAAGTTTGTCCGGATCGGATATGGCCAGACCCCGGAACAGAATGGTGTCGCCTTCAGCGTTCACGAACTTATTGCCCTGTACTGTAATCAGGGGTAAAATGGTTTTCTGCGGATTCGGTTTCGGGCGTCTCCACATACCGCCCTGCCACCATTTACGAGGTTCTTCATGCTTTGGTACATCTTGTGCAAATGCTGAAGCACAACATGATATTATAAAAATGGCCAATATCCATCTCATGACATGTTTCATATTTTTTCTCCCCTTTACTTTAAAAATGATCGATATGATTACTTCAGCGAAGCTTTCAGAATATATTAAATTGAGGGAAATGAACCAAATTAAATGAATGAAAGAATGTAAAAAATTATCATATGGTTTAATTACACCTTCAGAATGGTCAAACCAACATGACTTTTTCTTGAATTAATGCATTCGGCATTCTATATTAAATTGTTGATGGACTAATTCTATTTTAACAGGAGTTTCTCATGAAGCGACTTTTTATTTCTGGATGCCTTCTCATTCTTCTCGTTTCTGAAACCGGTTTTGCCGGTGAACAGGTGGATTTCTTTGTGGATCGTTGGGCGCTGTTTCTTGAAAATGACAATGCAGGTTGGCTTGAAGTTCGACAGGAAGATGGCTATCTGGATTCGGATATGCTTTGGTGTTGGGGCAGTGTCACACCTTCTGCCAGCACTCTGATGATGGATAACAAACTCATTGTCACCCGTATCGGAAACAGAGTCCGTGAACGTGATACGAACAAAAAACCGGTCAAGACACATACATTAACCTCCTGGTTTGAATTCGAAAAAGCCGGTCCGAATCAGATCATAGGCCGCGGATGGAATCCCAATGATAAAGGTACGGCTTATGAAGAGATTCGATTGGTTGGCAAGCGGCTTCCACCCATGCCGCCCAAACCGGATCTGTCCAAGCTGAAATTTGGGAAAAAGATCAAACTCTTTAACGGCAAGGACCTGACTGGCTGGAAACTCATCAATCCCGACGCGGTGAATGGATGGGGTGTGAAGGACGGGATGTTGGTTAACAATCCGGTTCAAAAAGAGGGAGAGCCGCATATCAATTACGGAAATTTACAGACTATCCCGGAATTTGAGGATTTTAATCTGAAACTCGAAGTCAATATCCCAAAGCGCAGCAACAGCGGGATCTATTTACGTGGACTTTATGAGGTGCAGGTGGATGACAGCTATGGCCGTGAGGTAGATTCACATAATCTCGGTGCAATCTATAGTCGGATCACACCTTCAGTGGCTGCGGAAAAACCGGCAGGTGAGTGGCAGACGCTTGACATCACACTGTGTGTCAGACACATTAATGTGGTTCTAAACGGTACGACGATTATTGACAACCAGCCGGTATACGGTGTGACTGGTGGTGCGCTTACAGCCGATGAGTTCAGCCCCGGCCCGATTTATCTGCAGGGTGACCATGGGAAAGTGTCTTATCGGAATATTGTGTTAAAAGCGATTAAAGATTAGGACAGGCAAAAAGTGCGACGCACTTCAGAAGTGTGTCGCACTTTTATAATTATTAAAATTCCCTTTTAGAATTGCCCTTATTTAACCAATACCATTTTTCGGATCTTTGTGAACTGTCCAGACTGAATTCGATAGAAGTACAATCCTGATGCAAGCGATGAGGCGTCAAAGCTGACTTCATGTTTTCCGGCTTTCCGTTTCTCATCCATAAGTGTTAACACTTCACGACCGAGAAGGTCAAAGACTTTCAGTGTTATACGATCCTCCTTCGGCAAACCAAATTCGATGGTGGTAGTCGGATTAAAGGGATTGGGATAATTCTGAGTCAGATAGTAGGTTTCAGGGATGGCAGCCAGTTCGTTCTCTTCTACTGAAACCATCAGAGAACTTGAGAACATCGAGGTATTGCCATTGGCATCGGTGGCTGTGATGGTGATATTGGGTTTGACGAGTGATCCGGCCCATGACCAGGCGCCGCTTCCGTTGCTATCCGTATACCCCAGAAAGAGACGGCCCTGATCGGCTGAATCGGAGAAGATTTCAATCCGGCAATTTGGCGGTGCCACTCCAGCCAGAGGAGCTTGAGCCAGGATGGCAGGTGTAAGTATGGCCTCATTTGCTCCATACATCAGTTTGATGCCGCCGCTTCCATTATTTGTGATAGAGTTTTCAGTGATTGTGATCTGACGGTCCGTTGAATCTCGGACTTCAATTGCATAACCTCCATTATGCCAGATTCGGTTGGCCGGGCCGATGGTATCCATGACCGCTTCAGCTTCGATGCGTATGCCCGCGTAAACGTTGGGCAGGGGAGATGTACTGTCCGCCTGTACGCCGATCAGGTTTCTCCTAATTCGAATTCCCTGAGAGGGCGCACGCAAGGTGATACCTGAACTCTTGTTTCCTGAAATCAAATTGTATTCGATTTGATGATTCATTCCATTCAGGGAAATACCGTCATATCCATTGCCATAATTCTTTCTACCCGTGACATCCGTGCCGATCCAATTATAAGAGATCGTGGCTGCATCGGTTGTATCGTCGGTGATATAGATACCGCTTGATCCACAGCCAGAAATGATGTTGCCATCCTCTTCAGACAAACCGCCGATGATTGTGGAATCTGCTCCAGAACCGACGATAATACCAGTTCCTCCATTGGAAAGTGTGTCCTGGCCGGTCGCATTGAGACCGATCCAGTTGGCCGAGATGATATTGTGCCAGGTGCTGTCTCCATAGATCGAGAGGCCTTCATACAGATTGCCGCTGATGATGTTGCTGTGTACAAGATTGCGTTGAGCGGTCTGTGAAATTTTAATACCGAGGTAATTTGGCAGCGCCTGCGTTCCAGTTATATTCAGGCCAATGATATTGTCCGCGATTAGATTTGATTCGCTATAGCGAGACCGTATATATACCCCATTATCATTATTGCCACTAATGAGATTCTCAATCACCTGATTGTTTGACGCACCATAGGCGATGTAGATTCCGTCGTCATTACCCAGAGCGGAAGTTCCATTCACATCCGTACCAATAAAATTACTCTGTATGATATTGCTGTCTGTTCCCACACTTGACAGATAGATACCAGGTTGAAGATTGCCCGAAATCAGATTGCCTTGTTCGGCATTCGGTCCGCCAATCGTGTTGCGGCTTGCTTCACGTGAAATGTACACGCCCCGCCATCCATTGCTGACGGCATGGGTGCCGCTGGTATCTGTGCCGATATAATTGCCAATGATATGATTGTCTCTTGTAGACGCATATTGCATATAGATGCCATTTCTTTCATTGCCTGAAATGATATTGCGTTCTTCGGGTGTTGTACCACCTATTGTATTATTCAGAGATTGTCTGCCCAATTGAACTCCCTCTCTGTTCGGAAGGGCAACTGATCCTGTTCGATCTGTACCGATATAATTGCCGATAAAGAGATTTTCACTTCCAAACTCCAGAAAAACACCCTGCCATTCGTTTCCAGAAATCAGGTTTTTGTCTGCTTCATTCATTCCCCCGATGCGATTCCGCTTGCCCTGGCAATAAATCCCGGAATAATTGGGTAGGGTGTCCAACCCCGCCGGATCGGTTCCGATATAATTGCCCCGGATGATATTGTCATCCTCTCCCCGGATTGCGATACCATATAAAGCGAAGCCTCCGATGACGAGGCCATTGACCTCGCAACCGCCTGCATCAATACTAATACCATTGGTTATGTCCCTTCCTTGCCCGCTGATTACGATCTCAGGGCCTGCAGGATTGGTCTCGCCATGCAGGTCGGTTTGTGAAAATCCTTGAATGACTGTTCCAGAATCGGAAATAGAGGGTAATGCGGTAAACGGAGTGATCCACCAGGCTGTACCGTCAAAATTGGCGTCTCCCTCGGGAATATCGAAATTGATCGTATCCGGCCCCAGTAACTCATTGGCCAGAGTCATGGCCCATCGCAGTGAATGGTCACCCTCATCTTCGGTATGCGTGACAATGAGGTCGCCGATCAGAGCGGGTGAGGAGAAGGGGGAGGTGTTGCCGTCTCCATCCGTGGCAGTGGCTGTCACGCGGGGACCAGTGACTGTTTCGGAAAATGAGAAATTTCCTGAAGCATCTGCTGTGGTAAATCCTTCATAGATGCGGCCCTGATCAGTCGAATCTGAAAAAATTTCTACATGCGAATTGGACGGGGCGGTTCCTGTGACAGGATTCGAACCCGTGATCTCCGGTGCTGCAAGGTTTTCGTTTCCTCCATTCCTGAGGCGAATTCCTCCTCCTTCATGCTCAAAAATAGAGTTCGCTGTGATGGTGTGATACA
>JABMRT010000125.1 GCA_013202295.1 Candidatus Zhuqueibacterota bacterium
CACACGCGATGAATCTCCGATTGAATAGTCAGTTTCCAATCCCCGTACCCGGGGCTGAACCGGGGCGTCACCTTACATCCTTCGTTTTCAGCTAAGTTGGACAATACTTTCCAATGCAGGTAATCCGCAAGCGCATCCACTGTTTCAGATCCGACAGCGTCCAAAATGAATGCGCGCGTGGGTTCTTCTATGTCGAGAAGTTCCTTCACATGTTTCTCTAATGCGTCCCCGATGGTCACCATGAATATCGCAACGCGATCGGCTTGGTTCAACATTTTCACAGCCTGAACACTTTCGATTACAAACGAGGAATCCTGAAACGTCATTTTCTCTGCATTGCTGCTGGCAATCTGAAGAAGGGTATAGGTTCCCCTGAACTGTAAAAGCGGATGGGATGATTCAATTTCAGCGTCGATCATCTGACGCATACCCGGTTCAATTTTATGATCAGTTGGATACCCTAATCTGCGAAGCACCTGTTTTACCGGCACAGGAATTTTTGGGAATTGTACTTGAACCGGTTCCAATCTGACTCCCTATTAGAATGATTCGAATGGATACAAAAGATAGAAAATAACACGTTGGATTTCAAGTCTCATTTTCATTTACTAGAAAACTTTTTTGCCTTCTTCAAAAATACCGGATCTGTTAATGGGGATTGCCCTTTAAGGACCATTCGGTTTCCCTCTGCGGCCAGGGTTCCGATTTCAACAAAATCATTGAATGTCATGGATTCGGAACGCATCGGAAACACTGAATTGTTCGTAAGCAGGGGATCGGAATCCGGAGCGAGCAAACCCGCTTTGACCGCTTCATCCCAGCTTTTTGTGCCTGGAATTGGAGAGAATGACGCCAGACTCACGCGTATGCCCAATCCGAAAACCACGAGCATACTCTCAATAACCTCGGACAATGGTTGATCCGGCAACCCCATCAGCACATAGCTTCCGATGGTTTCAGAACGCATCCCTGCATTTCGTAGCAGAAGCACCGCGCGTTTCAGATCTGAATTACTGACTTTCATGCCCATCTTTTTCTGACGTAAAGGATTGCATGTCTCATAACTCAATCGAACCGTTCGAAACCCGGATCGAACCATCAGATCAGACAATGTCTCATCAATCATTTTGGGATGCAATCCGTTCGGCGTGTGAAAATGAACTGGTAAATCCGATTTGATTACGCCCTTGAGAATTGGAATCAGGTGGACCTCCTTTTGGACAAGAAGTGCGTCATCATAAAATGCAAATTCCGTGACACACTTCTCTTTATATAAATTGCGGATCTGTTCAACCACGCTTTCTGATGCAAGCCGCCAGGTTGATTTCGAGAGTAAATGCGACGCACAATAGGGACATTGATACGGACATCCACGTGATGTCAGCAACGCTGCCGAAGTCATTCTGCTGTAATGAGAGTAATCTGGGAGCGGGATGATATTTAAGGGATCGGATGGAGATTTCCATCCCGTCCATTCTTCAATCAGGTTGAGGACAGTTTCTTCCCCCTCTCCTGAAATCACTCTGTCGGCCCCGCTTGTCTCCTGCGCGTGATCTGTGCAAAGCGTGGCATAAATACCACCCAAGGCAACCGGCACGCCGGGGAAGATAGATTTCAACAATTGGATCATCTGCTGCACACCTGGATACCAGTAGGTCATGGCTGATGTGACCAGAATTACATCCGGATGATTTATGCTTTTTAGCAGACGGGAAACAAGCTCAAAAGGCAGCCCATACCGACTATATTGGCGGGGGATATCCTTGAGCTGAAACGGTTTTTCAATCGTTTCTTTATAAAATTGGCCGGTACCATCAGAACGGAATTTTAATTCTTTGAATTCGTTAAAGGATTTTAAAATGGGATGAGAACGATCAAGGCAATCCAGGAGAGTAGTTTGGCACCCAGCATTTTTCAGAATGCGGCTAATAGTGAGAAGCCCCAGAGGTTTGATCCAGAAGTCATACGCGGCAAAATCCACAATCCAGGGATTCACGAGTAGAACCTGAGGAGCGTGTTTACTCAATGGAGCCTCATACAAAAGTGGAACGAATGAAATGGAACGATAAAATGCATGCCTGAAGAAGGCTATGGGGAAATAATTTTAAACACCTTGTCGTGCGTCCGAACCCGCTCATTCATTTTGATACCGACGGTCATTCCTGGCTCTGCCTGGCGCACATCCTCATGATCAACCTGCATGGATGTCACTTCAAGAATTATATCCGTCGTGTGCCCCTTCACGCGAAGCACATCTCCAATACCAATCCCCTCTTTTTCTGCAACAATCGCTGCCACGCTTGCTTCTGAAAAATAGTCGACTACCCGTCCAACCTCGATCTCCTTCTCCATCGTAGAGCACCTCCGTGGTACATCCTGTATTTTGATAGGGCTTAAAAGAAGTTCGATTTATAATGACAATTCAGGCACGGCAGCTCTTATGAATCATGAATGAAAGTGTATCATTCAGCTGCTCTTGATACGGATGATCGAAATTGAATCACATCAGGGATTCGTCACTGAGATTCATCCTTTTCAGAATGACGGTGTTTGAGAATGAGATACGCGCCGATCACAATCATAACCACAGGCACCCAGGGGATTTCATAATTAATCCATCCTAAATTATTACCAAGCCAGATCAGACCGATCACGATGAGAACAATGCCTCCCAATAATGAATGCACACCGGATCGTGACTCAACTTCATGTTGAATATCTTTCGCTTTGGTCTGAGCCTTTTTGCTGATCTCGTCCCCTTTTGTTTCCACTTTTTTGCCAATCTCTTCAATTCGATCTTCAAGGCGTTTCATATGTGAATCTAATTTATCTTCCCAGGATTCGGGCATGATTTGTTCCTTTCATGAGGCTTGTCAATAACTGTATCACTTATACGCACGAATATCTTGAATGTTGTATCGTTCAGAAAGGGATACCTGATTATCATTTTTTTATGGATCCAACAACTCGGTCTGATTTTGTCGGATCTCAAGCAATAACTGATTAATCTGCTCACGACTATCCGGATCGTCTGTGCTCTGAAATAATCCCTCAAGATAAAGCCAGGTCATTTCGCTTCGATTAAGGTTCTGAGTCAATCCGTGAAGTAGTCGAAATACATATGCCGGGCAATCCTTGCGACCCACAGCTTCGAGCAAAAAATGGTGGGTCGTTTCAAGATCGCCGACATACATCCAATGCAGCCATCCAAGATAGAAAGGGAATTCCCAATGCGTCGGATTGGCAATGTATCCTTTTTCCAGAAGCGATAGGGATTCCTTAAGCCGGCCGGTTTCGAGCATGAGATACACACCGCCGAAAATATACGGTTTAATAAAATGCGGATCAATAGTCACCACACGGTCAATAAGCGGATAAACTCCGTCCACAAGACCGCGGCTCTCGAAACGATAGAGCGAACTAATTAATTTTTGATCGAGGACAAACACTGAATCCGGGGGTTGTGGAATGTCTGCATCTACCTGGGACAGGATTTTTCGAAAATCAGATTTCTTCTGAGCATGTTCGGCATCGTGGCCATCTTCTTCATAGGCCTCACCATCATCATGGAACTGTTCGTGATGTTCCCTCAGTGTTCGAATCTTTTCTGAATCGCCATCATATAGCTCATACAGATAATAGGGATTGTCTTCATCCATCACACGGCGGCCAAAATAAAGCACAGCCCGAATCCAAAGCCAGTCTGCAACCAGACCTCTGTACCCCATACTCAATATCCGCAGAGTCTTTCCGTCCGGCAGAAATTCAATAGATCGGTTCACAAAATGGATCTCGCGATCCTGATCCATTCTCTGCTGGGAAAAATGAACCATGGCTGCCAGTCCGATCAGAACAGAAATCATAACTATAATATGAATTGCCTTTTTCATATCATTACTTCAAATCTTTTCGTTCAAAAACAATGGCCGTGATGATCAATAGAATAAGGATGTACGAGAAGCCGTAAAGCAATCCGAATGTGAGAACACTTGAATCGTACGGCAAATCTTCAACGACCGCAATCTTGAGATTGAGTTTTTCAAGATTCGGCGCCACATGGTAAATCGCATTAAGGAGCCAGTGATATCCTTTATCAGGATAAAGTGCGATGAATTCCATCAGAAAATCACTGAGATGCCCGACAATGAAAATCATGAGTGTGGCAATGGCGCTGACAGTCGGCATCATAAATGATGAGAACAGCATAGAAAAAGCAACCACGAGTAGAATTTCAACATAGAGAAGGATGATCGCGGGTGTCAGGCTCCAGTCGATGTATCCTTCCATTAAATAACTGGCGCCCCAGAGAGCCAGACTCATCAAGAGAACGTTGAGAGCCAATGTAATGGACAGGCCCAAATATTTACCGAGTACAAATTCCCACCGCCGGATCGGTTTGGATATAATCAGATAAATCGTTTTTTGTTCCAGCTCTTGTACCATCAACCGGATGCCGATAAAAACTGCAATGAGCAGCCCGAAGATGGACATGGCCGACAGACCAAAGTCTTTGATGACCTTCACCTGCTGATACATCGACCACTCGCCCACGACCAGCGAAAGCAGAATCAAACCAATCGCAAAAAAGAGGATGTTCAGCAGAATCCGATTCCGGATGGTTTCTTTGAATGTATTGAGAGCAACAGCCCAGATACGCATAATCAATTCCTCCCTAACTGGGCAATAAAATATTCTTCAAGACTTTTTCTTTGGGGGATAACAGAAATGATCTTACCGCCGGATTGATTCACGGATTCAAGGAGTTCGGAAAGCTGAGACTCATCACTGAGACGTACCATGACTCGATTCTCCTGTTGTACAGGTGTCAGGTCTTTTTGTATGATGCTGGATAATTTTTCAGGAGCAATCTCAAAAGTGACTTCAGTGCTGACAATCTGTTTGTCAACCAATTTGGACATGGTCCCAACCTGAACCAACCTCCCTTCATTCAGGATGCCGATCCGGTCGGCAATCATTTCAGCATCTGAAAGAATGTGCGAGCTGAAAAATATCGTTTTGCCTTCCTCCTTCAAATTCAGGATGATATCCCGCACATCCTTCCTACCGATGGGATCAAGATTGGACATCGGCTCATCCAGAATCAGCAAATCAGGATCGTTCATCAACGCCTGGGCCAGTGCCAATCGCTGGGTCATACCCCTCGAATATCCCCGGATGGCCCGTTCACCACCTTTTTCTAATCCGACCAGTTGGAGCAGTTCGATGGCACGCTCCTTCCGTACAGATCTACTCATCCTGAATATAGCGCCCACATAATCCAGAAACTCCCGGCCTGAGAGATATCCATAAAGGTTTGGCTGCTCTGGCATAAACCCAATACGGTCCAGCGCATATCGATCTCGAATATCCTTGCCCTGGATGGTAATTGTCCCAGTCGATGGAAAAATTAATCGAGTGAGTAGCTTAATGGTCGTGCTCTTTCCTGCGCCATTGGGCCCGAGGAATGCGTAGACTTCACCCCGTTGTACTTCCAGATTCAAATCAACCAGAGCCGTAACTGGCTTGTGCTCAAGCTCGCCTTTATATACCTTTGAGAGGGATACGGTTTGAATTACCGAATCAGCCATCGATTATCTCCTCTTTGTCAGTCAGAATTGACATCACGTTTATATACTTCCTAAATATAGACGGAGTTTCAGCATAATGCAATAGAATATTTTTTTAACCCTTTCGGAAGGAATCCTCAACATTCATAATTCATAATTCAGAATCTACTTCCTCATATGCCCGTTTCCATAAGCGATCCATTTATAGGAGGTGAGATCATTCGGGCCGACCGGACCCCGCGCGTGAATTTTGTCTGTGGATATCCCGACCACAGCGCCCATCCCATAATCGCCGCCGCCGGATAGCCGTGTAGATGCATTCACAAAAACGGAAGCGGAATCCACGGCCTGGACAAAGCGCCGCGCCAGTTCCATATTCTGCGTCACAATTCCATCCGTATGACCTGAGCCAAATGTGTTGATATGACGGACGGCTTCAGTGAGATCCTCCACAATCTTGATCGTGAGAATCGGCGCCAGATATTCGGTCACCCAGTCTTCATCTGTGGCCGGTGTGATGGAGGGTTCCATTTCGCAGATCTTTGGACAACCCCGCAGTTCCACACCTTGTGCCCGCAAGGCGCGTGACACCGCTTTGAGCATTCGGGGTCCATTCTTGGAATCAATCAGCACCTTCTCCAGCGCATTGCACACCTCCACCCGCTGACACTTGGAATTAATGACCAGCGCCACTGCCATATCCACAGGCGCATCTTCAGCCAAATACAAATGGCAGATGCCCTCATAATGTTTGATGACTGGGATGCGCGTGCCCTCGGATACCGCCTTGATCAGCGGTTTGCCGCCACGCGGAATCAGCACATCCACACAATCATTGAGTTTGAGGAGTTCATTGACCGCCTCATGCCCCGGCTCGCGGATGATCTGCACCGCGTGTTCCGGCACACCATTTTCTTTGCATGCGTTGATCATCGCGTCAGCTAGAATAATATTCGTTTGCAAAGATTCCGACCCGCCCCGCAGGATGACCGCGTTCCCGCTCTTCAGGCATACCGACGCTGCATCGGTTGTGACGTTGGGGCGGGACTCATAAATGATACCAATCACACCGAGAGGCACAGTGACTTTTTCCACGATCAATCCGTTCGGGCGGGTATGCCCTTCGATCACACGACCGATTGGATCAGGCAGAGCGGCCACTTTTTCCAATCGGTCCAGCATATATTGGAACACTTTCTCGGAAATCTCAAGCCGTTTCACCAAAGGTTCGGCCAGCCCGGATTGCCGCGCTTCTTCAACTTCCTGTTGATTGGCTTCAATCAGTTTGGATTTCACATCCTCAAGTTTAGCTGGCATGGCTGCAATTGCCTTCTGCCGTTTTTCGCCGGACAGAGCAGACAATTCCAGAGCTGCAGCTTTGGCTTGCCGACCAATTTCCTGTATTTTTATCTGTAACTTGCTGGACAATTCATAAATCCTTTCAGTTGTGCAATGCCTAATGTTCAATCCTCAATGCCGAAATCCCATCCTCTGTCATTTTAATAGTCTGAATCGTGCCATCCGGATTATACTTCAGTTCCTCCGCGCAAACCCGTCGCTCGAACCAGCTTGGCCCTTGCACATGATAGAACAAGATCCACTTCTCACCGATTTGGACAATCGAATGATGCACATTCCGCGATAGATTGTCCATGAACTCGCCCTTGTATTCGAATGGACCATACGGTGAATCGCCCATCGCATACTCCAATTTGCTATGCAGCTCGCCCGTCTTAGTGTGCGAACAATAGGTCATGTAATACTTTCCATTATATTTATGAACCCATAGGCCCTCATGAAAATTCTCAATCTCCAATTCAATAATTTCGCCATCCCTTGTAATCATATCCTCTTTTAACTTAACAACACGCGGAAAATTCTGTCCAAAATAGAGAAGCGCCTGTCCATCCTCATCCATAAATATGCAGGGATCCATCACCCGCGTATCGGATTCATCCCTTGAAATCAGCGCCTTGCTGAGGAGATCTTGAAACGGCCCTGCTGGATGATCCGCAACCGCCACACCGATCTGATCATCTGCTGGATAGTAGAAGTAGGTTTTCCCGTTTCGCTGCGCCGCATCCGGGGCCCATGCCCAACGGTCTGCCCATGTGATATCCTGGAGGCTGAAAATCACTCCATGATCCATCCAGTTCACAAGATCAGTGGATGAAAATACATGCCAGTCCTTCATATCCCAGAATGTGGAGCCCGCAATATCATGCGAAGGGAACACCCAGACTGTATCTTCCCACACATGTGCGGAGGGATCGGCATGAAAATCCGGCAGGATTGGTTTCTGTGCAATTAATTGGAATGCTTGGCAACATAGAATTAATAAGATGATTCGTCGTATAAGTCTCATAACAAATTCTCTCTTATAGTGGAAGGAACAATTGAATATAAACGATTTTCTGAAAATCTCAAAAAGAAATGGTTTTGGGAGTGGAATTTTAGGCATCTCTCACTTTAGCGAATTTTAGGCATTACTTCTCAAGCAATCATCCGTTTCTTCAACCGTCGTATCGCAAAATAACCAAACACAACCGTGATAACTACCACGTAGGAAAAATCCCACCAAAGCATTATATAGAAATCAGAATTGCAGAACGCGCGGATCAGCCGGACTACATGCGTAAGCGGCATAACCTCTGCGAATGGCCGCAGCGCTTTGGGCAGACTGCTGATCGGAAAAACGACGCCGGAGAAAAAGAACATCGGAGACAGAAATCCGGTCATGTAGAAATTAAAGTGATTGATTGTTTTTACAAAGGACGTGACCCAGAGCGAGATGGACGCGAACAGGAGACCGGTTAAAAATCCGATAAAGGGTGCGAGCAGGCTCAATCCAGGCTGAATGATATCAAACACAGTCACGATCACGAGCACAGCAAATGAGAAGAAAAATCCTTTCGTGCCTGCCCAGAGTATTTCGCCAAGAATAAGATCATTCGCCGTAATCGGCGAGGCCAGCATGCCGTCATAAGCGTGGTCGTATTCGAGCCGGATGAATGTGCCATACGTGCATTCAAAAGATGCAGTGTACATCGCAGAGGTCACGAGCAACCCGGATGCGAGATATTGAAGATAGGGAATGCCATCCATGGCAGTGATGTATTTACCGAGACCGAGGCCCACGCCCGCAAGGAAAATCAGTGGTTCAAGAAAAGGCGGCAGACCATTGCTCACAAGATTACGCGTGTAAACCAGCATGTGCCGGTACCACACGCTGTATAATCTGGCCGGAAGGGAAGGAATATTATTGGTCTGCACCAAGCGCCCTCCCTGTGAGTTTTAGAAACAGATCTTCGAGGTTGGATTGCCGGATATAATACCCGCCCTTACCCAGCTGCCTTGCGTATTTTTGCAATGTTTCCAGATCCTGGCTGTATAAAAACGGCCGTTCATGCGTTCGATCAAGTCGGATGTCATCCACATCCCCAATTTTCAAGACGGCTTTCGTCGCCTCGTCACTGTGGATTTCTAGCACGTAAGATTCAATATTGTCTTTGACGAGGGACTGTGGCGACCCCTCCATGATTTTACGGCCCTTGTCCATAATCAGGATTGTATCGCAAAGTTGAAAGGCCTCTTCCATGTAATGCGTGGTTAAAAGGATGGTGAGACCCTCCTTTTTCAACTGACGGAGTTTCTCCCATATCAAGTGACGGACTTGAGGATCCAATCCCGTCGTGGGTTCATCCAGAATGAGAAGTTTTGGAGTGTGTAGCAATGCCCGAGCTATCACGAGTCTCCGTTTCATCCCACCTGAGAGTTCACGGATTTTGGATTTCTTTTTCTCAGACAATTCAAAAAAGGTGAGCAGTTCATCAATTCGAGGTCTGGATTCAGCCTTGCTCATCCCGTAGAATTTAGAGTAGACCAGCAGGTTCTGAAAAACATTCAGCTCTGCATCCAGATTATTTTCTTGCGGAACAACACCGGAGAGAATTTTCACATCCAGTTCTTGTTTACCCGGATCAAATCCAAATGCCTGAATCGATCCGGTCGGATTGGAATCTCGGCGTGCTTTACCGTAAATCATTTTCATCATTGTGGTCTTGCCCGCGCCATTCGGACCGAGTAATCCAAAACAATTGGATCCATCCACAGTAAAACTCAAGTCATCAACTGCTATGAGTGCACCAAACGATTTGTGAACATGTGAAACATTGATAATTGCGGACATCGAGCTCTCTAATTTTATATCGGACAGATAAATTACAACACGATAGTGAGGAAGTCAATCGGATTTTAACATAGTGTTCTTAAACTCGGGGCCAAGTGACAAATGGATGATTTGTGATCTTAACTTTGTGCAAAAAAACTGTTGACATCCTTGGAAAAAAGATAGTATATTTCAGAGTTCATTTAAACGCTTAAACAATATGTACACAAGGATCACTAAAACATAATCAAGGAGGTTCACCATGAAGAAACTGTTATTGTCAGTCATCATTCTTTCCTTGTTTGGCTTGCCTGCTTTTGCTCAGGTTGAAGTCGACTGGGAAGCCACGGGTGGCGTGTTCTTCGACTTCGAAAACGACACGTCGACCTGGAACACTTTCCCGGACTATGCTTTACAAGAATTTTATATTGATGCAAATCCCGATGCATCGGGCATCAATCCCAGCGACTCGGTCGGTGTATTTCTTACCGCAGATGGCAGCACATGGGAAGGCTGTCATGCACTAAACACCAGATGGATGCCAATCGACTTCGATACCTACCCGATAATTAAGGTCAAAGTCTGGGCTCCTGACGCAGGGATGATCTTCATGGTCAAGGTTGAAAACTTTGATGACAATTCGATTTCGCCCATAGAGTTGCAGGGCACGACTACCGTTGGCTCTGATTGGGAAGAAATGGAATATGATTTCTCTGCCGCAGCTGGTAATGGCGTGGATTATGGACGCATTGTGCTCTTCCCTGATTTTACTGGGAGCTCTGTCGACGAATGGTTCTTTGACGATGTGATGCTGGATGGCGTACCTCCAGTATCCGCTGTCGATTCTGAGCACAAACAAGCATCTACATTCCTGATGGCGACCAATTATCCAAATCCATTCAATCCTCAAACTACCATTGAATACACACTGCCAAAACAGGCAGACGTCACCCTGACTATTTATGATGCGATTGGAAACCAAATCTCAGTACTCGTCAACGAAAATCAGAATGCCGGCAACTACACCGTGCCTTTTAATGGATCAAACGTGGCAAGCGGCATTTATTTCTACCGTCTTGAAGCGGGACACGATGTCTTCACACAGAAAATGGTGCTCATGAAGTAATTTGCTGATTTTTAGTTCCAGATTCCTTTTCAGAGAAAGCCAGTCATCAAAATGACCGGCTTTCTTTTTATATAAACTCAGATATCCTTTTTTCCATAAAGATCAATTCACAATAAATTTATTTGGATAAGACACTCATGATAATTATATTTCATTTAATAGAAATTTCAGTATATATAATTGATCCATAGATATCTTATCCAAAAAGATATGTTTGTCATTGATCCTATGATTCAGAGTTTATGAAAGGAGGTGATCCGGGAAATCATAATTATGGCGAGATAATCCTTTATATCGATTGGATCTCTCACAACCATGAACCTAAAATCTGGAGGATAAAATGTACAGAAAAAGCATATATATCATAATTCTTATTTTATGCCTGCCTTTAATTACAAATGCTGAGGGTACATATTTTAGCGTAAAAATTAATCCCAACATACAACAGGCACGGATTGGAATGAACATGGGTAATATCCACCCCTTTGTCGGATTGGATTATCTGTCAGTCGGGGCAAAGGTAAATATTGAAACCACAATTGAATATGGCTATTACCCTTATTATACGGTTGACATAGAGGCCGAAGTTGAAGCAAAAGCCTCACTTATTATGCCGACCATTGGTTTAAAGTATTATTTATCCCAGGCAACTGTGAAACCCTATCTGGTTGGCAGTTACATCAAATCATTCCCATCCATTGATTTGGACGCGACTTTGGATGGTGACACTGAATCACTGATCGGAGACGATGAGAAGGACTTTATTAAAGAATTGATGAGCTTTTGGGGCTTCAATATAGGCTTTGGTACAGAATGGGCCATTAACGAACATTTCAGTTTGGGTGGCGAATATGGCATTCGCTTCATATTTATCTCGGGAGAATATGAAGGCGAAGGTATGGGACTACTGGGAAGTTTAGGAGGTCTATTAGGTGGAGGCATGATCGACTTAGGTGATGAATTGAAAACAGAAGTGACCGGTAACCTGAGATCGAGTCATGCAGCTGTAGTATTGAATTTCTACTTTTAGATTCAGAAATCAGAATCAGGATACTTTAAAAAGCGTCATACTGTATGAGTGTGGCGCTTTTTTATTCTATTTCCAGACAGCATCGATTAAATTTGATCCGGACCCTTCCCTGAACCATTATGGATTTTATCCGTCAAGATGTTTTATAAAAACCCGTCTGCGCTTGTGCTGCCGCCTTTCATAGTATTTCCACTGGGACTGCACCTGATTGTTTGTCTCCAACTCGGGATTGGTCTCAACCACACGTATGCCCTTCTTCACAAATACCCGGTTCATTTCGGCAATTAGCATGGCGTTGACACCCTTGTTCTGCAATGCGTGTCGTACACCGACCAAATACAAATCTGCCCGGTTATTTTTTCGCATGGCCTGAAGAATTGTAAGAAAGCCGAACGGCCAGATCCTTCCCCTGTTATTTTGCAATGCTTTACTGAGTGAGGGCATGGTGATGCCAAACGCCACCATGCGACCATTGGAATCCAGAATCACGGGTACGAACTCTGGGTTGATGAAACCAAAATACTGTTGAATATATACATTCACCTGTTTTTCTGTGAGAGGGACAACTCCGTACAGATGGCTGTAAACCTCATCCAGAATCTCAAACAGTTCATACGCGTACGGCAACAGCTCTTTGGCCTTTTTGACTTTCAATAAATGGAGTTTCGATTTCTTCTCGACGATACGTGCGATTTGTGCTACCTTTTCAGGTGTGTTCTCCGGAACCTGCACTTCAAACTCTATCCAGTCGATATCTTTTCCATAACCATGCTGTTTCATGTGTTCGGGATAATATGGATAATTGTAGAGAGCCGCCATTGTGCCCAGTTCATCAAATCCTTCGACGAGCATGCCCTCATAATCGAGATCCGTAAAGCCGAGTGGACCATGCACTGCATCCAGTTCAAGTTCACTCGCCCAGGTTTCTACTGTTTGCAGCAGCATGGAGGAGACTGCCAGAGCATCAATAAAATCAAACCATCCAAACCGGAGCTGTTTCTTTTCCCATTTGTCGATCGCCTTGTGATTTAGGATCGCTGCAATGCGCCCCACAACCTTCTTGTCATTGAGCGCCAGCCAAAACCTTGCATCGCAATGTTCATAAGCCGGATTTTTATCGGATCGCAATGTGTTCAGTTCATCCACTCGAATAGGCGGCACCCAGTAAGGATGATTTTTATATAAATCATATGGAAACCCAATAAAACGTTTGAGATCTGATCTGTTCAGAACTTCTTCAATTCGAATAGTCATGCGATTTCCCTGTTGTTGATTCGTGAGGCTTTAAACACGAATCAAGGTACACCCATTTGCTATTGTTTCAAAACAGATATTTGCATCAAATAATTTACTTCTTTCAATCATTACCATAGTTAATTATATTAACACTGTTAATTATATTGTCGCCATCAATGCTGAGGAAATAAACAATGGACAACAAGGCAATCCAGGAACAGCGCATGCGCGAGTACTTCATCCAGGCGACCAGGGAAATTTTAAAAGGCGAGGGATTGAGGGGCATCAGCGTACGCAACATCGCCAGCAAGGCCGGCTATTCATACGCCACTCTGTATAACTATTTCAAAGATGTGAAAGAGCTAATCTTTGAATGCGTGCAGGACTTTCAGGACGAATGCGAAGAAATGGTTCAGAGTGAAATTCAAAATACACCACAAGGATTGGAAAGAATTAAAGCCATCACCATGGCTTATATGAAATACTTTATTCAGTATCAGGGTATTTTCGAACTCTTTTTTCTCGAGGGGGTGGTTGACATGAGCGGGAAGAAACCGACCATTGAATTGATCGTCACTTTTCTTGATCGGCTTTGCGAATCGGATTGGGAGTACTGTATCAGCCAGAACCAGCTGACAAAGGAGCAGGCTGAAATACACAAGGCTGAGCTTCGTTATGTCGCACCCGGATTACTTCTCTTCTATCTCAACAGAAAGCATCCGGAATCATACAATGAATTCAAGGCTCTTTCGGAAAGACAGCTGAACTTTATTCTGAAGAACTAATTCTACCTTGCACTA
>JABMRT010000126.1 GCA_013202295.1 Candidatus Zhuqueibacterota bacterium
GGAACAAAGCTGAAAAGTGAAAGTGACTGGGAACTTGATAAAAAGGGAAATTCTGATTATAACGTTACCGGCTTTAATGCTCTGCCAAGCGGTTATCGATATTTCTATGACGGTTCATTTACGAATAAAGGTAAACGTGGTTCCTGGTGGAGCAGTACTCCAGAAGGTCCGTACGCTATGAGACGCTGTCTGTTTCTTAATAAAAGTGGCATTGACCGTGATCCCGCCACATGTGCAAATGGTTTTGGTGTTCGCTGTGTTCAGGATGATAATGGTGATTAAGTGTTTGGGATTCAGTTAATTCAATCTGATGGGCTGATTGTTGTGTGAGTTAAAATGGGTATAATTGAACAATTAAATTTACTTTGCTGAAAGTGAGGCGATAAATGAACAGGAGACATATCATTAAGATTGCTTTTGCGGCATTTGTGTTAGGCATCATCAATCCCGCACCCTCATCTGAACCCATGCAGAGGCACACCTATGAAGCTTTTTTAATTGCCGACAATACGTATATGTTATTTAAATTAATCGAACCGGGCACATTCCTGATGGGAAGTCAGGATGAGAAACGTCAGGAAGAAGACGGCCCGCCTCACAAGGTCACGATCACAAAATCCTTTTATATCGGGGTCTATGAAGTAACCCAGCAGCAATGGAATAAGGTCATGAGACAACTTACGTGGAACAATCCCTCAAGTTTTGGGGGACAATTAAGCAATCCGGTTGAAAACATCTCATGGCAACAGGCCAATGAGTTCCTGGCTAAGGTCAATGAATTTAATAACAATTCATTATTTCGTTTACCAACCGAGGCCGAATGGGAATATGCCTGCCGGGCTGGAACCACAACAAGAACCTATTGGGGAGATGACCCGGATCACAAAGAGGCAGAATGGCACGCATGGCTTGGAGGATATCCCTATGGAACGACCCATCCTGTGGGCCAACTGGCTCCAAACGCGTGGGGACTCTATGACATGTGCGGCAATGTGGTAGAATTCACCCAGGACCGATTTGCCCTTTACAAACCTGAAGCCCAGACAGATCCTTTAAACCTTGAAGGCAAGCAGGTGGTTGGCAGAGGCAGAGACTGGTTTCACGCTGAGGGTGGTGATTCAGAGACCAGACGACGATTTGGTGATACAGGTGGATTGTCTTTTGTGGGATTTCGTGTCGTACGTGAAGTAGAGTAAAATATGAATATTGCCCCTAAAAATCGCGAATCCCTCATCGCACCTTGCGGCATGGACTGCGGCGGTTGCCTTGGCTATTTAAGAGAGAAGAATCATTGCCCGGGGTGTCGGCTAAATATAGACCCTTCATCAAATTATTGTCGAAAATGTATCATTAAAAACTGTGATCAAATCGCTTCGAATGAATCGGGCTTTTGCTATGAGTGCACGAAATATCCCTGCACCCGGCTCAAAAATCTTGACAAACGCTACAGAAACAAATATCACATGAGCATGCTTGAAAATTTAGAGACGATAAAATCTAAAGGTCTTAAGGCCTTTGTAAAACAGAACACCCAACGATGGACATGCGCTGAATGCGGCGCGCGCTTGTGCGTGCATCGCGAACAGTGTCCTGAATGCGGTGTTACGATTGTCGGTGCACAAGCAAAATCGTCTTGAATGTGGTGTGAAGATTGTATTTGAGTGATCATTACCTTCAATGAATGGATTTCCCCACCCCTGGATCCCGGCTTATCCCACCCGGGCGGGACCGGGATGACAAACAAAAAATCCTCGCACCAGATCCTTCACTTTCACTCAGGATGATACCCCAACCCTAAGAGCTTTCATTCCGGGTTTGATCCGGAATTCACCTTCTCTTTCAACTCTCAAAAAAGATTGTCATTTCGAAAGAGTAAAGCGATAGAGAAATCTTCAAAATAATATTGAAGATAAATTAATTACCAAGTTTGACAGATATTGTTATATTTAAATTGAGTATTCAAGACAATATTATTGAAAGGTGGCAGAGAAATGATGAAAGCAATTAAACACACGCTCACTTGGTTGATTATGATTGTTTTTTTTCATGGTCATCTGTTTTCACAGCTGGTCCATGGAGATTTAAAACAATGGCACAAAGTCATGATTGATTTTGAAGGCCCACAGACTTCAGAAACAGGCATACCCAATCCGTTTACGGATTACCGTCTTGATGTAATCCTTAATGGCCCTGGTGGGCAAACCTATACAGTGCCGGGCTTTTATGCTGTGGATGGCGATGCTGCCGAGACCAGTGCGGACTCAGGCAATGTCTGGCGTGTGAACTTCTGCCCGGACGAACTGGGGACCTGGAATTATACCGTATCATTCGTTCAGGGAGATAAAATTGCGGCTGAGCTCACAGGGGGTGAAAGTGCTGGATACATGGATGGGGCTACCGGAGATTTTGAAATTCTGATTGGAGAGGGTTTGTCCGATAAAGATTTCCGAAGTCAGGGTAAGCTGGTTTATGCAGATGACCATTATTTACAATTTATGGGTTCTGAAGAATATTTTATCAAAGTCGGAGCGAACAGTCCTGAGGTTTTCCTGGAATACAGTGATTTTGACAATACGCCTTCCAGCAGAACCTATAATGCCCACATTACTGACTGGAATGAGGGTGACCCAGTTTGGCAGGATGATAAAGGCAAAGGGATCATTGGTGCAATTAATTATCTGTCCGAAACAGGAGTCAATGCGTTTTATTTTCTTTTAATGAATGCCTATGGTGATGGCAAGAAAGCCTGGCCCTGGATTGATAAAGACTCCTTATTTGTATACGATTGTTCAAAACTGGATCAGTGGGAAAAGGTGTTTGAGCACATGACCCAGATGGGTGTCATGCCCCATTTTGTGCTGACCGAAACAGAGAATGAGTCATTCTTTGAGATTGAGGAAGATGGGGCAGCAGGTGGATTCGCGTTAAGCAGAAAAATTTATTTCAGGGAAATGGTGGCCCGATTCGCACATCATCCAACAGTAACATGGAATGTCGGTGAGGAGAATGGCTGGGCTGATGGATCTGGTTATAAAATTGCCAATACAGATGAACAGAGAAAGCAATTCTGTGCAAGGTTGAGAGATCTGACCTATTATTCTGATCATATCTCAATTCACAATGGCCCATCTACAGACGATGGTATATTTGACGAATTGTTGGGTTGGGAAAGTCTCACCGGGCCCGCCTTTCAGTGGGGGTATAACAGCCAGATTCATGGTAAAATTCTTGAATGGAGAAATAACTCGAACGCCAACGGCCACAAATGGGTAGTTAGCATGGATGAAGCATGGTTGAATCCGGCAACGGGTTCGATGACAACCTGGCGCAAAGAAGTGGTTTGGGGTACTTTCATGGCCGGTGGTGCCGGTGTTGAATTGTATATTGGCGCCGGATTGGATTTACAGGTACAGGATTTCAGACCCTATGAAGATTATTATTCCGCCTCTGTACTGGCTGCTGAGTTTTTTAAAAATACAATCCCTTTTCAGGAGATGGCACCGGATGATGATTTTGCTGAAGACGCCTGGGCCTTGACCCTGGCTGACAGCACCTATCTGTTGTATTTGAAGAATGGTGGATCTACCAATGTGAGTTTGCCGGATGGGATTTACAATGTGCAGTGGTTTGATCCCAGAGATGGTGGAGAACTTCAAACAGGATCTGTTCTACAGGTTATGGGCAATGGATCTGCTTCAATCGGTGTGCCTCCTAATAATGTGGATTCAGACTGGGCATGCCTGATTACGAGTACGGATAGTTTGAATTCAGATGTTCATGGTTGGAATCCTGAATCCACGGGATTCGACCTGCAACACAATTACCCAAATCCCTTCAA
>JABMRT010000127.1 GCA_013202295.1 Candidatus Zhuqueibacterota bacterium
AACCTTCCCCCCCCCTTTTTTTCTTACTAGTCAAAACTACCAAATCGTCCAACCCCCATCAACAACTAAATTGTGTCCTGTTACATAACTGGAAGCATCTGAAGCCAAATATATTAAAGCTCCACTTATCTCGTTCATACCTGCTTTGCGCCCCAATGGCGTTCGGTGAGAGTATTTTTTTACAAACTCTTCATTCTCACCCGGATGAGCTATTCCTCCTGGGGTAATACAATTGACTCTGATGCCTTTTTCACCCCAATATGCAGCAAGATATCGAGAAAGTGAGATAACTCCTCCCTTTACAGCCGGGTAAGCAGCATGGGAATATATTTTCCGTGGAATTTCTTTGTGTCCTCCGTACAAACCGGCTAGATTGGAACCTTCATAAATTCGCTGGTCATTCCCAACAATGCCATAAATTGATGAAATAAAAATCATATTGCCGTGATCCTGTGTTTCCATAACTCGCCCAACTTCTCTAGTAACCAAAAATAATCCGTCTAATTCAATTTTCGTTATTGTTTGCCAACCCTCCAAAGAACATTCTGTAAACGGCAGGTAATAATCCTTTGGTGAAATATTTACAGCATAAACTAATATATCGATTTTTTTCTTTTCTTCAACAATCTTATCTATAAGGAGCTTTATCGAATCAGCATCAGTAACATCAATATTTCGCTGTATAATTCCATCAACTGGAACCCAGGTAGGATCATGCTTTGAAGCAAGCGAAGCTTCTTGCAAATCAGCGGCATAAACATATGCGCCAAATTCAGCTAAAGCGGCACAAAAACGACGACCCAAAAATCCCCTGCCACCAATTACTAGTGCGACCTTACCTTTGAGATCAAATTGTTCTTTTATCATTTTGCACCCCTATTTTAGCTCTTTTACCCAATCAGGAATTTCACTAACTCTCTCTTTTTCTGCTGAATCAAAAGCAGTCATAACAATAGCTAAGCTTCTCGTTGCTTGCCATGCATCAACAGGATTCCTAAATCGTCCTTCGCTGACATATCGCAAAAATGTCTTCATCTCATTCAAAAACACGTCATTACCTTTAAATCCCGGGTCCTCCCAAATCACTTGATATTTTTCATCCTCTTTGGTTTTAACTATTACCCTAGGATTAATAAAATCGTAATGAATCCATCCATGCTCGCAAGAGATTATGCCCTGGCAATTTGGAACACTTTGCAAAAAATCCAAATGAAGCTGACTCACAAATCCTGATTCATGTTTTATCATCAAATCCGCAATAACATCAACCTCTAAAGGCAAGGCATCAGATTTTGGGAAAAAACCAACTACGTTTTTTGCTCCACCAAACAAATCCATTGCAAGATGAACTTCGTGAATTAGGGTTAAGGCAACTCCTCCCCCAAGGTCTTTTCTAGCATAATAGGCCCGACGATAATCTTCATATGGATGCCAATCTGGTAGCCAATGACCAACTTGAGCTTGCAAAACAAGCGGAGCGCCCAAGTTTCCCTTGTTTAATACTTCCTTAATAACTTTAACTATTGGGTGAAATTGCAAATCAAATCCTACGAAAGAAATTGTCTTATTGGCTTTTATAAGATTTAAAAACTCTGGCACATTTTCCAAAGAATTGCTTAAAGGTTTTTCGATGAATATCCCTCGAACAAAAGGAATTAAACGGCTAGCTATTTCTAAATGCAAACTCGTAGGATTACTAATAATTGCAATATCTGGTTTTACATCAAGAAAAGCATTCCAATCTTCATATTCTTGCACTCCAAATTTAGGGTTTAGGTCTTTAAGATGTCCTTGTCGACTACGAAAAGCAACAATATCAGTAATTCCAATTTCTCGTAAATTTTCAATATGACGCCTACCAATTGAACCACAACCTATAATTGCTGCCCGTTTTACCACATTACGAGATTTTAATTTAATTTCGGCTTGCGCCGTCCATCTAACCAAATAATCTTTTGCGCGATGCTTATTAAGATCAGCCACTTCAGGGTGTTTTTCTAAATATTGCAAGATCTCATCCAAGCTAAACACTTCGCCCGGACGATACAAAGCCTTAAACACCGCCTCAAAAAAGGCCAAGTCTTCTGGATAATCAAGCGTCATCCTCAAACCAGGCTGTCGATGTAAAAGATCCTCAATAGGAATATCATAAACATTAAATAGACCGGTATCTGTAAAATACCTACCCCAAACTTCAGTTTTATTATCATCCTTAATCTCTAATATTTTATTAAGCGCGGCAGGTTTTATTCCATAACTATAGGCACCGTGCGGCAAATCAAGCGCTCGAATCAAATCTGCATTAGTTTCTTCAAAAGCAGCAATGATCTTATCAACGTATAACGGATCCGAAAACGGGCAATCGGCCGTTACATTTACAACATAGTCAAATCCAAATGCGACACTCGCATCATACAACCTTTGTAAAACATCTTCCTCACTACCACGAAAATAAACTACTCCTTCATTTTTTAATACTTCTACCAACTCATCATCCTGCGGATGGGTAGAAGTGCATACAACTATCTGGTTTATTTTTTTAGCCTTTTTTAATCTGTCGATCATGTGCAGAATAATCGGACGATCGAATATCTCACGCAATATTTTTTTAGGCAAACGTGTTGATTTTAATCGACCCGTAATAAGAAAACCAACATTCATACAACATCTTCCTCCCGAATTAAATGGTATTTAGAAATCGGCTGTTTGGTTTTTCTCCCTACTAGCCGCCAGCTCTGATC
>JABMRT010000128.1 GCA_013202295.1 Candidatus Zhuqueibacterota bacterium
GACTTTGCGCAATCGGATTGGTGATTTGAAGAAGTATGGTTTAATTCACAATACTACATATAAAACATTAAGTCGTAACGAGTTATCGTTATTTGACATTGTAAGACTATTTTGGCTTGAAAAATGGAAAATAGCTGCAAGCGTCACAGTAGCAACAATTTTGTCTATTATAATAGCATTATCAATGCCTTTAACCTTCAGGGCAACTTCAGTAATTATGCCACCATCATCTGAAAGTGGGTTAGGGATTTCTTCTATTCTTTCTTCTTTACCGTTAGGAAATCTTCTTCAATCAGGAGGCGATTCAGAAGCAATGAAATTTATTGCAATTTTGAAAAGTCGGATAGTATCTGATGATGTGATAGAAAAATTTAATTTGTTTAATTACTACGATGTTAATTATTATGAAGATGCGCTAGATGAATTATATAACAATACGAATTTTGAAATTTCAGAAGAAGGAACTATCGTAATTTCAGCAATAGCTACAACTTCTTGGTTCCACCCCGAAGAAGATGTCATTTTTTCAAAAAATTTAGCAGTTGAAATGGCAAATTATTATGTTAGTAAACTGGATCAAGTAAATAAAAGTTTGAAAGGTGAGAAAGCTAGACTGCATAGAGAATTCATCGAAAAACGCTATAATATGAACTTGATTGATCTTCATGATGCTGAAAATAGGCTAAATGAATTTCAGAAGAAGCATCGTACAATTGCTCTTCCCGAACAGACTACCGCGGCGATTACTATCGCTACGGGAATAAAGGGTCAATTACTTACAGCTGAAGTCGAATTAGATATCTTGCAGCAATCGATGCCATTTGATCACCCAGATGTCCAGAATGTGATTAATAGGATTAAAAAACTAGATGCACAGCTAAGCTCAATGAATAATGGACTAGAATCAGATTTTTTATTTCCTAGATTTGCTCAAATACCAGACCTTGGCCTTGAGCTTGGCCGGTTAATGCGTGATGTTGAAATACAAAACACAATATTTGTGTTTCTCACTCAGCAATATGAAGAAGCAAAAATCCAAGAATTAAGGGATAATCCAACAATTCAGGTTTTAGATTATGCCCAGGCTCCTCAAAAAAAATATAAACCGACACGATCAAGAATTGTCATAATTGGTTTCGCATTATCATTTGTTCTAAGTCTTTATATAATATATTTTTATAAAAGATTTTCAGAAGATACTTATTTATAAAAACATAAGTGATTAATAATAATTACTGTTGGTTATTAATAACAATTTATATGATATTGTATATATTGTGAAATCAACAGTTGGATGATAAGTTGCAGGTGGAGAGATTGTTTAATAAAGGCAATTGTTCTAACATAGTTGATATTATTCTTTTTAATTGCTTAGTTGTCTTATTGGTTATTAGTCTTTTATTTGTGCAAGAAGATGTTTCTAATCGCATTGTTGGTTTGGTAATATCGATTTTAATATATCTAATACTTACTTACGGTAAATGGCAAATTTATGGGTTATCAGGAATTATTATATTAGCATGGCCGTCTGTTATTTTTGTGACTTATACAGTAATTATTGCCATTCCATCTATATATATCACAATTATTAATTCAGGTATAGTAAGAGAATTTTATTATTACTCAATTCTGATATTTTATTTAATGATTCCAATTGGTTATAAAATAGCGAATAAATATTATTATATAGATAGTAATAAAATTAAATCCATGTCATCAATGCCATTTTCTTCAAATAAAAGTGATGGATTATACACAGAAATAATAAAGGTGCTGTTTTTTACCTGTCTATTAATTTTTGCTATTTACTTAATTCGAACACCCCACATTCCAATTATTCAGATGATAAAGCATCCCGGCGATGATACAATGTTGTCGCTCCTGCGAGAAGAGTCAATGAAGCTTTTAAATGTAACATTTATTGAAAAATACTTATTCGCATGGCTTAGAGAACTATTCATTCCAATCGGTGTTGCAGCGAGTCTATTTATCGTTTATATAAAAAGAACTCCAAGCTCTAAATTACTATTTGTATTATTTTTAGTGTTTGGTGTGGTCAATAATTCTCTGGTTCTAACAAAAAGTCCAGTAGCAGCATTATTTCTAGCTCTTTTTGGAGTTGTTTTTCTAAAAAAAGGAAAGATAACACCCAAATTTCTAATATATTCAACTATTCTGATCTTTCTATTTCCTTTACTAGTGTATATGTTTATTTCTCCAGAAGATTCTCAAATGAGAAATGTGTTCCATGTTATTTGGATGATATCGGTGAGATTATTTATTGTTCCAGCAGAAGCTCTCTATCAATATTTTGATATCTTTCCAAGAATCCACGATTTTCTTTATGGTAGAAGTACTAAGCTTTTTTCATGGCTGCATCATGAGGGCCATTTCAATGCGCCAAATTTTGTAGCAAAAATCTGGTGGAATGAACCCGACACAACCAGGAATGCCAATGCAATATTTTTAGGAAATTTTTGGGCAGATTTTGGTTTTATCGGAATTATAATCGCAATGTTAATTGTCGGATTAATAATTCATATTCTTTATTTTCAATTGCTGAAGGCCACTAACTACCAAAAGAATATTATTTATGTTGCATTAACAGCCGGTCTTTTGCCGGTCTTTACTTTCAGTTTTATCTCCTCGAATTTTACCACTCTATTATTAACAAGAGGATTATTGTTAATTTGGGTTTTATTAAAAATTATCCAATATAAAAATGTCCAGGAAAAACAAAATGATCTAGTATTTACCGGCGGTATGCAAATATAGCTAGCGATTATGTTGTTTAAATTCAACCCCAAGAGCATTAAAGTAGATTTCCTGATCGTTTTTACGAATGCAATTGCGGTTATAGTTGGTGTATTCATAATCAACTGGTATGTGGCCAAATATTTTGGAACTGAAATTCTGGGGCACTATTTATATATCAGACGATTTTTTACATCACTCATCGGTGCAAGTTTAGTTGGAATGAATATCGGTTTACCATTTTACCTTCCACGCTCAAAGTCCGATGTTGTTAAGAATTCTGCCTTTACGATATTCATATTTCTAAGCATACCAATTATTGTAATTTTTTCATATTTTATTTCTTTAAGCAGTTCATTAGCTGGTAAAGAAGTCAGTATTTTAATTTATATTATGTATGGCATTGGCCTTAATTCTCAAGCGATCACTTATGCACGATTCAGGGGCGAATTTAAAATGTTCAAGGCTAGTATTTTACAGTTTACGTGTGTTGCCTTGATTCCATTTGCTATATTTTTTTATTCCACTGATTTAGCAAATATATTTTTATTAATTGGCATTTCAACACTTATTATTTCAAGCATAGGGTGGATTAAAAATGCCATAAGTTCAACTTTCACAAATAAGATTAAAGGAACATTGAACCTATTGAGATTTGGTATTGAACGGATTATGGGATTTTTTGGACAGGCAGCTTTACTGACCGGGATTCCGATCATCTTAGCCAATTCCGTTCATATTAATAATTTAGCTTATTTTAATTCAAGCCTTAGTGTTTTTAGATTTGTTTTGATTATCCTAGGTCCACTCAGTATAATCCTTTTGCCAAGAATTTCCAAAGCCATCAATGAGGGTATTGACTCCGGCATACTAGAGAATTTAGAATTATTGTTATATTGGACAATTATTGCTTCCTGGGCAGTAAGTTTTCCGCTTTTTATTATTGGTCCTGAATTTCTCACTCTATGGCTGGGTGGGATGGTTACCTATAATATAAGTGTTATTAGTCGTATATTTTTAATAATACCGTTATATGCCATCACTGTCATACTGAGGAGTCCAATTGATGCTGCATCGGAACGTGGTTATAATACAGTAATATATAGTATCTCAGCTATTTTTATGTTTATAGGTTATTTCATTTTCGACAAAATAATGGATAATTATATGCTTACAGCCGTATTAGCCTTGTCGGTCGGCTATTTATCAGCTGCTGTATTAAGTCTTTATTTTGTTAATAAATTGTTGAGTGTGAAAATAAAACCATTAAAAATACTGAAAGCACTTGGATCATATTCATTCGTTAGCATACTTATATTTATCACAATAGAAGCACTTATCGATTCAATTTTGATTCAGTTACTGGTTTATGGAATTATCAGCATATTTATGATATTAGCATATTTATATTACTCCAGGGGCGAATACGTCTCCCAACTGCGTAACTTATTTCTAAAAATTAATAATGAATAATATCTTATATATTCTTCCTAAAAGTCAATATTTTAGTCAAGGCTGGCGTGGTCGTGTTACTCATGCTATTGGTGTCATCAACGGAGTATGTGATAACGAGACCGGAATTTCAGTTATTAGCGGTTCAGGATTGATCGACTATGCGGATAATATTTCAGAAAAAGCAAAGTTATGCGAGGTAAGTAGGCATACAAAAGTCCAAGGAATTGTATCAGAAGGATTTTGGCAGAATAAGTTATTAAAGTCAATATGCAGGTTATTGATCAGTAACGATTATAATATAGTTATTATCAGGTATGCGGTTGGGAATGTATTATTAAATTTTTTATTACTAAAATTATTTGCCAGGCGCGTCAAGACAATTCTTGAAATAAATAGTCTGGCGTACCATCAGCTCGGACATCTACCAGATTCATTACGGAAAATTATCATCCGGCTGGAAATTCAGATTTTAAATAAGTATAATTCTCTGTATGTAGTGTCTGATCAGATTAAAAAGGATTTATTAATATACAGCAGCCGCAGTCAAATTCATGTGATACCAAATGGTTCAGATAAACCCAATCAATTAGTTTTAGCTCCAGCAACAGATGAAATAACCAGATTTGTATATTTTGGGAAATTCCAACAGTATTATGATTTTATTGAGTTAATAAAAGATTTTATTACACTTTCAATTAAAGTGGCTAATGTTGAATTGCACTTTTGGGGAGCTGTTAATAATCTCGATTTAAGCAGTATTAATCCAATTGGATTAAAAAGAATTCATTTTCATGGAGCATATCGCAAAGATGATTTGCAGCATAATATGTTACGCACAACTGATATCTTGATTTTACCATTTAAACCAGGTGCAATGGCTTCAATTGGCTCACCAACCAAATTATATGAATATATGTCATTTGGTTTACCAATTATATCAGCAAAAATCGGACAGGTTGGCGAAGTTTTAACAGACAAAATAACAGGGTATTACTATATTCCAGATCAACGTTTTTCAAGGCAAAAGACCATGCTTGAAGTCTTGAACTGTAAAAGTGAGCGGGTTAAAATCGGTGAAAAATGTAAAATTGAGTTTCTGAGTAAACACACCTGGAAAATAAGAATGAATAACCTATTATTAAAAATTAACCCGGATGTTGAATAATCAAATCCGCAACCCATTGAGTGATTAATTGGATATGATTTTTATCATTGGTGTTGGTCGATCAGGGACCTCTCTCTTACAAAGTATGCTTAATGCCCATCCCAAAGTTTCCTTTATTCCGGAAATCAGTTATATCAGAAGGTTTTTAACAAGAAATATCATTGTCTCTAAAGAGATAGCTATAAAGCTACTTTTAGCTGATTCGAGACTTGATCGATTAGATTTACCTCTAGCTGATATCCTTTCAGATACTCCTGGTGAAGAGATCAATCTCTACCAGTTTTATCTTGATATTATCTCAAATTACCGTAAAAAGCGTTGGAAACCAATCATTGGCGACAAAGATCCCCGTTGTATCGAATTCATACCAAGATTAAACAAATATTTTCCTACGGCCTACATAATACAGGTTGTGCGCGATCCGCGGGATGTTATTGTTTCGAAGTCCAGGGCGGCCTGGTCCAAAAACCGTTCCATACTCAGCTATATTTTTGCTAACATGGTTCAAATGCAGCTGGCAAATCAGCATGCCTCGTTATTTGGAAGTAATTATTTAACGGTTCAATATGAGAAACTGCTGCAAAATCCGGCCGACACGCGCTATCTCAACTTTGTCAGAAATTGGAACTTGATTATGAATCTAGTATGCTATCCTTTAATAAATCAGCCCAGGAATTGATGGCTCCGGAAGAATATCAATGGAAGAAGGAAACTTTGGATCCATTAATGCCGGATAACATTGATAAATGGGCAGCAGTGTTAACGCCTTTGCAGGTTGGGATAATTGAAGAGGTACTTGATAATATATTTAAGACATTTGGTTATACAAAATCACTTCCAAAGTTGTTTATATATCAGAGAATGTTTATTAAGTTTATAAAACTATTTTACCACACGCTCGCCATCGTATACAGGTATGGAAGAAGTCTATCCCAGTAATCATTTTAAAGGCTTTACGGTCCACTATGTAGATAGTGATGGGAATGCTTATCTTTCCCGTTATAATCAGATATATCTTATTAATCCTGAAGGCCGGATTACATATTTTGCATCCGTACCGTTTACCAAACCACATCATCGCTTGTTAAAAATCAGCATTGCAGAACGTTTAATGAGATCCAATATATCTCATATATTACCATTGAAGAATGGTACTGTGCTGGTGTTCTTCAATCATAGGATTTTTATTGTTAGTCAAAATGGTGTTCAGAGCGAATATTATATAGCGACTTGCCGGAGACCGGTTAATGTCTATTACAATGATGAATCAGGAAGAATCCTCTGGGGAGATTACTTAGCTGGGCATAAGAACACAATAAACATTTATGAATCGCAGGATTTCGGTTCAAGTTGGAATATATTACATACCTTTCCGAGTGGTATGATAAGACACGTTCACAATATAGTATTTGATAAATATAATAAACATTTCTGGATTCTCACTGGGGACAGCGATCGGGAATCTGGCATCTGGAAGACAAAAGACTTTAGCAAAATAAATCCTTTCTTAACTGGTAGTCAAAACTACCGTGCAATGTCAATTATACCCACAGAAAAGGGAATAGTAATCCCGACTGATACTGAATATCAACAGAATTATATTCAATATTTTTCTTATGAAACATCAAGGTTAGAACGGATTCATAAATTAGATGGAAGTGCCTTCTTTGCTCAAAAAGTGAATAATAAATTTCTAATCAGCACTGTAAGCGAACCAAGTAAAATCAATACTACGGAACATGCAGACTTATGGATCAGAAATGACGGTGGTCAATGGAATAGAATCTTACATCTAAAGGGGGATATTCTTGCGGGTAAATATTTTCGTTATCCAAGTATTAAAATACCGTCTTATTCTGATAACTACGCAAAAGATTTTGTTTATATTTCTACTAGATCCATTAGAGGTGGAACATATACAATCAGAATTAAAATCTAAATAATTGATATATGGATTTTATCTAAAAATGCTTTCATTAATACAACTTTTTATGACCATTGTTAGACTCAATTTGTTTGCTATTAAGACACACATTTTAAGATTCCACTGCAAAATTTCCTGATTGCAATGGTTGAATATGAACAATACAACTGATTTAATTTATAGTTTTCAAAACGTACGGTATCTTTCAATCGTACAGGCTCTGATTATTGGCTTAGCCCTCTATTTAATTTGTTTATTGCAATATATCATTGAAGATAGTTTTGTAATTTCTCAATAGATATTTTGTTGGACAGAGATTAAATGCCTTTAATTATTGCTGTAAAATTATGCTTCCAAAGTGAACCAACCGGGCATATCCCAAATATATATAATGAATGTTAGCCCACTAAAAAGATAAATCTGGAATAGCAGTGAATCGATTAGAGAGAAGGATATATAACATCGTTCGGTTTAGTCCCCTAATAAAAAAGTGGATAACGACAATTTATCAGAAATTATTTTCTTTATATCCGCAGCCAGAAATGAAAACTGATTTTGACATAATTATTAAAGAAAATTTCTTCTATGGTTTCCACGATAAGTGCCCCTGGTCTCCAGATAATAGATTATTGCTTGCGCACCATTTTTCAGATCCGTTAAAGATGCCAGCTGCAGATGACGAAGTCAAAGTGGGTTATTTTACTGCCCCGGATTATAAATCATTTCATCAAATTGGTAATACGAAAACCTGGAACTGGCAGATGGGGGCAATGCTGCAATGGGTGGGGAAGTCTAAACTTATAATATTTAATGATTTTGTTAAGAAGCACCTGCGTTCAGTCATCGTTAATACTAATGGTGAGATAATTCAACGTCTGGATCGTCCTATTGCGACTCTAAATGCTGGAGGGGAATGGGCAATTAGTCATAGTTTTATTCGATTAAGAAGGTATGCTCGTGCTTATTGCTATCTGCACGGTGAAGAAAAATCGGCTATGGATCCTTGTCCTTCAGATGATGGATTATATTTAATCAAGCTAGAAAGCGGTGCGGTTAGATTATTATTCACGATCGATGAGCTAGCGCGGATCAGACCAAATGACAAAATGGCGGATTGTTATCACTATCTCACTCACCCCTTATTCGCGCCGAATGGCAAAAGATTTATATTTTTTCATCGCTGGGTCCAGACAAACAATCAGATCTGGACGCGAATGTTTTCCAGTAATCGTGATGGTTCAGACCTTCATCTATTTGATACATCCGGTGTGGTAACGCATTTAGCTTGGAAAGATGATGATACTATCTTGGCATATGCATATAAAAAGGATGTAGGTGATCACTATTATCTATTAAAAGATAAATCAGATCAATTTGAAATATTAGGAAAGCAATATTTCTCATCTGACGGACATCCACAGTTTTCCCCCGATAGAAAATATTTAATTACTGATACTTATCCTGATCGTAGTCATCGGCAAAGATTATTATTATTTGATTTAAGCAAGAATCATAAAAGAGAATTATTGTCTGTTCATATTCCTATGCGTTATACTGGAGATCCGCGCTGCGATTTCCATCCGCGCTGGGACCGAACTGGAAA
>JABMRT010000129.1 GCA_013202295.1 Candidatus Zhuqueibacterota bacterium
CCCTTTTAATATCCACTTATTTCATCAGTATCATTTTCTTCATATCGGAATAACTGCCTGATTGAATTTTACAGAAATAAATTCCTGAGACGAGTTTATGCGAATCGAATAGTATTTGATGGGATCCGGCATTCAATTCTTGATTCATCAAAGTATAGACAACCTGTCCAGCTACATTGAAGATTTGAACAGTAGTATGCTCTGCTTTCTCCAGTGTAAATGAGATTGTTGTACTTGGATTAAACGGATTGGGATAATTTTGAAGTAATGCAAATCCCTCAGGTGCATTTGCCACAGGCATGTCAACGGCATCTGGGTTAGCAAGAGCCCCCACCAATTCAAGATCAAAACTGATGTCTGAACTCGTAGCGTTAGTTTGATGTATTTCGACAGCAATTAAATTCGTGCCTGGAAGCAGATCTTGAGTATCCTCGACCGAACTTGATTCTGAATCATCATCATCGGGGGTGAAAGTCAGATAATAGATGTCACCTTCCGGCATGTTGATCCGCTCAACCTCATACCCATTGAAATAAATCACGGCACCATCATCATATTTTACTGAAAGGATTAACTCTGAATACCGGTCAGGATCAGGCAAATCAAAACTGTATCTGAAATAGGTTGTCGGATATTTATTCGAATCATCGGATCCATAACTGACCACTGTTGCTTCATCGCCATCGCCATATCCTAATTCGCCAGGACCTGATGCCCAACCTGAATCGTCAAATTCCGGTTCAATCCAGTCGAAACCCTGATCCGAGCCATCATCCAGATAATTCCATACTGAACCGGGATTCACGATAGGTTCAATGACTGCTGCCGAGCCAACCAGTTGAAGATCAAAACTAAGATCTGAACTTGAACCCCCTACCTGATGTACTTCAACAGCCATTACATTCGTCCCTGCGACAAGATTTGAAGCATCTTCAAAGGATTCAGCAATTACGTTTTCATGGTCGGTTGGGGTCTCTGTCAGATAATCAATGAGTCCCTCAGGCAAGTTTATCCGTTCAATTTCGACACCATTCAGATAGACGACAGCACCATCATCATGAAGAACTTGTAAAGACAGGCTTGAAATTTCCGAAGGATCCGCAACCTCGAAAGTATGCCGGAAATAATAGGTGATGTATTTATTATCGGAGTCAGGCCCATATTCTATGACAGTCGCTTCATCACCATCGCCATACCCTAGCTGAGCAAAGTCAAGGCCCCAGTTTGAATCATCAAAGGCTGGATCAATCCATGCTGTACCCTGGTCTGTTCCATCATCCAAATAGGTCCATTCAGAACCCATTTCGATCAGAGTTGTCTGTGCTGTCAACTGATTGATTCCCAGAAAAATCAATGATACTAAGATGAAGCTTGTTATGAACATGTTCGCATTTTTCTTGTTCATGATTTTTTCCTCCCAAATTAGATGATTCTTACTCAAGAACATTCAGACGATTAAATGTAAAATATACTTTTATTAAGATCCACTTTTTATTTCTGGATACATTTATTTGCAAATAAAAAATAATCCTCTTCCCGAAATGTCAGGAAGAGGATAAAAGGAAATGCATCGGTTAATAATTATAGAATGGATTATTCCCCATTCTGTGAATGTGTCACAGATCCTATTCTATTTTACCAATAACATCTTCCTGCTTTCAATATGATTTCCGGTCTGTAACTGATAGATATAAATACCAGATTCAACCTGAAGACCAGCCAGATTCGTTCCATCCCATTGAACAGAATGATGGCCATTTTGCTGTGTTTGATCCATCAACACTGCTACTGTTTGACCCAGTGAATTAAACACACTCAGTTTGACATGCGCTGATTTTTCCAGATCAAAATAGATTGTGGTTTCGGGATTGAATGGATTTGGATAATTCTGGAGCAAAGCGCATTCAGTGGGCAGTGTCTCGATTACAGGATCCACACTGGTTGCAACTTCAGTATTGATACGGGCAGAGACGTTATCCGCGCCACCTGTAATGCCGTCATAGTTTTTATATGCAGGCCAGATAGGACCGTCGAAATATTTCTCACCCGGTGTGTCATCGCCAAGATCATCCGTATCCGGGACAAATCCGGTTGCTACCACTTCAACCGGTGTGCCATCTTCTGCCAACTCGGTTAACATTGTAAAAATACTGGCTGAGTAGTCTGAAATTTTTGTTAATTCACCGCGGAATCGATACCAGGTATCCGGATAAAGCTCGGGTAAATCCACGATGCTGGGTCTTTTATCATCAGCACTGAGACCATCCCAATATCCTTCTATATTTAAACCACTGGCGCCGCTGCCACCGGGATCACACTGAAGTCCCATGATGTTGGAAGACCCAATATCCGTATCACTGATAAACCAGCCAACTCGATCATCATCAAACTGACCTGCTGCATCGGTTTGAACGTCTATTTCAACAGTGATCTTTTGGAAGTCCGGATCGGTCCAGTCAAACGGATGGGCAGTCCAGACGATGATATTATCATTGGCAGCGACTCCAGGAGTGCCGTCAATACCTGCGTCTGCTGTGATAGGTGAAGCATCGTCACTGAACCAGTCCGCGTGCTCATTTAAGGTAACACCATCGGCAAAACCAATATCGAAACTTTCAAAAAATGAATTCGAAATTATTACAATTTCAAATGAAGCGTTGTCTGCTGCGCCTTCTATGCCGTCATAGTTTTTGTATGCGGGCCAGATGGGGCCGGCAAAATACTTGGCATTCGGTGCATCGTCGCCAAGCAGGCTGGTATCTTCGACATATCCGGTTCCCACGACATCAAAGGGATTACCGTCTCCATCCAATTCAGTCAGCATCACAAAAATTTTCGCCGAACCATCTGTGAGTTTCATGATTTCCGCACGAAAGCGATGCCAGGAATTGGCATTAAGTACAGGCAAATCCGCGATAAGCGGCCTTTTGTCATCTTCAGTGACACCATCCCAATAGCCTTCTATGGCAAAACCACTGCCGCCTGGATCGAGTTGAAGTCCAAAAATATTGGAAGAACTTTTGCTGACATCAGAAATCATCCATCCGATGCGATCATCATCAAATGCACTGCTTGCATCGGTTTGAAAGTCCATCTCTACGATGATCCCGCAAACGTCCGGATCGGTCCAATCAAACGGATGTGCTGTCCATGTGCAAATCGCATCGCCTGGTGCCAGGCCGTTTGATCCGGCCACACCGATACCCGCCGTGATAACAGGACCAGTTCCATTTTCATCAAACCAGTCTGCATGGTTTCCTATAGCGGTATCTAACGTAAAACCTGTTTCAAAATCTTCTGATACGATCATCTGAGCAAAAATCAATTGCGTGAATAACAGAGTAAACACAATCATAAATCCGCATACTTTTCTCTTTCCCATTCTTACCTCCCCTTCATTGTGGTTTAAGAAAACATCCTAAATTATAACGCGCTCAACATGTTTCCAATCACCTCCTTATTAATATTGATCATTTATAGAATGATTATTAAATACTATATAATATTAATAATAATTTCAAGAGGTTTATTGATGTTATTTAATATTGTGATGAAGTATATTTTTGGGATTCTAGTATGGGATCAGCGATAGGGAGTGTATAATTGATCGCGCCAGGGTTCCGATCCTGGTGCGCATGATATGGGAGGATTGAATCCTCCTGATTGTTACGCCCAAAGATGGGAATCTTTGGGCGATCAATTACTTTAATTCAACTATAGTTGCGCCCCATCCTCCAGAACTGGGCGAGGCATCGGAGAATGATACAACATCCTTATGATTTTCCAGCACCTGATGGACTTCCCATTTCAATCGACTTTTACCCTTGCCGTGAATGATCCGCAACTGTTTCAACTGAAGCGTTCTCGCATTTTCAATGAAGGCATTTACAACTTCCTCGATCTGTTCGGGGAAAAAGCCGTGCAGATCCAGTACATCGGTCACCTCGATTTTGTCCGGAATTCCTTCTGGAATCGGGAAGTGGTTCTTCAGGCTCAATAATTCTATTCCTCTTTATGGATGGTAATAAGAACAGCAGATTGAAATGGAATGGAGAAGACGATATTTGTCCCCTCTTTAATATAGAAAGGATTGGGACTGTTTTGATCCAGTGTATAAAGCACAGGATCGGGAGGTGCGGCATAGACTGTGCTGTCATTGTAATCTCCCGGTTCGTCCGAGCCACCAGCAAGCGCGGTCATTGTGACCTGATTGCCATAGTCCCGTGAATGGAAATTACAGATATAGGTTCCAGCTGATACGAGCTTATCCTGATCGTCCCTGCCATCCCAAAAAATGGAGTAATTGCCGGTTCCGACCTGACCTTCAACCAATGTGCGAACCAGTGTCTCCTTCTGCTCTTCTGATAAGGGATCACTGCAGTGGAGTGAGATGAACAGTACTCCAAAAATGATTAATAGAGATGTTTGTGTTTTCCAGTATATGGATTTCATGATAATAATTGCTCTTTAAGATTCTATGCTGTCATGTATGAGATTTCTCACCCCAATAAATTGGGGTGAGAAATGACAAGAGTAGTGTTATTTATTCCACTGATCAATCCAGTCCAATACAGTTTGCCACCAGATCTGGGCGTTTTGCGGTTTGTTGACAAAATGGCCTTCGTCTCCAAAATACAGAAAACGTGAGGGCACATGCATACGTTGGAGCGCAGTGAACATCTGCAGTCCCTGTTCTATAGGAACTCGGAAATCCTGCTCGCCATGAACAACCAGCATCGGAGTTTTAAAATCCTTTGCGGAGCGAAGCGGTGACCACCGTTCATAATACCGCGTGTTCTCATACGGTGTGCCATCAAATTCCCATTCAGGGAACCAGAGTTCCTCCGTCGTTCCATAAAATGAGTAGGGATTGGATAATCCTGCATGTGAGACGAGGCAGGTAAACCGATCGGTATGTCCGGCGATCCAGTTGACCATATACCCGCCATAGGATGCACCTGCCGCACTGATCCGGTTGCCATCGATGAAGCGATATTTCTTTAGTACGAAATCCAGTCCGCTCATAAGATCGCGGTAGGGCACACCCCCCCAATTTTTGGAGACTGCATTGCAGAATTCCTGACCGTATCCCTTGGATCCTCTCGGATTGATCATCACAACCACAATCCCGCGTGATGCGAAAAGCTGGGCGTTCCAGCGATAGTGAAACTCGTCTTCCCAAGCGCCTTGAGGACCGCCGTGAATGAGTAGAATAGCGGGATAAGTACGGGCCGGATCAAAAGCGGGGGGCTTGACGAGAAAGCCATGGACCAGCTTGCTGTCCGAGCTTGGAAACCAAAACTCCTCAGCCGGATTCATTTCAAGCCGGCTCATCCTGGTGCGGTTTGTATAGGTGATTTGAAATGTGCGGTCACCCTCATCATTGCTGCTGAAGATTTCATGCGGCATGTGTGTATGAGATCGCACGAAATAAAGCCTGCTCTCATCCGGTGCGATGGAAAGCCGGGTGTTGCTCCCCTGATGCACGAGTCCCTTTATTTTTCGATTTTTCAATTGGACGCGGAAGATGACAATTCGGCCCTGATTGCCTGCGGTAAAGTAGATGAAGTCGCTGGAGGGCGCCCACCTGATTTCGTCGATATCCAGATCAAAGCTGGCTGTGAGGTTTGTGCTGGTGCGTTTTTCCCGATTATACAACATCAAGTCATACTGATCGGCTTCGAAACCAGGACGCTGCATGGCCCGATAAGCGATGAATTTGCCATCCGGTGAATAGACCGGCTGGTTGTCATTGCCGAGATTTGGCGTGATGCGCCGAATCGATCCGCCCTTTGATGAGGCGGTATAAATGTCATTATTGGTGGATAGCGCTTCGAGTGAGTCCGTCTTGCGCACAAAAGCGATCTCCTTACCATCCGGAGAAAAATTGAAATCATGGTCACTGCCCAGACTGATTGGAGGAATATCGTGCTCTCCTGAAGAGATGTGCCATGATGCACCTCCTGTGGCTGGCATGATATTGAGATATGACCGTTTGCTGTTGCGCCAGGAGTTCCAGTGCCGGAAGAACAAATCATCGATCACGCGGACGTTTTCATTCTTGTATTGCATCACATCGGTGGTGTCTTGATTCATTTCGGGGACAAGTTCCTGCGTTGTATATGCGAAATATTGGCCGTCTGGGGACCAGTTGAATTGTTCCACATCTACATCCAATGCTGTAATCTGCTGAGATTCGCCGCCATCCATGGGCAGAACGTGAATCTGACGACTGCCGCTTCGATCTGAGATGAACGCGAGAATTGAACCGTCCGAACTGAAGCATGGACTGCCATCATAACCCGCATAGGTAGTCAACTGCCGTTCATTGCCGCCCATGTTGCTGACAAGGTAGATATCTGTATTCTGGCTGTTCTTTTCTATGTTATATTGTTTCACCTCGTAGGCCAGCCATTCTCCATCCGGAGAGAGGACCATGGAACCGATGCGTTTCATCTCCCACATATCGACACTTGTGATGGCTCGTTTTTGTCCGAATCCCAATGCAGGAATGAACATGCATGCCAATACAATTTTAATGAAATGTTTCATGTGATTTTTATCCTGAAATTTAACAGAGAATATTTAACGGATCCAAGGTTTGCAGAGTATGCCCTGCAATTGCATGTCAAAGAAAGAAAAGGTGTTTGTCGGCCGGATGACTGCTGCTGTATCCGTGCCGTGCGCTGATCCCGCTACAGATATAACAGATTCATCGGTTCTGATCAAACCCGCATCTGTCGCCATCATTGCGATTTCTACAGCGACCTTGATGCCCTCACCCATGATTCGCAATGTATTGGCGATGATATCCTCCAGCCCATGGGTTCCGAACTTCAGTCTCAGCCCTCTGCCCACACCTGCAAACGCGTGAGGACAGGTGAGTAGCACTCCGCCGTTGGCTTCTATATGGCTGCGGTATTCGGGAAGCATCTCCTGTTCATTCTCAGAATTGAATCCGGTTGCATGACTGACAACCACAATCCGGTGAGATTGAAATTGATCCACAGCCAGGGCGCCGGTTTTTCCGCTGGTGCTGGCCACAAGAAGGGTTCCGATAGACAGACGGTCGGCCCACTCCTTTACCAGTTTCAGAGTTTGCTCAGTGTTTTCTGATCCGGGCTTGTCGAAGTAAGTTGTTTGGAGATCCATATGTTTTCTCCGAAAAAAATAAATGAATCAGGAGTCGAACGGAAATTTATGAAAATTCCAAAGCAAAACAAAAAGAATTATATAGAATTTTCGCCTTATCTGAGACGGCTTTTATTTGGCGGCTGAATTCGCCCGAGAAAGTGCTGTGTCACATAGATCGATTCGAATTCCTGAAAGCGTCCTGTCACAGCGCCCACACCAATCCATTCGAAGTGTGGATTCAGGAGATTCTCCCTGTGACCTGGTGAGACTATCCAGTGATCCACCATGGCTTTACCGAATTGTCTATATGTGAAATTAAGGATGGGTTTGTGAGTTTCGGCATCCACGGGAATCTGTGTGCCGGTTGATGTATCCATATAATAATAACGATCAGCGATTTGAAGGATGTAATCCACACCGAGATTTTCACCAATGGTTACGTTGATCAGATCGATTCCTTCCAGCTTGATCCGGTCATCCAGATGCAGTCTTTCAGGATAAATGGAGGTATGAGATAAAGTCTGCATTTCAGCCTGTTCTATGCTGTATGTGGTCGCAGATTGATGCAGTAAAGTATGAGATGCAACCGGAGAAAGGTTATACTCCTCTCTGGCCGCGTTGGTCGCAATAATGATTGCTCTCTCTAACAGATATGGATTGTAGGTTTTTATACGGATTGAGTAATCAAGAAGTGAGGTGGGTGATTGCGATTGTAAAGAGTCCGGGCTATTTTGTAACCCGAGTAATAATAAAAAGAGAATCAGGTAATGGCTCATGAATCAATCCCGCACGATTCATTGAAAAAGGATGAAGAAACACGCTGTAAAATGTAATTCAACTTAAATCAAAAAAAGCACAAAACGAAGAAGGGAACAATCTTGGAGTCAATCTCCTTTGTTCCCTTTGACGAAATATTATGTCATTTTATTTACGAATCCCTTGCTAAGCTTGAATACTCTGAACCGCCATCGTCTTCGAAATCTTCCATATTTATACCGTCAGGAATATCCTCAATGTTGAGCCCACAGATGATGTCACCCGAGTACGGCTGTGTCTGACTGCACTTCACGCATGTGGTCGTGTATGGTAAAATTTCAAGTCGCTCATTTGGGATTTCTGCTTCGCACAGTTCGCAAAGCACTTTGATTGTTTGTTTTTTGACCATAGTTCATTTCCTCAGTCAGTCGGATTAATAGCTGTATACAATTGAAGTCTTGATTTGTTCCTGAAGAATTTGCTCTTGAATTCCATCAGTGAACATGGATTAATGAACACACAAAATAATAAATTTTCTCATTTTGTCAAGTGCTTTTTTAAATTTTTCGAGGATTTAATAATTAATGAAAATTTCAACCAGATATGATAGAATATACAAGTGTTCATTAATGAAGAAAATGGTTTGAACTGAAGAAAGAAACTCCCCGAGATGATATGTCCCGGGGAGGTATAATGCTTTCTATTTGAGTAGCAACATGCGCTTGACCTGCTGCCACTCTCCTGCCTTGATCTTGTAAAAATAAATCCCGGATGAGAAGCCTGTGGCATCCCAATGAATTTCGTACATGCCGGGACGCATCTCTTCATTCATGAGTGTGGCAACCTGTCGTCCGAGTACATTATATATTTGAATGCGCACACGAGACGGTTTTGGTAACCCATACCGGATAGTCGTAGCCGGATTGAACGGGTTTGGATAGTTTTCATAAAGCTCAAATACTTTGGGCGCGGCCCCGATCCGTGCGGATTCCACACCGGATATCATCAGATTGATATGCAGGGTGTCTGATGCAGAAGCCTCTTCCGGATCGCGTACTGTAAAGACAATGTTAATTTCTCCATAGGCATCAAATAGTGAAATTGAGGCTTTATGGGTTATGCTATCGATCCCAACATTGATTGCCTGTTCCTCTGTCAGGATGTCATATGTCCAGCGTAAAAGGCTGTCCGGGTGATCGGGATCGGTTACATAGGAATCCAAAGGCAGCATCCAATTCACAGTATCCATGTTCGCCCATTGCGGCTGAGGCAGATCAAATTCGAAGTAGGGAGGATCATTGACTTGAATGATTCCCACATTGACGATCAGAGAATCAATTTGTGGATCACTTGAATGATTATCCAATGCAAACACCTTGAACGTCACATGGTCTGATCCGTTTGGTGGCGTGCCGCTGATCAATCCGCCCGTGGGCTGCATCCATTCCGGGTAATCCTTGAAATAGAGCGAAACTCGCGGACCGTCAATGTCTGTTGCACTGGCGATGTATCTGAAGCTGGATTTCTCCGTGGCTGTCGCAGTGTCGGGCGACGTGATAACCGGGGCGTCATTGACCGCGATCACACGGAGTTGCACCTTGACCTGGGCCTCGAGTGACCCATCCAACGCGATGATGAGGAAGGAAGTGTCTTGAGTGCCTTCCACGGGTGTGCCAGAAATAGTGGCTCCGTTGACAGACAGCCAGTTCGGATAGTCATCCAAACTTATCGAAACCGGATCGCCTTCAATGTCCGTTGCAGTTGCAGTATAGGAGAAGTGTGTATCCTCAGAAACGGAGGCCGTATCCAGTGATGTGATCACTGGAGGATCGTTTACGGCCTGAACCGTGAGAGTGACATGCAGGCGTCTTTCGAGTTCTCCGTCCGAAGCAACCACTGTAAATGATGAGGATGGTGTGCCATTTTCAGGCGTACCAATCAGTTCATCGTCCGAAGCTGTAAGCCAGGCAGGTGCATTTTCGAATGCAAATGTGACCTGATCACCTTCAGGATCGGTAGCTGTTGCAGCATAAGTGAACTCAATATCTTCGATTGCATTGGCTGAAACCGGGGATGTGATTACTGGTGCGTCATTGACCGGTGTGACAGACAAAGTAATTGTTCGTGTATCCGATAAATCCCCGTCACTGACTGTGAGCCGGAACGAAGTGTTTTGCGCACCTTCAGGCGGTGTGCCGCTGATGATGATCTCATCCGCTGGCGTGAGCCAGTTGGGATGCTGATCATAGGTAAACGTCAGTGGATCGCTTTCCGGATCGGTAGCTGTTCCTGTATACGTAAAGAGTTCATGCTCAATTGAGGTTGCGCTGAGTGAAGATGTGATTTCCGGTGCGTCATTGATGGAACTCATGTTCACCTGAACAGTTGCCTGATCAGTCAAAGAACCATCACTGACCGTGACCTGAAATGATGTGTTGGTCGCGCTTTCTGGCGGTGTCCCGGAAATTTGGCTGGCCGATGGGGTCATCCATGCCGGATATCCAGTAAATGAAAATGTGAGAGGATTGGATTCCGGATCTGTCGCAGTTGCTGTATAAGTAAAGAGCGCATGCTCTGTGGCAGTCACAGATGTCGCGGAAGTCAGAACAGGCGGATCATTGACTGCAGTAATCTGAACAGTGACCGTCTGTGCATCCGAAAACTCACCATCCGAAACAGCAACCTGGAAGGAAGTGTTTGTCGCACCTTCAGGGGGCGTCCCTGTAATTTGGGCATTGGATGGATTCATCCATGCCGGATAACTGGAGAAAGTAAATGTCAGTGGATTACTCTCCGGATCGGTTGCTGTTGCTGTGTATGTGAACAATGCGTGCTCAGTGGCTGTGGCCGAGGTGGCAGATGTCAGTTCTGGAGCATCATTCACCAGATTCAGATTGACAGTTACGGTCTGATCATCCGAAAGTGATCCATCCGACACATTGATATGGAACGAGGTATTGGTTGTGCCTTCAGGTGGCGTTCCCGAAATTTGACTTCCGGATGGACTCATCCATCCCGGATAACTAGAATAAGTAAATGTGAGTGGGTTGTTTTCCGGATCGGTCGCGGTTGCTGTATACGTAAAGAGTGTATGCTCCGTCGCAGACACAGAGGTCGCAGAAGTTAAAACCGGCGGATCGTTCACAGACTGCATACTCACAGCCACTGTGATCTGGTCCGTTAAATCGCCATCCGAGACCTGTACCTGAAAGGATGTGTTGGTTGCGCCTTCGGGCGGTGTACCCGAAAGTTGACTTCCGGATGGGCTCATCCAGCCGGGATAACTAGAGAAAGTGAAAGTTAATGGATCATTTTCCGGGTCCGACGCAGTCGCAGTATAGATGAATAGGTTATGCTCCGTCGCCCCCACGCTTGAGGCGGATGTCATAACCGGCGCGTCATTCACGGGTGTGACAGAGACAGTGACAGTTTGCACATCACTGAGTGATCCATCGGTTGCTGTTACACGAAAGGAAGTATTGGCCGCGCCTTCGGGTGGTGTGCCGCTGATGACAGCGCCAGACGGGGACAACCATCCCGGATGTTGATCATATATAAAGGTAATCGGATTGGATTCCGGATCTGTCGCAGTCGCAGTATAAGAGAAAGATGCATGCTCTGTGGCGGATGCTGTAGTCGGTGATGTGAGTGTGGGTGCGTCATTTACAGATTGAAGCGTGACTGCAACGGTTTGATCATCCGTGAGCGATCCATCTGAAACCTCTACATGAAATGAGGTGTTGCCTGAACTCTCAGGCGGCGTGCCTGAAATCTGATTTCCTGACGGTGTCATCCATGCAGGATAGCTTGAGAATGTAAATGTGAGCGGATCACTCTCCGGATCCGATGCATTGGCGGTATAGGTAAAGAGCTGATGTTCTGTGGCCGTTACACTTGAAGGCGAGGTTAGCACCGGCGCGTCATTGACCGGCGTGATTGTGACGGTTACGGTTTCGAGATCCGTCAGTTCGCCATCCGAGACAGTCACTCGGAAGGTGGCATTGGTCGCGCCTTCAGGCGGCGTGCCAGAAATTTGACTTCCGGATGGACTCATCCATGCCGGATAATTCGAGTATGTAAAGGTTAGCGGATTACTCTCCGGATCCGACGCTGTGGCTGAATAGGTAAAAAGTTGATGCTCGGTTGCTCCCACACTCGTGGCTGATGTGATAACCGGCGGATCATTGATTGTGTTTAGATCCACAGTGACGATGAGATCGTCTGTCAGCGATCCATCCGATGCGGTCACTGTAAAGGATGTGTTGGTCGCACTTTCCGGTGGTGTGCCAGAAATCTGACTTCCGGATGGACTCATCCATCCCGGATATCCGGAAAATGTAAAGGAGACAGGATCGCTTTCCGGATCGGTCGCAGTGGCTGTATAAGTGAAGAGTTGATGTTCCGTGGCCGAGACGCTGGATGCAGATGTGATGACCGGCGGATCATTGACAGCCTGAACCGTGACACTGACCAGCATGTCCACAGTATAAACGCCATCCATTACTGATACGTTGAAAGAGGTGTTGGATGCGCCTTCCAATGACGTGCCGCTGATGGTGGCACCGCTGGGTGACATCCAGGCCGGATAACTGTCAAACGAGAAAGTTAACGGATCGCTGTCCGGATCGGTGGCCGCGGCCGTGTATGAGAAGAGCACATCCTCAGTTGCTGTAGCAGAATTAGAGGACGTAAAAACAGGCGGTCCGATTGTAATATCAAAATTCCGCGTCGTGGGTTCTCGCACATTACCTGCCTGATCAAAAGCCTTGACCGTCCAAGTGTGGCTTGCGACACTCAGATCTGCTTCTGCGGTCCAACTCGTTTGTGCCTGACTAAGATTGTCCTTGGCGACCTGACCATCTACAATGACCTGATACTTCTGGAAACCAGATCCCCCATCCGTAGTCGATTGCCAGCTGAATGCCGGACGCCGGGCATGGATTTCGGCTCCCTCCGCAGGCGTGAGTAGGTTGAACGTATTGGGTGGTTGTGAATCCACAAATACATCCCATTCCACCGATGAGCGGACATTGCCCGCATTATCCAATGCCTTCACCATCCATGTATGTGTGCCTTGAGAAAGGGCAGAGGTCGGTGTGGCTGAGTTGGTCTGGTGGTTGTCGCGATTTCGCGCACCATCAATCCACAATTCATATTCCGCGAGACCCGATCCGCCATCCGGTGCAGTCTGCCACGTGAACGCAGGGGAGGTGGATGCGACTGTTGCACCGCCCGAAGGGTTTGTGAGATTGAAGGTATTCGGCGGGGTGAGATCAATCCTGAGTGTAAATGTGGATTGCGCGGTTCGTTGATTGCCGAGTTCATCCTCCGCGATCACGGTCCAGTTGTGGGTGCCTTCATCCAGCGCCTGAGCACTTGGAAGGGTTACACTGGCGCTGCTTGATGCGACCGGGTCAACGGCAGTATTGCCATCCACTATTAATATATATTTTTCTAACCCAATTCCTGAATCGGTTGACCCGTTCCATGAGAGAACAGGGGTGGCATCATTCTGCCAACTGTTGTCTGCTGGAGATGAAAGATTGAAAGTCGAGGGCGGCACATTGTCAATTCGAATCGTCCACGTCTCAGTGGATTTGCGTGTATTGCCCGCCGAATCCACTGCATTCACATACCAGTTGCGATCTCCGGCACTCAGTGTCGTGGAAGAGATGGTGGTTGTTCCAGAAGCAATATTATCCTGATTGGTCAGGCCATCCACCACAAGCTGGTATTTCATCAAACCGGTTCCCGAATCCGTGGTTCCGTTCCAACTGAATGCGGGCGTGGTGTCCACGGTCCAGCTGTTATTGGCTGGAGAACTCAAGCTGAATGTGGCGGGAGGATCCTGATCCTCCATTGCAGTGAGGTTACGCGTTTCTGTAAACCGAACCAAGCCGGCCGCATCCAAAGCTCTGACCTTCCACGTATGAGGGCCTTCCGAAAGCTGTTGCGCCAGTGTCAGTGTGTGACTGGTGGTATAAATGAAAGCTTCAACCTGGACGTCGTCAATAAACAGATCATAATGGTCCAGTCCGGAAAGGGCGTCTGTGGTCGCCTGCCACTCAAAGGTGGGCATGAGTTCGACTACCGCATTCTGTGCAGGAGAGATGAGTGCAAACGCGGCGGGCGGATTGGAATCAACGCTGAATACCGGTCCGCCCACGCTACAAAGAAGGACATCTTCATCATTGTATGCTTCGATGCGGATTTGTGCAGTCAGGCTATTCACAGTAGACGGGGTCCAGCTGTATGAAAGCACAGCCGGATTGACATTGCCGTTGATGAGGGTGGGGAATCCATCCCCGGGTGAAGTGGATAGTTTGATTCGAAAATAACTGTAATAGGTTGTGGTGGTTCGCATTTTCCACGCGATGGTCTGTGATTGATCTCCGCGAAGAAGAACACTTTCGACAGGAGCCGTAATCGTTAAATTCTCATTTGCCGTTTGGGCGTAGACATCGCTGTCGCCGGTTCGCGCGTCCTGCCAGGCCGCGATTACGCCGCCAGATCCATCCGCAATCAAGGCATGATTCATCTGATTGCCGGCCGCACTGGCAACCACTTCACCATTCGCGGTCCATCGTTTGGAACCATCGGGGGTCACATGCTGACCATAAAGATCATAATCCGAACCATTTCTAAAATCGGTCCAGTAAATGAACGCGCCGCCGGAATCATCCGACGCAATCTGCGGTGTAATGTGATATGAGGCAGACGCGACAATCGCCATCCCTTCGGAGGACCATTGCTGCGTGCCGGAACCATCCAATGCTTGCACCCAGATATCGTATGTGCTGAAATCATCCCATGCAATGAGCGCACCCCCAGCACCATCCCCGGCAATTTGCGAATTGATCTGACTGCCGGTACGGGTGGTTGCGGCTGTGCCATTGGCTGTCCACTGAATCGTGCCGCTGCTGTTCAGGGATTGGCAGAAAATATCCGAGTTCCCATTGCGATTGTCATGCCAGCTGATCACCAGATTGGAGCCGGATAAATCAACTGAAGGTGAAGCCTGATCACTGCTGGCCGTAGACACTGGAATGCCTTCATAGCTGCCGCCATTGTTCCACTGACGCGTGCCGGCCTGCGGTGTGATGTATTGAGCATAAATGTCAGTGCCGTTCGATCCGGAACTCCGATAATCCTGCCAGACAATATAGGCGCCATTTCCGTCAAAGTGCATCACATGTTTGGTTTGATCCCCAGCCGCTTCGGAGACGGGAACACCCGCGTTGATCCAGAGACGGGTCCCATTGCCATCAATCCGCTGTGCGAAAAGATCCGTGCCATTTGTGATTTTATTTCTATCATCTTTCCAGACGAGAATGGTATTGCCCTGTTCGTCCGCAATCATTTTGACGAAGGATTGCTTGCCGGTTGCCGTACATACTGTAATCGCGGATGGCCATAAAAGAGTTTGACTTTGATTGATACGCTGGATTTTAATTTTGCCTGTGGCTTCATCATGCCATGCTATATATGATCCACCTGCGCCATCAGACGCAACGGCTGGATTCTTCTGATTGCCCGCATCCGTGGAAATGGGTACCCCATTGGTATCCCATTGCAATGTACCATCGCCCGAAATCCACTGTGCATAAATATCCGAATCCCCGGCTGGATTGTGTTCATAGACGATCACCGCTCCACCGTTTTCATCCGAAGTCATGCTCAAATTGACGAGTGATGCTGTGGATGGAGCCACACGTACGCCGTGTGCGGTCCATTGAAATTGTGCATATATTGGAATCGTGAGGAGTGAGAGGAGTATCGTTAAAATCCAAATCACTGGTGATGAATTTATATATGGTGTATAGTGCGCTTTCATAGAAATATCATTCCCCCTGTTGGCATTATATAAAAGCGATCTTTAAATCCGATCTGTTCATTCAACCCGGAGCATTACGCTTGACTGGCTAAATTAAGCAAATACTATACCATATTGCCTGATATTTTCTATGTGTCCGGGGTTTAAAACCTCCTGTTGTAAGTTAATAGAAAACAGAAAACTATATTTCCGCTTGAAGGTTAAGGAAATGTGAGGCTTGGGCGATGTGATTCTCAATAAGAAAAATGCGGAAATATTTACCTGTGTCGTTGCATAGCCTGCCATGTGATTACATAATGTAACCTTTATGACAAAAATGCAATAAGTTTTTTCTGAATTATGTATAATTCCATTCGTGTTTCAAAGTCATTGCACTTGATTTATCACTGTAATTGTCACGACTCCCGCATTTGCGAAAACGGTTGACTAATTGTTGAAAAATGGTTATGTTTTTCTCTGCCTTTTTTTAAGGATGTACTTGTAATGAATCAAGTTAAAGGTCAAATATTGTGGGCAGATGATGAAATTGATCATCTGAAATCCCACATTCTCTTTTTAGAGCAGCGCGGGTATGCAGTCACGCCTGTAACCAATGCCGGTGATGCAATCGAGTTGGTTAAGAAACAGCGTTTCGATCTGATTCTGCTTGATGAAATGATGCCGGGTATGGATGGCCTGGAAGCATTGAATCGCATTAAAGAACTCGATCCGGCTTTGCCAGTGGTCATGGTGACGAAGAGTGAAGAAGAAAATCTCATGGAAGATGCGATCGGCGGGCGTATAGAGGATTATCTTACCAAGCCAGTCAATCCAAGTCAGATTCTGAGCTCTTGTATTCGCATCCTTGAGAAGCGGCGTATCTCAGGTGATAAATTGACACGGGATTATACCAAAGAGTTCATGGAAATTTCCAATTCGCTCGGGAGCGACATGTCGCCGCAAGATTGGATTGACATTCATATCAAGCTCTCCGAACGTGAAGTGGATCTGGATGCCCATCCCGATTTGGGGCTTCGGCAGACGCTGCTTGATCAGCGCCGGGAATGCAATCAAGTATACAGCCGGTATATTGAAGACAATTATCTGACCTGGCTTCAGGGCTATGATGTACCGATTCTTTCAAAGGATCTGGTTCGTGAAAAAGTCATCCCCCATTTACGTGAAGACAAACGTGTGCTTTTCGTGGTCGTTGATAATCTAAAACTTGATCAATGGCTCGTTCTTGAAAATCTCCTATATGATTATTTTACAATCACACGCGATTACTATTTTTCAATTCTTCCCACAGCCACACCTTATAGCCGCAATAGTTTATTTGCCGGTTTAATGCCATCCCAAATTGAAGCCGACTACCCCGATTTATGGGTGCACAGCGAAGATGATGAAACCAGCTTAAACCGTCATGAACACGCCCTGCTTGATCATCTACTGGAGCGAGAAGGTATTGTCCTGAAACCGGAAACCAAATATATAAAGGTCATGGATGCCGACGAAGCAAAAAATGCGGCCAATCAGGTGGATTCATTTCTGTCTGTTCCTCTCTCGGCCATGGTCTTTAATTTTGTGGATATCATGTCCCATCGACGTAGCGATTCCGAACTGCTCAAAGAGATTGTGCCGGATGAAGCGGCTTTCCGCTCTCTAACGCGCACCTGGTTTGAACATTCCGCATTGATCCATATCTTAAAAGCGGCTGCCCGAACTGATGTCACGGTTGTGCTGACATCCGATCATGGATCCATCCGGACGATGCGCGGTGCAACCGTGCATGCCGACAGACAGACCTCCACGAACGTGCGCTACAAGTATGGACGAAGTATTCGTACAGATTCCAAACAGGCATTCGAAATCAAAGATCCCCAAAAATATGGCCTGCCCGCGCGCGGCCTTAACACCAATTATCTGATCGCCAAAGAAGATTTTTATTTTGTATATCCGACCAATTATCACAAATATCTGGCACTTTACAGGGACAGTTTTCAGCATGGCGGTATTTCGCTTGAAGAAATGATTCTGCCTGTGATCACTCTGGTCGGAAAATAAATCAGGCAGATGTATGGCATCGTTCTTTGAATTGAAAAGTACAAGTGCTGAGAAGACGCATCAACTCGGCAAACGTCTGGCAAAAATTCTCCAGCCGGGTGAGATCGTGGCGCTGACCGGCAATCTGGGCAGCGGAAAGACCTTGCTGATCCAGGGGATCTGCGCAGGATTGGAAGTTTTAGATCCAGTGACCAGCCCGACGTTCACGCTGGTTCAGGAATATACTGGCCGTGTCGGTGTGTTTCACTTTGACTTTTACCGGCTACAATCCCAGGCTGAGATCGAAGATCTGGGGTTGGGATATTATTTTGAGGCGGGTGGTGTCTCCTTGATCGAGTGGTCCGAAAAGGGGCGGGATTTGATTCCCAAAGAAGCGATCTACATCGAATTGCAGCGTGTGAAAGATGAGGGCATGCCGCGTGAAAGCGAGCGCATGATTCGGATTACAGATCCGTTAAACCGCCCCTTACTGGATATTTTGTCATGATTGTTCTGGGAATTGATACAGCCACCAAAGTATGCGGCGTGGGACTTGCCGGTGAATCCGGTCTTATCGCGGATTACCGATTACAGCAAGGATACACACACGCGGAACGGCTGGCCGGAGCAACAGAAATGATCATCCGTGACGCGGGATACACGCTTTCTGACTTGAATGGAATTGCGATTTCAATAGGCCCCGGATCCTTCACAGGGCTGCGCATTGGGCTGGGTTTTGCGAAAGGATTGGCCTATAGTTTGGACATTCCCATCGCAGCTGTCTCCACACTGGATGCCTTGATTGATCCGGCACCTCCTGTTTGTCCCACAGCTTGGGTGATGATTCCCTCACGAAAAGGTGAGGTTTACAGACAGATTTATACATCCGAAAACGGATCATGGCAGTCAGACGAAGCGTCGCATGAAATCCTGATACCGGATCTGGTCTCTGAATTATCCAAAGACGCAATCCTGTTTCTCGGACCGGGAGACGATCCCGAAACATTGTCCGCCGATGAATACAAGATGATTCGCCGGATTGATCAAATTTTTTCATTAACGTGCGGATTTCATATCGCTCGTCTGGGACGACAGAAAATCCTGACCGGTCAAACAGAGGATCTGGATTCACTGGTTCCTCATTATATAAAACGGTTTCAAGGTGTCACATAAAGAGAGCATGTTGATTGAGCCGCTCATACGGCCGATGCGAGCGGAAGATCTCGAACGCATTCTCGAAATCGAGGCCGTCAGTTTTGTAAGCCCCTGGACATGGAACCATTTCAAACAGGAACTGACCAAGACTTATGGCCGGCTTCGTGTGGCAGTTATTCAAAAGCAGATTTCAGGATATCTGATGGCCTGGTTCATTGAGAATGAACTGCATATTGCCAATCTGGCGGTGCATCCTGATTATCGCTGTCAGGGAATCGCTGAAAAACTGGTTCGAAATATGCTGAATGAAGTACCACAATGCATCCTTGCGACGTTAGAAGTACGAGAGAGCAATACAGCAGCCCGTAACTTGTATGAAAAGTTTGGATTTGGTGTTGTGGAAATCCGTAAAAAATATTATGAACAGGAAGGGGAGGACGCATTGATTATGAGCAAATATTTCAATCCACCAAATGTTTTACCCTTCCAAAATTCCAGGATCTAGGATTCAACTCTCCACTCAACGTGTTGGTTTGTTAAAGCAACATAGAGGTGAATATGGCTTGGTTTAAACGCAGCAAACCGGGATTGGTGCCGCAAAAGAAGAAAGAACTGCCTGACGGCTTGTGGGTGAAATGCTCCGGATGCGGCGAAGTGATTTATAAAAAGCAGCTCGCGCAGAATAGCTTTGTGTGCACGCATTGTGATTTTCATTTTCGAATCCGCGGGATTGATTATATTGAACTGCTTCTTGATTCCGGCACTTTTAACGAAACGGACAAAAATATCGCGTCGATAGACTTTCTGAAATTCAAAGATGACAAGGGGCGGTATGAGGAGAAACTGAAGATTGCACAGAAGAAGTCGGGATTGAAGGACGCAGTTCGCACTGGTATCGGGCGTGTGGGCGGGTATCCGGTCGTATTCGGTGTGATGGATTTTTCGTTTATTGGTGGCAGCATGGGATCTGTGGTGGGTGAAAAGATCGCCCGCGCCGTGGATCTGGCCGATCATGAGAAAATTCCGATGATCATGGTATGCGCTTCTGGCGGCGCCCGGATGCAGGAATCAATCATCTCTCTGATGCAGATGGCAAAGACCTCTTCCCGGCTGGCGCGGTTCTCCAGGAATGGTGGGCTCTATGTGGTCGTTCTGACCAATCCCACAACAGCGGGTGTGGTCGCGAGTTTTGCAATGTTGGGTGATGTTCATCTGGCAGAACCCGGCGCACTGATCGGTTTTGCCGGTCCGCGTGTGATCAAGCAGACCATTGGTCAGGATTTGCCCGAAGGATTTCAGCGTGCGCAATTCCAGCTTGAACATGGATTCGTAGATTCAATTGTTCATCGTAAAGAGATGCAGGATACATTGATAAAAATCCTTTCATTTTATTATGACTCTTCAGAGGAGGCCAATGGAGCGTAAGCCTTTTTTTATGTTATCCAATGATGATGGTATAGATGCACCGGGTCTCCATGCGATGTACGATGTACTCAAAGAAATTGGCGAGGTGGCTGTGGTTGCACCCGCGACAGAAATGAGTGCGGTCGGACACGCCATCACTCTTTCAGATCCACTCAGGGTGTGGTCTTATCATCGCCGGGGTGAGTTCTTCGGATATGCGGTGAAGGGCACGCCAGCAGATTGCATCAAGATAGGGTACTGGGCCTTACTCAAACGCAAACCTGATGTGGTCATTTCCGGGATCAATCTCGGCGCCAACACCGGGATTAATACCATCTATTCCGGTACGGTTTCAGCCGCGACAGAAGGCGCGATACTCGGTGTGCCTTCATTTGCGATCTCGCTGGCGACTTATGAAGATCCTAAATTTGAATACGCGGCCAAATTTGCCGCGAAGATTACACTTGAATTGCTACAGCGTGGTCTGCCGGAGGGTGTTTTTCTTAATGTTAATGTACCAGCCTGTGATGAGGAAGAGATTCAGGGCATATCCATTACGCGACAGGGTAAGGCGGTTTACAAGGAGACTTTTGACAAGCGGAATGATCCGCGCGGGAATGTGTATTACTGGCTCAGCGGTCAGAAGGTGGAGCCTGAGACGTCACTTGATGTGGATGATGGCGCGGTCGCAGCCAATCGGGTATCCATCACTCCGGTTCACTATGATCTTACGAAATATGACGTGCTTGATGAGTTGAAGTCCTGGTCTCTGGAGCCATGATCATTTATTGAATCCATTTCTAAAATTCCAATCACATTACAAATGGAACACAATCCAAATTAATTCACTCGAGGGCAATTTCACTTCGACGAAAAATAAACAAATTTTGATTTAGAAATTGTTTTACTATATTAATTATCCTGAAAATAAATTAATAATTTTGGAATTATATGACACAATTACATGATGAAACCATACTGATTCTTGATTTTGGATCGCAATACACACAGCTTATTGCCCGTCGTGTTCGCGAGCAGCAGGTATATTGTGAAATCATTCCGTTTAATACGTCGATTGAAACAATAATAAAGCGCAATCCCAAGGGGCTTATTCTGTCTGGCGGACCGTCAAGTGTTTACGCGGAAGACGCACCCATCCCTGACAAGCGAATATTTGATTTGAATATCCCCGTACTTGGTATTTGTTATGGACTTCAGCTTATTGGATTCCTCCTTGATGGCGAAGTGGATCGTGCGGCCCGGCGCGAGTTCGGACACGCCCGGTTGACTGTGGACGATTTCCAGGATTTATTCAAAGATCTGCCCGACGAGTTCGATGTCTGGATGAGCCACGGGGATCACCTTACGGCATTGCCCTCTGGATTTGAACGTCTGGGACATACAGAGAATGCGGAAATCGCCTCAATCGCGAATCGATCACGAAAGATTTACGGACTTCAATTCCACCCCGAAGTGGTGCATACACCCCTGGGAGCGAAAATCCTCGACAACTTTATAAAAGGAATTTGTCAATGTTCCGGGCAGTGGACGGCTGAACATTTTGTAGAATCCTCAATCCAAAAAATTAAAGATCAGGTCGGAGACGGACGCGTGATTTGCGGGCTTTCCGGTGGTGTCGATTCCGCTGTGGCCGCCACGCTGATCCACAAAGCTGTCGGAGACCGCCTCACTTCCGTATTCGTAGACAATGGCCTTTTACGAAAAAACGAAGCAGAAGAAGTACAGGCGGCATTCAAACATTTAAACCTCGTTTTTGTGGATGCAACCGAACTATTCCTGCAGGCGCTGCATCAGGTATCAGATCCCGAACAGAAACGCAAAATCATCGGCAAGACATTTATCGATGTGTTTGATGCACAGGCCAAATCCATCGGAGAGGTCGATTATCTCGCGCAGGGCACACTTTATCCCGATGTGATTGAGAGCGTCTCCACATGGGGGCCCTCCGTGACGATCAAGTCGCATCACAATGTGGGTGGCCTTCCAGAACGCATGCATCTGAAACTTGTGGAACCGCTTCGCGAACTTTTTAAGGATGAAGTGCGTGCGGTTGGACGAGCACTGGAAATCGATCCACTAATTCTCGGTCGTCATCCATTTCCCGGGCCGGGCCTAGCGGTACGCTGCATTGGTGAAATTACATCCCAGCGTCTTGATTTGCTTCGTGAGGCGGATGCGATTTTTATTGAAGAACTTCATAGCTCCAATACGTATAATGAAATCTGGCAGGCATTTGTGGTGCTTCTTCCCGTACACACCGTCGGTGTGATGGGAGATGAGCGCACGTATGAAAATGCTGTGGTGCTTCGCGCGGTGACCAGCCAGGACGGCATGACTGCAGACTGGGCCAAGTTGTCCCCGGAGTTGCTTTCGCGTGTGTCCAACCGTATCATCAATGAGGTGCGGGGGATCAATCGTGTGGTTTATGATGTCAGTTCAAAACCGCCCGGCACGATTGAGTGGGAATAAGGTGTTGAATAATCAGGATTGAATTGTTCCATTTTAATATAGAGGATTAAATAACGCTTATGTGTGGTATCGTTGGATATATCGGAAGCAAGCAAGTCCTACCCATATTAATTACCGGATTGAAACGCCTTGAATATCGGGGATATGATTCAGCCGGTGTGGCGCTCCATGATGAAGGTCAACTCTGGGTTCGAAAGCGTAAAGGTAAAATCAAAGATCTGGAAATTGAACTGAATGGAGAGACTCCCCAAGCAACCGCAGGTATTGGCCATACGCGATGGGCCACGCATGGAGCTCCGAATTATGAGAACGCGCATCCCCATATGGATATGCATGGAAAAATCGCATTGGTACATAATGGGATTATCGAGAATTACAACGACCTTCGATCCGAGTTGATTGAAAAAGGATTTAAATTTAAATCCGAAACGGATTCAGAAGTGCTGGTGAATCTTATCTCAATGCTTTATGAAGGAGATATGGTTCAAGCGATTCGGGAAGGATTACAGCTCGTACAAGGTACATTCGGGATTGCCGTTTTGTCCCAGGATGATCCTGAAAAAATCTTTGTCGCCCGGCGCGGCAGCCCGCTGGTGATTGGTCTCGGAGAGGGTGAAACGCTGATTGGTTCTGATGGGGCCGCGCTAATCGAATATACGCGCAAAGTCATTTATCTTGAAGATGATGAAATGGCTGTCATCGACAGCCAGGGCGCTCGGGTCCGAACCCTGCAGGATAAAAAGGTCAATCCGATAATTGATAAAATTGAATATGATCTGAGCCGCATTCAGAAAAGCGGTTATCCCCATTTCATGCTTAAGGAAATATTCGAACAGCCTCAGACCATCATTGATTCCATGCGCGGCCGTCTGCTTATTGAAGATGGCAACGCCAAATTGGGCGGTCTGGAAAGCTGTCTGGATCGTATTCACAATACAATGCGGTTTATCATCACGGCCTGCGGTACGTCTTGGCACGCTGGATTGATTGGTGAATATCTCATAGAGCGATTGGCCGGAATCCCGGTAGAAGTGGAGTATGCCTCCGAATTCCGATACCGCGATCCCATTCTCTCAAGGGCCGATTCTGTGCTCGCGATTACCCAGTCTGGTGAAACGGCGGATACCCTTGCTGCCTTGCGTGAAGCGAAGCAAAAAGGCGCATTGGCTTTAGGGATGTGTAATGTGGTGGGAAGCACCATCGCTCGGGAATCCGCAGCGGGTGTATATCTGCATGCCGGACCTGAGATTGGTGTGGCCTCCACAAAAGCATTTACGTCACAGGTCATTACTCTGGTTCTGATCGCGCTCGCTATGGGCCGCAAGGGAAATCTGTCCTCCGAAGATGGACAGGCTCTTGCCCAATCAATGCATGAATTGCCGGAGAAGATGAAAGAGATTTTTGACCAAAAAGATCAGATTCATCGCATTGCAGAGCGGATGGTTGAACATCACAATGCTCTCTATCTCGGCCGCGGATTCAATTATCCGGTTGCGCTTGAAGGGGCCTTGAAGATGAAGGAAATTTCCTATATTCATGCAGAAGGGTATCCCTCTGCTGAAATGAAGCATGGGCCGATCGCCTTAATCGATGAGAAAATGCCGGTAATTTTTATTGCGATCAAAGATCCCGTTTATGAAAAAGTGATCAGTAATATTGAAGAGGTGAAGGCGCGGGGTGGGTGGGTGATTGCTGTAGCCAATCCGGGAGACAAGACCATTAAAAGGCTGTGTGACGAGGTCATCGAAGTACCAGAAACCAGCCAGTGTCTGACTCCGGTGCTAACGGTGGTTCCTTTACAGCTTTTAGCATATTACACCGCAGTTTTGAAAGGGTGTGATGTGGATCAGCCTCGTAATCTTGCAAAAAGTGTAACTGTTGAATAAACAGGGAAAAAGGCAATGAAACGATTTCTTTTGTATCCGACTATTTTAATTTTCTCCATCCTTCTATCCACTCCCGCATTAGCACAGGAAGGACAGGCCATTGACAGCCTGTTTTACCGGGGCGTTGCTGCTTATCAGCAAGGTGATTTCCAAGAGTCGCTGCAAACCATGGAATTTCTGGATCGTGTTTATCCGGGACACCGTCGCCTCACTGCATCTCTCCTCATGCAGGCCAAGGCCCTATACCGGATAGGTGAGACTCAGCGCGCGATTGAAAGTTATCAGGAACTGAAAAAGGATTTTCCTAAAAGCGAATATGCGGATGATGCGCAATACGGGCTCGCTGAATGCTATTATCAGCTCGGAGAATATCTCCGGGCCGCCCGTCAGTTGATGGACGTTCTGGAAAAGAGTGAGGATGAGAGACTCCAGAGGAAGGCCGCGAAAATGGCTTCCGGAGTGATGGACAATCGTCTTCGGATTGATGAGCTTCGAACATTGCTTACAGATGTGAGCGGAGAAAAAAGCAAGGTTGCGGTCACAATCCGTCTTGCACAGAAGGAGATAGACAGAAAGCAATTTCAGGCAGCGCATGATGTTCTTCAATCCTTCATAAACCAGTATCCGAAGAGCGCGTATGTATTTCAGGTCGAAGAGCTGTTAAGCCGTGCGGATCAGCTTGGCAAGGGCATGGTGAAATTTGGCGTCATTCTTCCTCTGTCCGGTCCAATGGCTCAGGGCGGCAATGCGGTTCTCGCAGGGATTGAATATGCCGTTCGTAAACACAATGCGGAAAGCTCGATTCAGGTCGAATTGGTGATTCGTGACTCGGGCGGACGTGTTTTAAAGGCAATTCGTGCCACACAGGATTTATGTAAAAATAATGTGATTGCCCTGATCGGCGAGATGAGCAGTGAAATCTCTGCGGCTGTGGCTGCTGTGGCAGAAGCCAATGCTGTGCCGTTGCTCATGCCGGTTGCTTCAGAAAGTGGATTGACCGATATCGGTCAGAATATTTTTCAACTGAATGCCAATCTGGATATCCGAGCAGACGTATTGGCTGAATATGCCGTGAATGGATTGGGTCTTCGCCAGTTTGCAGTATTTGGAATTCTTGATGATTTCGGTGAAGGATACGGTAAAGTCATGCGAGATGCATTCGCCAGAACAATTCTACCGCAGGGTGGTGAAGTGCTGATGGAACAGTGGTATTTCACCGATGCTGTAGATTATGGTGCACAGTTCAAAGCAATCAGACAATTCGGTGTCGAACAGATGATCAGAGATTCATTGATTGTGATTGTCCCAGAGGACATGCTCGAAGAGACAGAACAGAAACCATTTGTACTTTACACCGAGCAGACAGTCAGTGAACTTGTAGATTCTACAGATCTTGCAATCACTCCGTTTGACGGATTCTTTATGCCGGTTTACAATGAAGCACTTCAATATATTATTCCCCAGCTGGCGTTTTACAATATCCAGACACAAGTTCTTGGTGGTGTGCCCTGGCATGATGCCGAGCTTTTGGAAACGGAATCTCGTTATATTGACGGTGTGATCTTTCTTAGTGATTTCTATGTGGATCCATCTGATTTTCGCTATTATCGATTTCGTGATGCTTACAGAAAAGAGACAGCGCGCAATCCCGAGAAACTGGATGTCTTCGGATATGATACAATAAATTTGCTACTCAGTGTAATCTCAAAGGGCATCTACCGCCGCGATGGATTGCGAGAGGCATTGGCCTCCACAAATAACTATCCGGGGATACGCGGTACCATTTCCTTTAATGAAAATCGGATTAATCCATTTATTTCTCTGTTACAATACAAGGGCGGCAAAATCTCCAAAATCCGTTAATCGCATGTTCTTTAAACGAATCGATTCGACATTCAACGGTAAATTCAGTGAACTCTTTAAGAGCCATTATGTGAGTCATGGATTTAGCACCCGGCAGGGCGGATTCAGTTCAGCGCCATTTGATACACTGAATCTGGGTTCAGGTACTGAAGACAAGACCATGTCCGTATCCCAGAATCGAAAACGCTTCTTTCAAGCAGTCGAAATCACTGAATCCCAGTGTGTTTTTCCTATCCAGGTTCATGGAGATTGTGTACGGACTGTCACAATTCCCGGCACCTATCCGGATACTGATGCTGTGATTACAAATCAATCCGGACTGGTTCTCACTATTCAAATTGCAGATTGCGTGCCGGTTTATCTTATCGATCCTGTTCAAATGGCTGTGGGGCTTGTGCACGCTGGATGGCGGGGAAGCTGTGCCGGAATTGTAGAAAAAACAATCTGTCAGATGAATCAGGATTTTGGTTCAGTCCCTTCCGATATTCAAGTGTTTATCGGGCCTTCGATTGGTCCCTGCTGTTATGAAGTGGGTGAGGATGTGGCATCGCAATTTGAAAATCAATATTTATCAGGAACCTGGCTTGATTTGTGGCAGTATACTGAGGATCAAGCTCAGCAAGCCGGTGTTCACAGAAAGAAAATATATAGAGCGAATTTATGCACCCGATGCCATTCAAGCTGGTTTTTTTCTCACCGCGGAAGTCAGGGAAAGACCGGTCGAATGATGGCATTTTTAGGTGTCCGTGCCAATGAAAATCCGGTTTCTACGGATCAAATAAAGTAAGAATAATCTTACAACCCATTTTAACAAGGAGGTCAAAATGAAAAGAGCAATACTTGGTTCTGTCATCGGAATGCTGGTACTACTGTTTATGGCTGCACCTGTCTGGTCGCAATCTGACCTGAATTCGGTTCGTCTGTTTCAATCCTATTTCTATGATGCACCCATTACCAAGGTGACATATGGTGACTTTGGATTAGCTCATTCCAGCTTTGATGGCGGCAGCAGTCTTTTTATCGGTGGACAGGGTGGTTACGGCCTGAATGAAAAGATTGAGATTCAGGCGCAATTGGGTTATTTGAGTTGGAGTTTTGATGATTTTGACGGCCAGTCAGGTCTTGCTGATTTGGATGTATATGGCCGTTATTTTATCTCCAACAATGGTAAAACACAGATTTCAGCTGGCGGCCTAATAAGTTTGCCCATAGGATCTGAGGATGTGGGTCAGAGCAGCATGGATCTGGGCGGATTCGGCGCACTTCGCCATAATCTTAAAAACGGTATGGTGGTCACTGGTTCATTGGGATTGATCTCCCTTGAGGCGGGTGATGAAAGAGAGATGACCATCCGGCTTGGCGCTGGTGCAATATATCCACACAGCAAAGAAATGGCGTTTGTAGGTGAATTTGTAACTCAGACTGAGATTGAATATACCATGCTCTCTGGCGGAGTTGATTATCTCATGGGCAATGGTCGTATACGGGGCGCCCTGGGGATTGGGTTGGCGGACGGCGCACCTGATCTTCAGATCACTGCGACCTATGGCCTGAATTTTTAATCCACAGCACTTTTTTTTTATTATTCAACTAAAAATTCGTATATTACATCAAGTTATTCCGGGATCGAGCTGCTTGGCAGCTCGATCCCTGTATTTAATTCCTGATTTCAGGAGTCAACAATGGCACGTCGTTTCATAATCGCAATGGGACTGTTGCTCATATCCTCCCAGATTTTATTAGGGCAGGATGAGAAGGGCCCCTTTTCAATTGAATTTTCGGCAGGTTCAGGCCCGATTCTTCAGCCGGACAATTTGAAGACCTATTTCAAATCCGGTTTCGCACTCCAAACTGGTCTGAAAGCAGACGTAAGCAATATCGTGAGCTTCCGTCTCAATGTTCACTATCTCCCTTTGAAGTTGAATTCAGATCGCGTGGTGGAGGAACTCGAACCTATTCAACCAACAATTTCATCTATAAGTTATGATGGTGGAACAAGGCATTCTCTATTGAGTGGACTGGATCTTCTGATATATTTTAATAGCTCAGATCGAACCATTCGTCCTTATATATATGGCGGCGGAGGATACGCTCTGGTTCTCCGACAGGATATTATTAGCAAGATTGTTCTTGCTAATGGGAATGAATTCGCTGTTCCTCTCGAATATACAGACAATGAACATTATCCAGCGATAAGGGCTGGGTTGGGTCTTGAAGGTGGTGGTAAAAATACACGATATTATATTGAGACGGAATATATTGTCATGTTGTCGGAGGATCTCCAACATGAAATTGTGCTATATCCAGAAAACGAACTTTATTCTCCGCATGGCCCAACACAAACTATTTTTATCCATGCCGGATTGCGTGTCGGACTTTAGAGCGATTTAGCAATTCAAAGAATATTTCTTCATTTATAAAGCTGTTCATTTAATGAGAACAAAGGTCCTTGGATTATAAACAAATCACAACCGATGTCAAGAATGGAAACATCAAACCGGTTTATTTCCTGTTTGGCGAAGAGCCCTATCCCATCGAGAAATTGGTACGGTTGGTGATCAACTCGCTGACAGATGAATCCACGCGCGATTTTAATTGTGACGTGCTTTTTGCTGATGAAACTGATGCAGATTCGATCATCAGCCTGGCTTCCTCGTTTCCCATGATGTCGGAACGGCGCGTTGTGGTGTGTCAATCCACTCAAAAATTTTCGACATACGATAAAAAGAAAATTCTGGCTTATGCGCAAAATCCTGCCGAATTTACTTGTTTCATCCTAACTGCCGGAAAAATCGATCGCCGGCAAAAGTTTTACGCGGATCTCATTAAATCCACTATCTCATTTGAGAGCAAACCTTTGTATGAGAATCAGGCAGTGCAATGGATATCCCGGTATTGTGCTGAGAATGGGTTGACCATTTCGAGAGGTGCCGCTCTGATTCTAGTGGAGCAGTCGGGTACCACTCTCTGGAATGCGGTGCATGAGCTTGAGAAAGTAATGGCCTTTATCGGCGAGAGTAAAGATATTAAACTGGAAGACGTGACCGCTGTTTCGGGCATGTCCCGTCGATACAATCTCTGGGAACTTACAGATGCGGTTGCCCGGAAAGATTTTCAATCCGGACTGCAAATTCTGGATGAACTGCTCGAAGCCAGGCAGTCTGCAGTGGGCATGGTCATGGATCTGACACGACGAATCGTCCAATTGGTACAATGCCGCGCTCTGATTGATAAAGGGAATTCCCAAGATCAGGTTATCCAGAAGCTGGGATTGCGCTCCTACTTCGGCCGTTTGTTTGTCCAGCAGGCGCAAGGATTCTCAATGGTCGATCTCAAGTCTGCGATCCGGACATTGGTCTGGGCAGATCATGCCATGAAAACGGGATATTTGCAGGGGCACCTTGCCATGACACTGGTGCTCTATGATCTTATCCAGGGACAGTCACAGAAACGTTTCTTTTCATAATTTCAATGGAACTTTTAGAGGAAACCGTTGTTAGATAAAACGAGCCCTATGACGGATAAAAAACCGTCACCGAAGTCGCCCACGGATGAAGAACTGATCCTGTACTTTCAAGAAGGCGATGTTTATGCATTTGAACAGATTGTACACCGATACAAGGAACCTCTTGTTAATTTCATCTACCATTTTCTGGGAGACCGAAGTAACGCTGAAGATGTGGTTCAGGAAACATTTATTCGGGTTTACAAGAACAAACATTTGTATCGCAACATCGCTAAGTTCAGCACATGGATATACACGATTGCGAGCAACCTGGCAAAGACAGAATTAAGAAGACGGCGGCGTAGACGCATATTGTCTATCAGCCAGATGGGATTTGATGATAAAGATTATGATCTGCCGGATCATGTAAAAACACCGGAGGGGATTGTCGATGGAGAAATGAAAGAATCGATAATCCGCGAAGCCATCGAAAAATTACCGGCAAAGTTTAAAGAGGTCGTTATACTCAGGGATGTTCAGGAATTTTCATATGAAGAGATCAGCGAGATTTTGGATATTCCTATCGGCACTGTGAAATCAAGGGTGAATCGAGGAAGACAACGGTTGCAGAAAAAGCTGCAGTATCTATTAGACAAATAATTTTGGAGGGCGCCTATGGCTCCTTGTCAACGGTTTGCGCAGGACTTATCGGATTTTGCTGACAATGAGCTCGATAAAATTTCGAAGGGACGGCTCACAGACCATTTGAACAAGTGTCCAAACTGTGCGAAGTATCTGAAGCAGATTCAGGTATTAAGATCATATCTTCGAGAATTATCGCCGATTAAACCTACACAGGAATTCGTTCCCATTCTTCGTGATCGGATGCGGAAATTCCAGCAAGAAAAATCCAGACCAGAACGCACAATGTTTTTCCCAGGCCATCGTCTTGTCCCTGTTCTGGGTATTGGAGCTCTTTCCCTACTGGTTGTCTTTTTATTGGTTGACCAATCTCCAAAGTCTTCCGTTCAATCAACACGGATGGCTGTTCAAAAATCCCAATCTGTTGAATCTCCCAATAATGCACTTGCTCTTGAATCCGACACGCAAGATCAGAAAGTTGCTAGTGGGCAATCCGGATTTGCGGCTCAGGTTGCGGAATCCGATACGCTGGCACGGGCGGACAGCACGTCCAATTCACAGGATCTGGATGCAGTTCGATCTAGAATTCGAGCAGTGAATTATTGATCCCGATTAAAAGATTAAATTGAGTGAGTCCAATTGATTTGCGATTAATCCTCAAAACTATTCAGTCCCGACTAGTCGGGACTTTCTTTTATTCACGGCCTTTGGCCACAAATAAAAGCCACTCCGATTACTCGGGGTAGTTGTTTGAAGGGTTTTTCTATTTCATTAGCCCATTAGATCCAGAGAGTAAGATGTAATCACGAGCTTTATTCCGGTATTCTTATTTTCCTATTGACATCCGTTATAATTTTATTAAATTATAGGGCTCTGAACTTGATATCAAAGTGGTGGAGGAGACGTGCGGATCCCTAGAGATAAAGATCGCATGCTGTGGGTTGTGCTTCTGTTTGTGGCGATTGTTGCAATCGGATTTTTTATACCTGTTTCGATTCAGCAATGGTCAGGAGTGATCATAAAGGGAGGATTGTTCCTCCTGATTCTTGTCGGGGCATATGTTCTTTTACAAAATCTTGATCGTGTGGGATTCTCATCGTCCAAAAAGCAGGAAGTGGGTGAAATATCCAACACAGCACATGTACTCCAATCCATAAGCCCGACTGGTGAATGGAAGGGATTCAGTCAGGCGTTTCACTGGTTCGTACTTGAATATCTGTCAATGCTTCGGGGGGCACTCGTGGCCTCTTACGCTGGCTACTTTCTCCGGAAAAATGAAAGTGTTCTTGTACTACAATCCGGTGTGGATGAGCATGGCCGTAATGATTATCAAGGACAAATCCATAACGGAACACTCGTTCAGGAAGTGATCCATGAGAAACAACCCGTACTGAAAGGCAATCTGGATACACGTCCTGTCATGGATGGTTTTGCTGACAGTGAGATTCAATCCTTCATCGGTGTACCCCTGCGCTGGGATGATGATGTGCTTGGCGTACTTGCTTTTGGCAGCCGAACGGAAGATTGTTTTGGTGAAGAGGATGTGGCATTTTTAAAACAGGCCGGATCGATCCTTACACACATCATGTCTGTTTTTCGACGTGGACTCCGTTGGGAGACGGATCAGCAGGTTTTGGAAATCCATCTTGAGATGGAGAAAGCGCTTCGCCAAGCCGAGGATGAAACTTCAGCACTTATTGCCTTTGTGGAATCCATAAAAAAGCTTTTTCCGTTTGATCGGGTGACTCTCAGCCTTCGAGAAGGTGATGAGGGTGTCATTCATCAGGTTTATGGGCAGATCGATCAGCTGGATCGGGGAACCCGATTCTCCCTTGATGAGGGATTAAACGGTTGGGTGATGAAACGAAATGCGCCTTTGTTGATTCCGGATATGGAGAAGGGAAATTATGCGCGACCCCGTTATTATCAAGGTGAAGACACCCGGCATGGATTTCGTTGTTTTCTGGGTGTTCCACTCGGTCGTGGATCTCAGGCATGGGGTTGCTTGAGCCTGGAAAGTAAAAATGTGGAGCAATATGGTGAGAAGGGAAAAGAAATGCTGTTCACCCTGCTTATCCATTTGGAAGCTGTATTAGAACGGATTTATTCTACAAGTACGAAGTCGCAATCTAATATAAGTATCAATAGAACGATTTAAGTAAAAAGATATTTTTTAATTGTTGGAGGTTGTTAAATGGGAAAATCCAAATCGTTTGCAGATAAAATGAATAAAAAGGACTCTTCAACCCATTGTTCGGAATGTGGTGAGTCAATAACTGCAGTTAAACTCATTTCATCTGAGAGATCAAAAAAAATAAACGCATGGCGTTTCAATCAACGTTTTGTCAGAGTATGCAAATGCAATGAGAATGAAATTATTTCATAAACCGGACCGGCTGGAGTCCGGAAATTATGTTTAATACATTTGTACTGGCAACATTAAATCATAATAAAGTTAAAGAAGTACAAGACGTTTTTTGTCAAGAAAAGTGGAAACTGGTTTCACTTCATGAATTTATAGAGGCAAAACCTCCGAAAGAGGATGGTGAAACCTTTACTGAGAATGCTCTAATCAAGGCACGTGCGGCTTATGGGTTAACGAAGCTTCCCTGCCTGGCCGATGATTCAGGTCTTGAAGTGGATGCACTTGAGGGGCACCCCGGGATATATTCAAGCCGCTTCGCCGGCGAGCATGCTACGGATCAGGAGAACAATCAGAAGCTTCTGAAAATGCTTACCAGTAAATCTGACAAAGAACGTACTGCCCGATTTAAATGTGCAGTTGCACTTGTGGCGGATGAAGTTGAATATACGGTTGAAGGCGCTTGTGAAGGATACATCATCAATCAACCGCGGGGTGATGATGGTTTTGGATATGATCCGCTTTTTCTTGTGCCGAATCTTGGTAAAACATTTGCAGAGATTCCTCTGAAACAAAAAAATCAGATCAGTCACCGCAGTATTGCTTTTAAGAGAATGGCTCAATTGATCCATCAGTTGGACTTGAAAGAGATTTAAAAAATATTATTCGGGGCGTAGCGCAGTCCGGTTAGCGCACCTGCTTTGGGAGCAGG
>JABMRT010000130.1 GCA_013202295.1 Candidatus Zhuqueibacterota bacterium
CCATCCCGGCGCAGGTTGCTGGTGTCAGCTAACTGGTAGTGGTGACACCCCCTTATATATCGTGAAATGTGCATCCATCCATCCTTGCCGTAGTCGCAGGTCTGGGCATTGGCGAGGTCTATAAAATCGGTGGCGCGCAAGCTATTGCTGCAATGGCGTATGGGACAAAATCCATTCGTAAGGTGGATAAAATTGTAGGGCCCGGCAACATGTATGTGGCCGAGGCCAAACGTCAGGTGTTTGGTGTGGTGGATATTGATATGGTCGCAGGCCCCAGTGAAGTGGTCGTACTCGCGGATGCGTCCGCCAATCCGGCGTACATTGCAGCGGATCTTTTGGCCCAGGCAGAGCATGATCCGGCTGCGTCCTCGATTTGTGTGACTGTGAACGCGGATCTGGCTGAACAGGTGAAAATCGAAGTGGAAAAACAGGCTGGCCAGTTGAAACGTCAATCCATCATTGCCGAATCATTGAAGAACTGGAGTGGTATCCTGCTGGTAAAGGATATGGATACGGCTGTCTCGCTTGTCAATCTTCTGGCGCCGGAGCATCTGGGCCTGCTTGTGAAGGAGCCCTGGGAAACAGTGAAAGCGGTCAAACACGCGGGCGCGATTTTCCTCGGACATCATACACCCGAAACAGTCGGAGATTACTGGGCCGGACCCAATCATGTGCTTCCCACCAATCAGACGGCACGATTCGCCTCACCACTGGGCACGCACGATTTTCTGAAATTTTCAAGTCTGATTGAATATCCGAAAGGTGCGTTGGCCGAAAGCGCCGACGCGATTATGAAATTAGCTGAATTGGAGGGATTGGATGCCCACGCGAACGCCGTCCGGCAGCGCCTCAGCTGACCGGGCCATACAAAATATCAAGCCTGAAATCCGTGCTCTCAAAGGCTATGCCGCGCCTCCGCAGGGCCGTGTCATTGCCAAACTGAATCAAAATGAAAATCCCTTTGATATTCCTGCGAAGTGGAAGCAGGAAATTCTAAATAAAATGGCGAATCTGGAATGGGGACGCTATCCGGATAACCAACCCATTGCATTACGAGAGAAACTAGCCCAACGCTTTAGCGTTGGGTCAAATCAAATCCTGCTGGGACATGGATCAAATCAGCTGCTCTATCTTCTCATGACGGCTGTAATCACACCTGGCGAACCGGTACTTGTCGCGCCGCCCACATTCAGCCTGGTGGAACTCGCGGTTCGATTAAATCAGGGGCAGCTTGTTCAGATGATGAAAAAGCCGGATCTCAGTATTGATCAGGACACCTTTCTCAACGCCGCAAAGGATGTTAAACTGATTTTTCTTTGTTCTCCGGATAATCCGACAGGACAGACCGTTGAACTTGATTTTCTTGAGGAAGTGCTTTCAACAACGAACGGACTCGTGCTCTGGGACGAGGCTTACACTGAGTTTTGCAACAAGTCAGCAATCCCGCTTCTGGAAAAACATCCCAACCTGATCGTGTCCCGCACCTTTTCAAAAGCGTTCAGCCTGGCCGGATTGCGCATCGGTTTTATAATCGCCCATCCGGAAGTAGCTGCGGAACTGGCCAAGGCCAATATCCCCTATAATCTGGATCAATTTTCTGTTCTCGTCACTGACCGTTTATTGGATGAATCTGAGTGGATGGAACAGACGGTTCAAACCATTCTGCAGGAGCGGGATCGACTCTTTGCTGCCATGCAAAAATTGAGTGGAGTCGCGCCCTTTCCCAGTGAAGCCAACTTCATCACATTCGGAATTGAGGATGCAAAAGGGGCATTGAAGAAATTGCAGGAACGCGGTGTTCTGATTCGTGACATGACCTATTATCCGCGGTTGGAAAGTGCGCTGCGCGTCACTGTAGGAACCCCCGAAGAAAACGATGTATTTTTGAAAACCTTGAAGGAAATTCTTTAACGGCAGGAAGCGAGTAGAGGTTCAACGCTACCCTTTAAAAGGAGATTTCATATGGCACGCACTGCCACAATCAACCGGGAAACCAAAGAAACCCGTATCACAATGTCACTCAATTTGGATGGAACCGGACAATCTGAGATTTCAACAGGAATCGGATTCTTCGATCACATGCTGGAATCTTTTTCCAAACATGGTCAGTTCGATCTGACCGTCAAAGCCAAAGGCGATTTGCATGTGGATGACCACCACACCGTGGAAGACGTGGGTTTGTGCCTCGGTCAGGCCATCGCCAAGACGGTTGGAGACAAGAGAGGCATCAGCCGTTTTGGTTCGGCCCTCTGCCCCATGGATGAATCCCTGGCGCGCGCCGTGTTGGATCTGTCCGGCCGTCCGTACTGCGTGTGTGAAATTCCAATCAATCCGCACAAGCTGGGCGAAATGCACGGCACAACCATGCCCGAATTTTTCAGAGCCGTCTCCACCGAGGCCGGCATGACTCTGCATCTGGATGTGCTGCGCGGTCAGAATCTGCATCACGCGATTGAGGCCCTTTTCAAAGCATTTGCGCGTGCTTTAAACCAGGCCGTCTCCCCATTTGGCAACTCCGACGATCTTCCTTCAACAAAGGGAACGCTGTAAATGATTGCAATGATTGACTACAAGGCAGGCAATCTGCGAAGTGTGGCCAAAGCATTGGAAGCTGCAGGCGCGAAAGTCAATGTGATGGAGGATTGGAAAGATCTCACCCGTGCGGATAAAATCGTACTGCCTGGTGTCGGCGCGTTCGGCAAAGCGGTGGAGGAGTTGAAAACTCGTAATCTGTTTGAACCAATCAAGGAGCAAATCGCTTCAGGCAAACCTTTTTTAGGGATATGTCTCGGAGCGCAACTCTTGTTTGAATCGAGCGATGAAAATCCGGGTGTAACAGGATTGTCTGCTCTGAAAGGTAAATGCATCCGTTTTAAGAAAGGATTGAAAGTCCCGCATCTGGGATGGAATCAGGTCACGCAGAAAACCGATTCCCCGATCTGGAAAGACGTGCCTGATGAATCATTCTACTATTTCGCACACTCCTATTATTTTCAGCCGGATGACATGCAAGTCACTACCGGACAGACAGAATATGGTATCCCGTATACCTCTGCCGTGTGGAAAAACAATATTTTCGGTGTGCAGTTTCACCCAGAAAAATCCCAAAAATGGGGATTAAAAATACTGGAGAACTTCATCAAATTATAATGGGGTGGTAGTGCCGGGCACTGTATACTATATCCTGTGTACCGTATACTTGTTTATTAGGGGCTGCGGATGCGGGGCACGACATACGACCTACCACATACAATATACGTTTTTTTAAAGGATTTATTATGATCATCCTTCCGGCAATCGATTTACTGGACAGCAAAGTGGTTCGCCTCGAACAAGGCGTAGAACAATCCGCCAAGATCTATTCGGACGACCCGCTCGCCTTTGCCCGGACCTTTGAAGATGCTGGTGCGAAAATCATCCATGTCGTAAATCTCGACGGCGCGTTTGGACGTCCTGAAATGAACCGTGATATCATCGCCACCCTTGCCAGTAAGTTACACATCCCCATCGAATTGGGCGGTGGCATCCGGTCAGTGGATCAGATCGGTTTCTGGCTCAACCGGGGTGTCTCCCGTGTGATTATCGGATCTGCCGCAGTGAAGGATCCGGACATGGTGGAAAAAGCCGTGAGAAAATACGGCAGTGAATCCATTGTGGTTGGGATTGACATGAAAGAGGGGTTGGTCGCAGTGCACGGCTGGCAGGATGTCACAGAAACACGCGGTATCGATCTGGCACGACAGATGCGAGATGCCGGATTGAGCCGGCTCATTATTACAGATATCTCAACAGACGGCATGCTCACCGGCCCCAAACTGGATGAGATGATTGAGATCGCCGAAGCCACCGGATTGCGCATCATCGCTTCGGGTGGGGTGAGCAAAATCGAAGACATCGCACTGATTTCTGAATATGGACAAATTGGCATTGAAGGCGCCATTGTCGGCAAGGCCATCTATGAAAACCGGCTGGACATCAAAGAAGCCATTCAAAAGTATCAACATATTTAATATTCGTTTTGTTCTTTCTGGGGTGTGGACAAAGGGTTCGCCTTTTCGAGCGTATAAACGGTTCTATTTTAATATCAGTATTGTAGGTAGGGATTTCATCCCGTGAAGCGGGATGTTTAGGGAATCGGAAGGGCGGATATTAATTAACTTTACAAATTGGAAATAACTAAAGGCGTGCATTCGAAAAGGCATGTTTCTTTTCGTCCTTTTCTTTGCGCCAAAGAAAAGGACAATTAAGGTTCAATTACTTTAAGCAAAAGGAAATAACTTGTTAGCAAAACGCATCATCCCATGTCTCGATGTCAAAGACGGCCGCGTCGTCAAAGGCGTCAACTTCGTCAATCTTATGGATGCCGGCGATCCGGTCGAGCAGGCTCAGTTCTATGATCAACAAGGAGCAGACGAAATCGTCTTTCTGGATATAACCGCGTCTCATGAAAGAAGGAACATTCTATTTGATGTGGTGCGCAGAACAGCGGAAACTGTGTTCATCCCTCTGACTGTCGGAGGCGGCGTCAGGACTGAGGAGGATGCACGTTTGCTCATCGAGAATGGTGCGGACAAAATCAGCATGAACACCGCAGCCGTGAAAGATCCGAAAGTCATTACACAAGTCGCGGATCGTTTCGGCAGCCAGGCCGCAGTCGTAGCCATCGATGCCAAACGGCATGACAATCACTGGATCGTCTACATCTATGGAGGCCGCAAACCCATAGAATTGGATGCTGTGGAATGGGCCATGGAAGTCGAGAAACGTGGCTCCGGCGAAATTCTGCTCACCAGCATGGATTGTGACGGCACCAAGGACGGTTACGATCTCGAATTGACGCGGACTATTTCAGAAGCCGTTTCGATCCCTGTGATCGCTTCAGGCGGATGCGGCAACCTGGAACACATTTACGACGCCTTTGCAAAAGGCAAAGCAGACGCCGCTTTGGCGGCCTCAATTTATCATTACCGGGAATATACGATTGCGGAAACGAAAGAATATTTGAAAGAACGTGGAATTCATGTCCGAACATAAATATGTATACAGTATACTGTACACAGTA
>JABMRT010000131.1 GCA_013202295.1 Candidatus Zhuqueibacterota bacterium
CTGAGCGGCCAAATCAGAGAGGATATCCCCGCACATGTTTTCCGCAACCAGCACGCCGTATTGTGTGGGATTTTTCACCAGCCACATACACTGCGCATCAATGTTCGTTTCCCATAATTCGATACCGGAATACTCTTTCGCAACAGATCTGGCCGTACGGATCATGAGCCCGCCGGTTTCGCGTAGCACATTGGGTTTATCCACCACGGTTACGGTATCTCGATGATTGGCTCGTGCATAGTCGAATCCGGATCGCAGAATCGTCTCGCATCCTTTTCGTGTCATGATACGGGTGGAGAGAGCGATGTTGTCCAGCCCATGCGATTCGAACCGCGCCATTTTGGAATGATGCGCCTTGAGCACATCAAACACTTCCTGCGGAAGGGGGTGAAACTCCACACCGGAGTAGAGTCCTTCCGTGTTTTCACGAAAGATGATCAGATCGATATCCTCTTTATAGTTAAGGGGATTGCCGGGGTAAGATTTACAGGGCCGCATGTTGGTATGCAGATGAAATTCTTGCCTGAGCCGAACAATGGGTGAAAAATAGACCAGCCCCTTATCCTGGAGAGACGGAATCAACTCCTTGGCCGCCTCCTGTTTGGGCTTGGACGTAATCGCGCCGAACAGTCCGGCGTCTGTGGTTTTCATCATCTGTATAGTCCGGTCCGGCAGCCCATTCCCCTCCGTGCACCAGAACTCCCAACCGATGTCTCCGTGAATATACTCGGCATCGAATCCGAGCCTGTCCAAAACCAAGCGGGCAGCTTCCATTGTCTCTTTGCCAATCCCGTCTCCGGGCAGCCATGCAATCCGGTATTTACTCATCCGTTAAATTCTCCTTGATCCATTGCGCCAATCCATCCAGTACAATGAGTTCCTGTGCGGCCCGACCCACGGGCCGAAACGAGTAGGTCCAATCCTGAAACGTGACAGAGGACCGTATAAAATCAATCCTGACTTTCATGCCGGTACGAGCCGTCAGTCTTTCTGTCCCAAAATCAAGTTTGATGACATCCACGAGTCTCGGAATCTCAAGCAGAAGAAATCCATTGTTCAATGCGTTCCGTTTGTATGTCTCACTGAATGATCCGGCAATGACAAGCTGGATCCCCTTGTATTTCAAAGCTGTGGCTGCCTGCTCACGCGAACTGCCTGTGCCGAAATTGGTCCCGCCAATAAGGATATCCCCTTTCTTCACGATCCGGCCAAACGCAGGATCGTAATTTTCCATCACGACCTTGGCCTGCTGTTCAAGCGTGAAATCATCCTGATACGTATATTTTCCCGGATAAATCGCATCTGTATTCATATTATCAGCGGGACAATACACCAGCTCGCCGGTAATGGATTCAGGAAATCCTTCCATGATTTGAACAAGGGTGTCGTGGCTTTCCATTTGCGGTCGCACCGAACGATGCACCCTGATCGGTCCGTCATATTTGCACAGAGCGGGTGGACAATTAATATATCCCGAGAGCGCAGACTGAGCAACCACAGCCGGAGAGGCCAGGTACACCTCGGAGTTTTTGGATCCCATCCGCCCTTTAAAATTTCGGTTAGTGGCCGATATACCGGTTTCCCCATCCTCCATCAACCCTTCACCCAGGCCGATACAGGGTCCACATCCTGGGGGAAGCGGTTTGGCCCCGCTATGGATGAGTGTCTGCCAAGTACCCTGAGCTTCGCAGGTTTTTTGAACAAGACTGGATGCAGCGGCGAAATAGAATTTAACATGCGGAGCTACTTTCTTCCGACCGATTATAACAGCTGCCGGAGTCAGATCTTCAACACGGGCGTTTACGCAGGATACGAGATAAGCCTTTTGAATCACAATCAGCATCTCCCGAATTTTACTGGCAGGCACCGCGGTTTTCAAATCATGCGGCCCGGCCACCATGGGAATTACAGTGGAAAGATCCACTTTAATCTCGGAAGTATAACTTGAATCCGGGCCGGGCAAAAACAAACCATCCTGGATCTGCTGCTTCAGGATTTCGATCCGTTTCGGTGTAATCCGAGGATGATAGTGTTTCGCTTTGAACGCCTGGATGGCTTCGAGTCGCTGCTCGAACCATTTCACAGTCATGGTATCCGCGGGAAACAATCCGGCCAGAGCGCCCCACTCGGTGCTCATATTGGCCATACTCAGCCGCTGATCAACGGACAGGGTTTCTACACCCGCACCATGAAACTCCAACGCATGATTGAGCACCTCATCCTTGTTGAAATGGCTGCACAGAGCTAGCATCACATCCTTGCCGGTCACACCGAATCGGAGTTCGCCCGTCAGCGTGATCTTAACCACAGGCGGAATCTGCCACCAGGTTTTACCAGTCGCCCATATTCCAGCCGCATCTGTACGCACAATCGGAGTGCCGAGGCAGCCCAATCCACCATACATGTTCGCGTGACTGTCCGAGGCCACCACAAGCGTGCTGGGCCAGGCATATCCCTCTTCAACCATGATCTGATGTCCGATGCCCCGGCCAGCCGGGTAAAAATCCACCTGCTGGTCAATCGCGAAAGCGCGGATCGCTTCATACTTATTGCGGGTTGCCACACTGGTATCCTGAATGTTATGATCCAACGCGAACACGGGCTGACGTGGATCTAAAATTCGATCAACACCAATATTCTGGAACTTCGGTATAATCGCGCCCGTGTTGTCGTGCGTTAAAATATGTGCCGGATGGATGGAGACAAAATCTCCGCTTTGTACCTGCTCGTCCTCATGCAATCCCACAGCGAACATTTGGGCGATGCGTTCAATGAGGGTCTGATTGGTCATAAATTTCCTTAGTTAATTGGGATGTGACGGATACAATCATCTTATTTTACCAGCTCAAAATCAATGAAATCAGCGTGATGAAAAATAGTGGCTTCCGGGGATCGCTTCTCCCCCTCACCCTCTTTGGAATGGGTCGCGATCACATGCATCACTTCCGGGGGCAACTCATGTTTGAAAGCCAAACCCACCCCGCTGAACGGATGCCGAAGATACTTGCCAAACTCTGATTTGCTCACCTGAAGGTCCCGTATCTCATACTCATAAAGTTTGCCCACATCCGCAAGCAACGCTCCTGCAATAAGAACATCACGGTTCACAGGGGTCTTGTTCTTGCCATGACTTTGCGTCAGCACATCATTTACGGCCATACAAATCCGGCACACAGCCCTGACATGATCAATAAAAGAAATCTGAACATCTTCAGCCAATAGAGTGAACGGGATACTTCTCAGTAATTCCTCGGTCCATCCACGAAAAAGCATGGCTTCGGTCCAGCAGGCAATGACCTGCTCATGAAGCTCTTCATCCTGAATTTCTCTGATCTCGGGTAAAATATTTAGAATCAGCTCTCTCATCACGCCTCCGTATTCAGCGGTTTCGGTTCGGGTCCGTCATAGTGGCAGCTATCCGGGATAAACTTCCGCATGGGCTTTTGACGGGTTTGCTCTTCATGAATATGCGCGATGAGACCAGGCACGCGCGACAGTATAAAAAATTGATTTCCGAGCGCCTTGGGTACGCCTAATTCCAGTAGCACAGCCGCAATCGCACCATCCACATTTAAGGGCAGAACCTTGCCAGATTCTTCTTGAAGGGTGGATTCAATGGTGCGAGCCATCTCAACATAGCGGCCGTTCTTTCCAGTCTCATCTGCCAGTCGAATAAGCTGTGTCGAGCGAGGATCAGCCGTGTGCAGCCGATGGCCAAATCCGGGCAGCCGTTTCTTAGCTTCACGATATTTTCGGATAATCTCAAGAGCCGTAGGATCGGGGGATTCCTCCTCACCCTGCAACTGGACAGCTTCGTCAAGCAGGTGCATACAATTCTCAATCGCACCCCCGTGATGCTGATTGATCGAGAGGATGCCCGCAGCCAGAGCTGCATTCATCGGCGCACCAGTGGACGCGGAATGCAGAGCAGCCAGAACAGAAGGCGGCGTAACTCCGTGATCGATGGAGGAAACCAAAATTGCATTGACAAGTCGGGATTCTCCTTGATCCGGCAATCTGCCGATAAGCGTCAGGAAGACCGCATCGGCAAACGAGACCTGAGCCATCAAATCTTCGACTGCATACCCGCGAATCCGGATCTTATTGGGTGCCACATCCGTGATCTCTGTTTTCCACTCCCCTTCCATATGTCACCTCATTTTAAGCATTCATTTTTCTGTGTAAGAACTGCCTTACCTCTTGCCCCTCACCACTTACCCTTTTAATGGAATCCAGTACTGTAACTGTTATTTAAATCATAGTCCATTCAACACCGTCTTCGTCACTTCCGGAATCTGGTCAAACGAATCCACAATATGAGCGCCTGCCTCTCTGAGCGCAGCGACTTTCCCAGCATGCGTACCCCGCCCCCCTTCAATGATCGCGCCGGCGTGTGAAAATCGCGTACCCTCCTTGGCAGCCTTGCCCCCAATAAATGCGACGACTGGTTTAGTGATTTCGCCAGTTTGGATCATCTCGGCCACACGCTCTTCCTGACTCGTGCCAATTTCACCGAAAAGGACAATAACTTTCGTTTCCGGATCTTCCTCGAACATCAGCATAATCTCGGGATGCGGCAAACCCACCACACTGTCCCCACCCACATGCACCTGTGTCGAAAGTCCTATATCCGCCTGACTTAAATAATAGGCAATGGAGGAAGTGATTCCTCCGCTTCTGGAACTCAGACCGACTGGCCCACGCTTAAACCACTGTCTGGCATTCTCCGCCCTGCCGCCCATCATGCCCAACACCGCACGTTGCGGACTGAGCACACCCAACGTATTTGGCCCCAAAAATTGAACTCCCTTTTCCTTTGCCGAATGCGAAATCTCAAGCACATCCCAGACAGGCACACGGTCAGGGACAATAACAAGCAAGGGAATGCCTGCATCGATGGATTCGAGCGCTGCATTTTTGACCAGCGGAGCCGGCACAAAAAGAACCGACACGTCAATCGGACCGACTTGCTCAACCGCTTCCTCAACCGTATTGAAAACCGGCACGTCGAGGACATCCTCACCACCCTTTCCCGGTGTGCACCCGGCCACGACCTGCGTGCCGAACTCTTTCATCAAGCGGGTCCGGGCCCGGCCCTCACGGCCCGTGATGCCTTGCACGAGCACCCGTTTGGTTTCATCAATCAGAATCGCCATAATTAATCCAGCCCCGGGATGGGCAGCGTAATTTGTGCCGCATCCTTACCATACCGCAAACACTCCTGCTCACATGCCAGACACTCTGTACACTTGCCTTTGGCCGCTTCTTCCTGAGAGATGGCAAGAACGGGAAGTCCTTCTTCCAGTTTTAGGATATTGGGTCCGCACGCCTCTACGCAGATTTTAGATTCACATTGTACACATAAAGCATGATCAAAAACCACAGTTCCTTTTGTCACGGTCCGGAATTGATAGGGCTTTTCTGGAAACATAGCGGATTTCGGTTCTTCTTTTATTTTGAATGGATGGTGCCCATCCACGAGTGCTCGCAATCTCTTAGCACAGAAGGATGCGGGATCATCCCGCTTATATCCTTCAACCGGAGTGGACAAATCCTGTGTGAAATAGTACAGGATTTCAACTGCCTCATCCTCCATGTTGCCGCCAAGCCGGATGACCGCCGGAATATCCAGGCCAACCTCACGGAAGGCCTTGACCAGCCCGCGCGCCGAATGCACTTGCTCCTGACTTGCCACACCTGATCCGGATGCGAAATATCCGTCAATCCCTGGCTGAGATAGAATGATCTTCGCGGCCCGGTACACTTTGCTTGCTGGAGGATTCCCGCTTGTATCACAGAAATTTGCGATCCGGAATCCTTCAGCCAGAAGGGCGTCCATGGACATCATAGAACCGCCACCACCAGCGCCATGAAATCCGATCACGCTCTCTCCTTTGTGAAAATCCTGTTCAAGCTGAATGAAATAAAAGGTACCGCGATAATCATGAAACTCCACATCATGTGCAATTTTATCCAGCTGCGTCGGAGGGTTTGAGAGTTCACGTGCAATCTCAATTCCCAATTCGGGATGCCGGAACACCGCATAATCATCAATCGCGATCCGGCAGTCCGCCGCGTAAAGCTCACCATCTGTGGTCAGAATAATGGGATTAATCTCAGCAGATCTGGCTTCATGGACTCTGGCAGTTTGGTACAAACGGACGAGAAGATCTGATAATTTGGATTGGAGCGAATCAGAGATACCCGCTTTCTGGAGAAGATCCGCCGCTTCGGAAGGACACAGCCCCTTGATCACATCGATGTCCATGGACAGGGCACCCGCCTGATCTTCCACACCGGATCCACCCTGCACATTGAAGAGCAGCACCGGTCCGGGTACACGATCATGAATGAGGATGGACGCGTAGAATTCTTGCCTGATGGAGAGTTCTTCTTCCACGAGCACCGTTTCCACAACAAACTGACCAATCTTCTGACCAAGGATTTTTTCCGCTTGCTTCTCAGTATCGTGCGGAGAATCCGCAAATGCGATCCCGCCGGATGCGGCCCGACTCGTGGACCAGACCTGTGCCTTGATGACCACCGGGCATCCGATCTGTTCTGCGGCCCGACGCGCTTCCGAAGGCGAGTTTGCGATCATTCCTTTCGGGATAGGAATCCCCTTCTCCTTCAGCAAAGTCTTGCCCTGATGTTCAAATAGGCGTGCCATCAGTCGAATTCAATCCCCTGAGCCAGGATGGTTTCTCCACTCCAGTTGATGGTATTGGTTTGTCGCCTCATGTACGCTTTCCATGCATCCGAGCCACTTTCTCTGCCACCCCCCGTTTCTTTCTCACCGCCGAACGCCAATCCGATCTCTGCACCACTCGTCCCCACATTCACATTCGCGATCCCGCAATCACTGCCGGTTGCGCTCAAGAACTGCTCAGATTCCCGCAAATCATTCGTGAATATCGCAGAACTCAATCCCTGCGGTACCCCGTTTTGGATGTCAATTACCTCCTGAATCCCGCCTGAGTATCGAATCAGATAAAGCAGCGGCGCGAAGGTCTCTTCACACACAATGGGTAAATTGTCATCCACTTCTGCAAGGGCGGGCGTGACATAGCAGTCTCCGGAGTAGGCATCCCCTTCAAGTCTTTCGGGTTTCTTAAGCAAACGTCCGCCCTGCTTTTCAACCGCTTCGATTGCCGTAAACAGATTGTTTACAGCTGTGGAATCCACGAGTGGCCCCATGAGATTCGATTCATTGATAGGATTCCCGATTGTGACCTTGTCATAATATTTTTGGAGGAGATCGCTGAATTCATCATAAATGGAATCCTCAACAATCACACGCCGTGTTGTAGTACAACGCTGCCCGGCCGTACCAATTGCACCGAAGAGGACGTTCTTTGCAGCAAGCTTCAAATCCGCTTTGGCCGTAACAATAATCGCATTGTTCCCGCCCAATTCGAGAATGGTCTTGCCGAGCCGTTTGCCCACGCGCTCTGAAATGCGTTTGCCAATATGCGTGGAACCCGTGTAACTGATCAACTTCACGCGGGGATCTTCTGTCAGTAAATCCCCGAGCTCAGAACCTTTTCCGGTGATCAATGTGGAAATGGCGCTGGGTAATCCATTCATTTTGAGAACGGATTCGAATATTTTCTGACAAGCAATTGCGGTCAGCGGAACCGCACTCGCCGGTTTCCAGAGACACACATCGCCTGCGATCAGAGCGATTGCTAAATTCCAGGCCCAGACTGCGACGGGAAAGTTAAACGCCGATATAATGCCCACAATACCCAAAGGATGCCACTGCTCATACATACGATGATTCGGCCGTTCGCTGTGCGTCTGCACCCCGTACAACATGCGGGACTGCCCTACGGCCAGATCACAGATGTCGATCATCTCCTGCACTTCACCCCACCCTTCCTGAATCGACTTGCCCATCTCGATAGTGACCAGCTTTCCCAGCGCATCCTTTTTATCCCGGAGCGCGTGTCCGAGCTGCCGAACAATCTCGCCCCGCTTGGGTGCCGGAACAGAGCGCCAAACGCAAAACGCCTCTTCCATTTTTGGAATGAGGCGTTCATAATCTTCAGGACTACCCTGCATCACTTTCGCGATGACCTGCCCGTTAATCGGGCTGATTGAGTCGATGGTTTTCCCTGTCCCGAACCACGATTCACCATCCGACACACCGGGATTTTCAGAATTCAAATTAAGGGCTTTCAATACAGCATCCAGCTCCTCAATCGGTTTCATAATATACCTCTATAGATTAAAAAATATGAATGGATATTAGAAATTTCAAAGTTACCAGGAACTTGCGTGATTCGCTGTCCTCTCCTTGAATAAATTGGATGACAATAAATCTGGATCATACGTGCAAACTCCCACATCTGAGGTGAGAAAATTCTTTTGGATTACCAATCGAAATATAAAGACCAAGGCAGGTAAAATCAATGGTAATGTTTTGCGTCTAAACCGATACTTTTCAGATCATTATTACAGCATAATTCATTTTATTAGCTTTTTAAACAATATTCCCAATTACCAACTTATCTCACCACAATAGTCCTTTGACAAAGTCTATCCCTTTCGCATTATAAGGATGTCCTCGCCACAGCTCCGAGACACTCTTTAAAAACTTCTGACGTCGATCTGGATCTTTCATCCCCTCTTCATCCTCAATAGGGATGAGTGGGAATCGCCTCATGAACATGCCCGTAAAGATACCACTTTGGGATCCCACGGATTTCCCTTGTAGATTGTAAATGGGTATATCACGAATGCCACAACTCGGTGATCTGGCCTTAAACACAAATCCGGATAGAATTTCATTTTTAAGCACATCCAACCGTTTCTCCGCCCATTGCATCATCTGATCAGTATGATCGATTCGCGTCTCGCATGTGATCAAGTGAGGTGCATCTGGGTTGCCCTCAAGTTGCATGGGTTCCCTTGGAATCGAAAGACCGCAATCCACCTCAGGGCAAATCGACACCCACTCCACAAACAAACCAAGTGTGTCTCTTAAATATCGGTCAAGCTTGTGCCCGCCGTCATAGCGGACATTCTCACCTAAAAGACACGTGCTGATGCCGAGTTTGGGTTTGTTCACCACCCCACCTTAATCTGTGCAAAATACGAATGCGCTTTTACCATCCGGTCATACGCCATGGCGCCATCCAGTCGTACACGGTTCAGGATATGCACACCCAGCCCGGCGGTCCAGTGCTCATCCGCCATTCCGGTACGGAGAGCAATACTGAGTTTATCCTGCCACACACCAAATCGATATTCCGTACCCAGGCCAATCCGTTCTGTAGTCTCTCGATACCGGGTATCATTTTCTGCAATGTCCACCCAGTCGAGTGCGATATCCCAGTTGGAAGTAATAGGATGGTTTATACCGATATTTGCGATGAATGGGGTATTCAGAGAAAACGGACGAATCGTATTGATCCGGCGATAGGTACTGACAAGCGCAGTGTCGCCTTGTGCATTGGTAATGATATTGCCATCTTCATCCCGATCACGGACAATCTGCGGAAAACGGAAAGGCGTTACAATCTGATTATCCAAAGATTTCATGGGAAGAATATTTTGGAGAGATGCGCCGATCCGGGTACCAAAGGGCAGTGTGTAAAGCGCTCCAATATCCGCGGTCAAACCCGTCACATCTGTATTTAAACTGGACCAGGCATTACTCAGAATGGCCTCATAATCTGAAACCGGTACACGATCCGTGGAAAAGCGTCTGTTCACAAATTTCAGGTTCATGCCCAAGTGAAGATTTTCATTGATCTGAAATCCGCGGCCGACCGAAAGCACCATGTCCACATAGGCCAGATAAAAGGCCATAGGGAACACCTCATTGGCAAAGCTTTCAGATTCAAAGAGAAAGACATGTGCCAGTGTGCCGAAAATCTGGGCAGCGGCTTTAGCTGCTTGAAGCGGATTGTCCATATTCTCGGGAATTTCAATTTCCATCAACCGGTCAAGTGTCGGACTCTGCTGTACCATAAACACGGAATGTCCGTAACCATAAAGCGAAACGCCCCATTGATCCCACTGCGCCTGAAAAGAGGGAAGCAGTGCAATTGCATGTTTCTGAGGATTTTCCGCGTCTCCGATCACTTCATCAAAAAGATCCAACGTAAACCGCATTCCCTTTTGAATCGTGTTTAATGCTTCGAACCGATCTTCCAGTGACGCACCCTCGACAAAGAATGCATTCACACCATCCCATACTTGGTTCAGAGAGAGAGCCTCTTCGAATTCGGTCATGTTATCTGCAAGAAAAAAAGCCGCATTATAGGTCTCTGGCGGCAGATTGGCCATGAATCCGAATACCTCAAAAGAACGGTTTGGCTGAGCCAAAAAAGCAGGATTGGCCATCATGGCATTAGCTAAATTTTTACCTGCAACCTGTGTATTGCCCATGCCAATGGAACGAACATCTTCCAACTGAATCGGATAGCCCAGATCAATGGTTTTTGCCGTCGCTGTTTGTTCTGGCAAAGAGAGATGTCTCGAAAAATAATAATTGCTTTGTGAATAAAGCGACGCTGTAACAATGAAAGAAAGTATTAAAACAACCAAGATATTCTTCATCACGAGTCTCCTTGTTTATCACAAGTTGGCTTTTTAATGTATTGAAAATTCAAAAAGGTGTTGTTGTAAATGAATATAAACGGATCACATTGAAAATGCAATGTCAAAATTAGTAGAATTTATACCAACAGATGGTCGAGAAGAGTTACTCTCAAAGCAAACGATCCGGCAACCCGGAGTTAATCGGAATGATATCTTTTAATCGTATTAAATGTCGTGTTGCGTGTGGAGAGTTTTACTTAATCACATCCAGCCCGACGTAGGGACGCAGGGGTTCCGGGATAATGATGGTGCCTTCGGCCGTCTGATAGGTTTCGATCAGCGCAATCAGAAGTCGCGGCAGGGCCAGTCCTGATCCGTTCAGTGTATGAACAAACTGGGGTTTGGCACTCTTGTCCGGCCGATAGCGAATATTCATACGGCGAGCCTGAAAATCTTCAAAGTTGGAGCAGGAGGATACTTCGAGCCAACGGTCGATACCCGGTGCATATACCTCAATATCATAACATTTGGCCGCCGCGAAAGAAAGATCACCCGTAGCCAATGTCATCACACGATAAGGCAAGTTAAAGATTTGAAGGATTTCTTCAGCGTTCTGAACCAGCAATTCTAATTCGTCATAGGAAGTTTCGGCACGAACAAACTTGACCATTTCCACTTTGTCAAACTGATGGATGCGCATCAGACCGCGCGTATCCGCACCATAGCTGCCTGCTTCGCGGCGGAAACAGGGCGTATATCCCGTATATTTGATCGGGAGTTTTTCCACGTCAAAGATCTCATCCCTATGCAGATTGGTGATGGGCACTTCGGCCGTGGGGATCATGAAGAGATCATCTTTCTCAATCCGGTACATGTCTTCTTCAAGCTTCGGCAGCTGGCCCGTGCCTTCCATCATCTCGCGCCGTAAAATAATCGGCACCCAGACCTCTTTATACCCGTGCTTGCGGACATGGAGATCAATCATAAAATTTATCAGGCTGCGGACAAGCGTCGCGCCAGCCCCTGAAAAAGAAACAAAATTGGAGCCTGATAGGCGGCTGGCCCGTTCAAAATCAACCACCTCAAGTTCGGGACCCAGATCCCAATGGGCGCGTGGTTCGAAATCAAATGTCGGCTTTTTTCCCCATTCCCGAACCAGCACATTGTCCCTCTCACTCGTGCCAATGGGGACAGATTCATGCGGGATATTGGGAATCTGCATCTGAATTTCATGAATCCCGGATTCGGCTGAACGTAATCCTTCATCCAGTTGTTTGATCTGTTCGGAGACATCGCGCATTTTGAGTATATCCTCAGATGCATCCTGACCGGATTTCTTGAGCGTGGCTATCTGATCTGAGACTCGATTGCGCTCCGCCTTAAGGTTATCCGCTTTCTGGACGAGTGCCCGGCGTTCTTCATCCAGCTTGAGCAGTTTGTCCAGATCAGCGTGATCCCGTTTTTGTTTTATTGCTTCTCTGACCTTATCGGAATTTTCGCGTATGAATTTAATATCCAGCATAGTTCAACCTGTTTTACTTTCTAAATTTGTACATATTAAGTATAACTTATTTAAAATGCAAATTGGGCTTTCAATCCGTCACTTCAAGAATCTTCTCCACAATCCATTCCTGATCCTCTTTCGGCAATTCGGGATAAATGGGCAATGCAAATATTTCACGGGACATTCTCTCGGCAATCGGCAGGCTGCCCTCGCCAAATCCCATATCCCTGAAAGCAGGTTGAAGATGGAGTGGGATCGGATAATAGACAGCGCATCCGATCTGATGCTTGCGAAGATTATCAAGAACCGCGTCTCGTTTCTCGGTACAGGCACAGTACTGATGAAACACATGCGTGTTCGTTTCGGCTGTGATGGGAGTGATCACATTCGAAGATTTAAGGAGTGTATTATACTTCTCGGCACGTTCGCCACGCGCCTTTCCCCAATCATCCAGATGACGAAGACGCACTCGTAGAATCGCGGCCTGAAGCGTATCAAGTCGGCTATTCACACCCAGAATGTCATGCTGATATTGTATACGTGAACCGTGATTCCGGATCATGCGAAGCTTGTCGGCCAACTTCTCATCAGAGGTCATAATCATGCCGCCATCCCCATAAGCTCCGAGGTTCTTGGATGGGAAAAAGCTGAGGCATGCCATTTCACCCAGACCACATATCGGACGTCCCTTATAAGTTGCGCCAATTGCCTGCGCTGCATCCTCGATGACAGGGATTCCATGTTTGGCAGCAATCGCCTGAATGGGATCCATGTCTACAGACTGACCGAATAAATGCACGGGGATGATCGCCTTCGTCTTGTCCGTAATCGCTGCTTCTATCAAATCAGGATTGATATTGTAGGTGTCGGGCAGGATATCGACAAACACACATTTCGCACCCAACAATCCGACCACTTCTGCGGTCGCTACAAATGTAAATGGGGTTGTGATAATCTCGTCACCTGGACCTACTTCCAGGGTCATGAGAGCCATCTGAAGTGCGTCTGTGCCGGAATTGCATCCAATTGCGAACTTGGATTCTGTGTAGACAGCAATCTCGTCTTCGAGGGCTCGGACATCCGGCCCCATAATAAATTGGCAACTGTCTAATACGGATTGGATGGCGCTGTTGATCTCATCCTTCATGGATTGATATTGACCCTTCAGATCAAGCATCGGTATGGGCTTATGAGTTTCGTTTGACATGTTATATCCTTAATGTTAATGAGTCTTCAAATGGAGCTTGTCCGCCATAGCTTTAGCGGCGGCAGATTAATGTCCCTTTCCGGCGAGCATCACATAAAGCGTATTCAGAATTATTTTCAAATCCATGCGAAGGGACATATTCTCAAGATAAAAAAGATCGAACTCCAGCTTGTGTTTCACTTGCTCGAGGGATTGATCATACTCCCCCTTGACCTGCGCCCATCCTGTAATTCCGGGACGAATACGAAGCCGCCGCGCGTAAAGTGGAAACATCTCCTTCAACTGTTCCACAAAGTAAGGCCGTTCCGGGCGGGGTCCCACAAGAGCCATATCACCCCGAAGAACATTTATGAGCTGCGGGAACTCATCCAGCCTGAGCTTGCGCATGATACGACCGATCGATGTGATTCGGGGATCGTTTTTACCTGCCCACACCGGGCCAGAATGTTTTTCCGCATCCTGAACCATAGTGCGGAACTTGATGACTTTAAAAAGTTTTCCGTTTAAACCTACACGCGTTTGTGTATAAAAAATTGGACCTTTTGAGGTCAACTTGATGAGCAAGGCCAGTATAAGACCGAAAGGAAGGAAGACCGTTGTACCCAAAAAAGATAGAACAAAATCTCCGGCCCGCTTGACTAGTCGCTCCCAAGGCACCATCAATTCCGGCAGGATCTCAATTAGTGGGAATCCATAAATCTGATTGGTGCGTACCTGACCAATAATTAAATCGTAAAGATCCGGCACAATCTTGATGCCTACCCCTGTATTATTGCATTGACCGATGATTACTTCGAGCATTTTTTCAGAATGCCCAGGAAGCGCGACTACCACTTCCTGAACTTGATTGGATTCGATAACCTGATGCAGCAATTCCAGCTGCCCAAGCACGGGAATCTCTTTATAGACACTTCCCTCTTTTATTTCCTTGGATGTCACAAATCCGATTACATTGTATCCAAGCGCGGGTGCACTCTGGGCCATGTCCAGCACATCACGGGCTTTCTTTCCCCAACCCACTATGACAGTACGCCGATGACCTATACCCTTCTTCAACATCAATCTGTGAACCGATCTGAGGAAAACGCGTCCGCCGCTCACAAAAAAGATCATCATTGCCCAGTATAAAAATATAAATATACGGCTGGTCTGAATCGGAGTAGAGAGATCGTGAGAAATGTCCATGGTGAATACAAAAATCAGTAATGTGCCCACAGTCACCACTTTAATCACATCGATGATTTCATCAATTCGGGAGTGAGTGAATTGAATGCGATGTAATCCAAAAAATACAAAAACCACATACCAGCACACAAACAGTATGAGAGAAAGCATTATTTTCTCACTCATGTCCGGGATGGACATAAATCCTGCCCTTTGCCGCAACTGACACCACAGGATGAAAGTGAGGTTGATGGTAATGAAATCGATCAGAAGTAATAGAATTTTTTCGATGTGCTTGGACATAGTTAAAATTTACTTGTACTTCATTAAAATCTGGATGATTCTTTCGGATACTTTATCATCCCAATACTTGGGAATATCACCGGGCTTTACATGCCCTGAAATAATCTCTTGACTCGCGGCTATTAATTTATTAGGATCAGTTCCAATTAACTGATTGGTACCGACCTCAGTTGTGATAGGCCGTTCTGTATTATTGCGAATAGTTAAACAGGGAACTCCGAAATATGTTGTCTCCTCCTGAATACCACCGGAATCTGTCATCACAAATTTGGCATTCTTCTGTAAATTTAGAAAATCATAATATCCAATTGGATTTAAAAGATACAAGCGATCATTGAAATCCTTCATGTTCAACTGAAATTTCTGAATTTGTTTCTGGGTCCGGGGGTGTGCTGGAAATATGACCGGTATGTTTTTACTGATTTTTACCACAGCATTAAGGATTGCTTCCAAAGATTGTGCATGATCAACATTCGAAGGACGATGCAATGTTAGAAGGGCGTATTGTTCATTCTTAAGAGGAAGGGTATAACGGATTGTGGACTGGTCAATTTGATCAATATGCTGTATCAGGGATTCGATCATCAAGTTTCCGACAAAATGGATTTTGGTTTGCTGTATCCCCTCTCGCATCAAATTCCCCTCTGCCTCAGGGGAGGTGATAAAAAGGAGATCTGAAATCTGATCCGTGAGAATCCGGTTGATTTCTTCCGGCATCTCCCGGTCATAACTTCTGAGACCAGCTTCGATGTGCGCAATAGGTGTTGATAGTTTGCTGGCAACCAACGCGCACGCAATCGTGGAATTCACATCACCGACCACAATGATCAAATCCGGTTTGGAAGAGAGTAAAACTTTCTCAAACTCTATCATGATGTTAGCTGTTTGAACGGCATGGGATCCGGATCCGATGCCAAGAAAAACATCCGGATCAGGGAGTCCTAAACTCTCGATAAAGGAGTGTGACATATTTTGATCATAATGCTGACCCGTATGCACAAAAATGGGTTGAAAAAAATTGGAATATTCCTGCATTCTCTTATACAGGGGAGCAATTTTCATGAAATTTGGTCGAGCGCCGGCGACCAATAGAGTTTTCAACATAGCAGAACCGTTGTTTCAATGGTGAGTGCAACTGAACTTAAATATTAAAGATACTATTTAAAATGAAGAAAAGCAATTAGATAGATTTAGAACTCAAAGCGATTTGTGCTTCTACGGATGAATCAGTTGATTGGGAGACAACATAGATGATTTGATCGTGGGAATTATTTGGCTTTAGTACAATCATTTTTGAATCGACTTTTTCTCCATATGAGGGAATGTAAAACCATTCTCGTAATTCGGATTGAATATTAAATTGATCAAATATTATATAGATCTCTGTTTCTCCCTGTATTATTTTATAAGTACCGGAACCGGTTACGACCCCACACAATGGATGAAGATGAATTAGACTCTCAATTGGAGCATTTCCAATCACCTCAAAACGATCTGTTACTACGAACTGGGTCTTATTAAATTCGATTGAGCGATAATAGGTATGAGGGAGTTTTCGATTGATTTTACTATGATAATCTCCCTCAAAGATAATTCTATCTGGATGATATGCAATCCTGACTTTCGGAGAGGAAATCCTTCTTCCCATTCGAAATGCGCCCCAGAAATCAGCCTGCTCAATTCTGCCTAAGATTGACACATTATGTGAATATACACTTCTTGCCTGATTTCGTAATGTCGAAGGAAGATACTCTCCGATGCCACTATCAACAATAAATCGATTTTTTCCAATTGAATATTCAAAACTGAACATATCGCAATGTGCATGGCCCGGCTGATAACGGACACCCAGTTCGCCACCGTCAATTATAATTGTATGATTCGGTGATTGAAAAACAAAGTATCCACTTTCCGGCAGGGCGCGGACTTGTAATGTCTGATTTTGCACCATAGCGGAGGGTTTAATGTCAATCAGCTTATTAAAATAATCCTTTATCTGTTTTAGTGGAACACATTCGCCTATTGAGGAATCTCCGAAGAGTGCGATTTTCCCATCGGGATGAATCATGGTCTCAAGCCATTGCATCATTGTAGCGGATGTCTGCTTTAGTTTTGAATAAAGTTGTAATTCATCGTTTCCAAGTGATGTGGATTGAAATATTTGAATGAGATCCAGCAAATCGATGAGGAAATATCCGTGATACATCGGAGATCTTTCATAATGTCCCCCATCCAATAAAACTTGCTCGGCAAGTTCATGCTTTAATAAGAAAATCCCTCGTTTGAGCCATTTTTCATTGTTATAAAAAGCTCCAGCCCAGATAAGCGCCTTCAAATTCGAGAAAAGATGGTTCGCCAGGATATTGTATTCAATAAAGTACGTTAAATAATGACATTGCTGGTAAATTGATTGAATTACTTGAGAATGAAATGGTTCGTCATGGTGGATGGAATCCTCGAATTTACAATAAAAATAGATCCAGTTGACAATCCTCAAAGAGAGAGGATAGGGCTCCCACCCAATCCCATAACCAATGGGATTGCTATTTATCCAATCCTCAATAACGTTTTTTGCTTCTGAATAGTCACCTTCAGTTTGGTTATCTTGTTGAAGTAGATAGTTAAAATAATGCAGATTATAAAGCCATAATTTTGAACAGGCTTTTTTGTTCCATTCAATATGCGTATCAAACTGGATTGGCTGATTGAGAAATGTAAATGAATTGATTTTTAGATTAACTTGTCGATGAGCAGTGGGTTTATCAATGAATGAAAAGACTTGGGTGAAAAAATCTGTATTCGATTGTTTATTTATTTTGGATGCAATAATTTTATTTAATAAAATCTTTTTAACATATAGTGTAATGCGGCTCCAGACTTGGACCGCCTTTAAGTATCGGATCGTATTTAGGTATAAATCAAGCCGTGAGCGCATACTGCCTCATTCATATGGATGAAAAGTAATTACATCGCCTTTGGCCAGAGATTCTTGAACAAGCAAAGTCAGTTTTGTCGCATTACAAGCATCCTGAAATGAGATGGTTGAGGCTGCGCCATCTGATATCGACTGCAAAAATGAAGCGACACTCTGATTGTGCCCTTTATCCTGTTTCCCTGTTTTAAACTGGGTGGTCTTCCCTTTTTTAATCACGTTGCTTTTTCTAAAATCATCAAGAATTGCAACATAGTCTTTGGCGAGGATTTCGATTCGCTCCTTCGGTAATGCTTTGTCACCAACCGCTGAATAGGTAATTGTACCTACAGAACCATTGCTATATTTCAGAATGATGGATACTGAATCATTAAGACCCGTATAGGAATCCATGGATTCTGCATAGAGTTTAATGGGATACGATTTAGTGAAAAAATTGATCAAATCAATAAAATGACAAACTTCACCAATAATTCGCCCTCCACCCTGCTCAAGATCCTGTGTCCAATGATCTTTCGGAATGAATCCTGCATTCACTCTGTAATGAATCATCTTCGGAGAATTGGGAGAAAAGCTGGATATGATCCATTCCACATGAGGTGAAAATCTTCGATTGAAACCCGTCATAACATGCCCGGGTTGGGCATTATATTCCTGTACCAAAGAATCAAGTTCATCCTGAAGTATTGCCAGTGGTTTCTCAACATACACTGCTTTATTCTTCTTAAGACAATCAGAAACCAACTTGGCATGTAAATGATGACGCGTTGCAATAAAAACAGCATGTACATCAGGGTCGTTCAGCACCGCGTCATTATTTGTGGTTGCCACGGTAAATCCGAATTTCTTGGCCGCACCCTGACTGGTGATGCCCCTTGTTGTGGATACATATTGCAACTTTACATTCTTTACATTTTTTACGGCCGGAATTAAAAACCTTTGCGCAAAGTTGCCTGCGCCGATAAATCCAACATGGACCTTGTCATGGGACGATACATTTGACTGATCGATATCATTTATAACGATCTGATCCTTCGCATCAGTTGTTTTATTTTCGGAATATTCAAACAGAATTCCCTGAAAATAGGTTTTTATTTTGTTTTTTCCTGTAACCAAATCATAGGCCTCTTCAGCCTGATCAATGAGAAAAGTGTGCGTAATGAAAGGCCTAATTTGGATTTTTTTCTGTGAAACAAGCTGAAGAAATGAATGCATATTTCTTTGTTCTGTCCATCGCACATAACTGAATGGATAATCGAAACCTTTCTCCTCATACAGTGGATCATATCGTCCGGGGCCATATGAACATGAATATCGAAAATCAATCTCTTTCTCATAAAACGGGCTTCTTGGTAAATTCGCGGGAACCAAGCCGACCAGAACAACGACACCTTTTCTCTTGAGAATTTCTCCAGCATTAACAATTGGCGCGTTGTCATTTGTTGAGGCAGTGATAATTACTTTGTCTATTCCAAGGCCCATTGTAATGGATTCTGATATATGGACAAGGTCACGGTCGCTTATGGTCGCATGGTCTGCCCCCATACTTATAGCGCTGTCACAGGAGGACTCTCGGATATCCATCCCAACGACAATGCACCCCGCTGCTTTGAGAATTTGTACGGTCAGTAATCCAAGAAGCCCCAAACCAATCACTGCAACCGTCTCGCCGACCGTGATATCCGCTTGACGAACCCCTTGCATGGCAATCGCACCCAATGTGGCAAATGCGGCCTCATCCAAACCCACATCTTTCGGGACTTTAACCGCCAGATTTTTCGGTACGAATATTTGCTCTGCGTGCGAGGCATAGCCTTGACCGGCGCATGCGACAGAATCTCCTACTTTAATTCCTTCAACATCATCTGCAACTGCGAGAACTTTACCTGCAGAGCTATAACCAAGAGCGATGGGAGCATCCAACTTGTTACGCACCACATCAATTGTATGCAGGAGGCCGTCTCTCTTGATGGATTGTTTTACTTTATCAACCAGATCTGGTCGGCTCTGGGCCTTACCCACAATATTCTTTTGCGCAGTGGCTACAGTCAGTCGTTCAGTGCCCGCGCTGATCACTGAGTAGCGATTCGCAACAATAATTCCACCGGGTTGTAACGCTGGTGCAGGAACATCCTGAATGCTCAGTTCACCCGATTTGAAATTCTGTATTACTTGCCTCACTCAAATGCTCCTTTTATTGATATGATGATGAAATGTCGGAATAAAGTGAACAAATCGTATCATAGCTATCTTTTATTACCACAGTTTTTAATTTTTCTATCTCTTGAGAATAATTATTAATAACGTAAGCAAGCGCATCTTTAAGCGACTTGCTCTTTCTGCATTGATACAGAATCGAGCCGTTGGGCCGATCTGTGACATCCGTGGCAAGAGCCGGAACACCCATAGTTAAGGCTTCCGCGACAGCAAGACCATATGAATCAGCATCTGTATTTCTGACATAAACATCATGATCAGCTAATAATTGTGAAAACTGATCTAAGGACATGGATTGATGAACCGTTACAAAATCCTCATTGAAATCAGCTTTGATTTGTTTTTTATATCCTTCATCCTGATCGCCATAAAGTACAATTGAAAGTTGTATGTTGTATCCAGAACGATTTAGGTCTTTTATAACATGGATGAGTCCATCATAATTGTAGATCGGTTTTAGATAGCCACTTGTAATCACTTTAATATTATTTTTATCAAACATGGATCGTTTTAGTGTCTGATCATATGCGATATATGAATGAGCTCGAATGATTGAACCGCGATAATGATTTACTCGTAAATGTTCCTCAATTTGTTTGTTTATTGCAATGATAGTCCCAAATTTGGATAGAAATCGATCAATTATTTTTTGTTTAAAACCGCGATGGTTATCATACGTTACTGGGTATTGGCCGCTATGAATTGTTAATAAGGTTGTACTTCTTTTATAAATAAAAAGGCTTAATAGAATGAATGGTGCAATCTTATAAATTTTATTCAAATTCGATACATGGATATGATTGATACTGTGTAATGACAGTACGCATATTTTAAAAAAGTGACTCCTCAAATCATAGACAAAAAAACGGGTCGGGTATTTCACTCCTGATCGGATTGTATCCACCACCACCACACCATAGCCATCCGCCTCTAACCTTGATGCGAGATGGAAGATATGGTTTGTTTGTCCTCCAATCGGTTCAGGAATACCCCCCCATATTAAAATTTGTTTCATTATAAAATCTACTTTCCGATCACATCCATTAAAATATCCCTGTATTGTTTTGCAAGGATTTCTCTTGAAAAATACTTTAACACAAAATCTCTACCGCGCCTGCCCATTTCATTACATTTGGAAGGATCATGATATAACTGAAGAATCGCTTCCTTCATCGCGGCTGGATTTCCACGCTCTACTACAAGACCCGAATCCGATTCAGTGATGATCTTCGCCGCCTCTCCTTTTAGTGCGGCCAATATAGGTCGTTCGCATGCCATTCCTTCGAACATCTTGGAGGGAATAAATGTATCGAAAATCGGTGCGTTTACATGCGATACGACACTCACATTAGAAATGCTTAGCAATAATGGCATGGTCTCACGGGGCTGATTTCTCCAGATATCCACATTAAATAATCTTTTTTCTTCCTTTAATGAAATTAGCTTCTCCCGCAATGCACCCTCACCTGCTATTAAAAAATGAATCTGCGGATTACTGTCTAAAACCATTTCGGCAACCAACAACAATTCCTCAACACCATGAGAAATACCAATGGTCCCAAAATAGGATACGATAAATTTATCCATAAAGCCATATTCAGTTTTTCTTTCTTCATAATTTAAAACAGGCTTAAAAACTTCAGGATCAACACCATTTTTAATAACACATAGCTTTGATTGAAGCATCTCATCCTTAGATATCAGCTCAGCTTTAAATCCATCCGTGACAACAACAAGTCTTTTGCATCCCCTATATAATCTTCCTGAAATTTTATCTAAAATAAGATAGAAGATGGATCCTTTATAGGCATCATTTGCGACCACTAAACTCTCAGGCCAGAGATCTCTCACATCAAAAACCAAGGGAATACGTTTACAGAGACTTATCCAATATCCAACAAGCCCAACCAGTAGCGGTGGAGATGTGGCAACAACGATATCCGGCTTCTTAATAAAAACACCACTAAAACTAGCTGAGACTAGAAAGGAAATATAGTTAAAAATCCTTCGAAAAGAATTCTTATATGCAGTTGGATAAATTGGAGTTCTTATTACTTGAATACCATCAATTTTCTCATTATCCCATATTCTCAAAGCCCTTTGAAAGTAACCTGGGTATAGTTTTCCTGTAGGATAATTTGGAAAACCGGTCAGCACTTCAACATGATCACCAAATTTAACCCAGTATTTTGAAAGTTCATGTGAGCGAATTGCCCCAGCACCAATCTCAGGAGAAAAATATTGGGTAATAAATAATATGTTAAGTCTTGTATTGTTCACAATATTGTTCTCATAAATGAATAATGTTTTAAAAATTGTTGATTAATTAAATAGCCTCATTTGTCTGACGGATACTTAAAGCTGCATAATTCAACATCCTCTTTCCAATATTAAAAAGCAATGGAACTATTAACATATATGCGGATGCTTCATAAAATGTCAATTTGTTAAAATAGAGATCAAAGAAGCCAACTGTTAGGTAACACATCATAAAAGCGTATACCAGCTGTATTCCTACCCATCGTTTAAATTTGATTGCTAAAATCCAAATTGAATAAAATAGAAAACCTGATAAAAATAAGTAAATAATCGCACCATATGTTCCAAGATACATATACAACATTCCAATCATACCAAAAACATTTGAACTGTGAAAGATCTCATTATGTTCGGAAACCGGAATCCAGTTATGTATAATAATATCCACTAAATTTATATCTTTTACTAAAAACCGATATAAGTTAATCGGTACAGCAAAGATTTCGTTACTGCTGTATAATGGGTATAAATTGTTACTTAATATTTCGCTAAAACCAATGGGTCCACCGAATAAATATGTAAAGAACAAGTTTATTACCCAAAACCGTGTTTTTTCAGATAGAGCATAATCAGTTCCAACCGCAAAGAAACCAATATAATATGTGCTTAAAAACAGAACAACAATAATTATTACGTACTTTAAAATTCTTTTTATTGAGAATTGCAAGGCATGATGTAATAGAGCAAAAAAGTATCCACCTAAAATTAATCCAAAGATATGATACTTCACTTGTCTTGCAAAAACGATGAAGAACAGTAGAATCAATAGGATAAGTAAAGACTTCTTCTTTGAAATTATATAGTCTGCGAACAAGAAAATAAATGCTGGTCTACTTAAGATCATGAAGTGAGATAACACCCCTGTACCATAATCCGAACGAAACTCCGATTGCCATATACTCTCTACTCCATGTATTTGAACGTTTTGATAAAGATGAATTAATCCCGTAATTATTGCAATAACGCCAATACCAATAAAAAGAGAACGAAATATAGGTATGATTGATAGAATCTCTGTATCTCGATTGAGAAAAAAATCATTTTTATAATCAGACCTTCTCATTTGATAGTTTATACAAATGTGTCCACCCAAAGCAAAAAAACCAGCAAACATTGTAAACATAAGAATACTTTTAAGGCTGATCGGGAAGAATCCAAAATGCTGGCCGATTAAATTCACTAAGAGCACAATAACAATATATGGCCAAATCAACACCCCTAAAGGAGTAATGGCCGTTCCAATTCGGTATCTTTCAAAACTACTTATTGCATAACCGAATAATATAAGCAATAGTGATCCTAAGAGCGCATCCATTTCATTTGAATCCCTGTTCTAATATTTCTCTTGCTCTTGTAAACTCGTAATCTGTTACTTGATCTTGACAATCTGTGATTCGAATCAAATTATACACAAACCGCATACTCTTTTTCCATGATGCATGATATTTGATCTTAATCATATATAATATAAAAAATAATGTAATAAATCGCCAAATATACCAATGGAGTCGATGATAAAATATCTTTAAGTTGATGATTCTATTTAGATAAAAAACGAATGCCTTGCTTAACTTATCACCCTCAAGAGCCAAATCACTTGAAACCCCAATTTTATGATATACTTTTGCAGATAATATAGCTGCCATTCTAATGTTGTTTTTTCTCATCCTAAGACTAAATTCATAATCTTCTTCACCAAAAAAGAATCTCTCAGTTAATCGCCCATATTTTATGAAGATACCTGCTCTTGCTATCAGTGCACATCCTGTTATAAAAGAAATATCTCGATATTGTCTTGAATCATCTATATAACTTTTCTTAAAATATTTCCTGCTCCCAGTGAATGTTAACTTTCCTCCATAATTCCAAATAGTATCAGGATAATAATAATGCAATATCTTTGGCGTGACCACATCATATTCTGCATTGTCCATAAACTTCATACATAAGTTAATACAATTTTTATCAACTGTAGTATCATTGTTTAACAACATGATATAATCATATGTCAGATCAAGCGCATATCTGATTCCAATATTGCATCCTTTTGCAAATCCAAGATTTTTATCTGATTTAATAAAAATGAAATTCGTCGATTTACTTTGTGATACCTTTGTCTCAGCAAGCTGAATTTTATTTGCATTGTTGCTATAGGAGAGCTCGTTGAATATTATTTTATCTTTATCGATAATACTATTATATGGGCCATAATCAGACTTTCCTGTTTTTCCTGCCCAATGTCTGATTTCATTAATTGAATTATCAGTAGATCCATTATCAATTAAAATAATCGATAATTGTTGTCCAACACTATCTAAAAGAGAATTTAGACATTCAATTGTGTCTTTCCAGCCATTCCAATTAATAATGATAATTGCTAATTTTTTTTTCATTCGTCTTCAATTTCTGTTAAATATCTTGCGTAACAATATCTTCTCTTGTTGATCAAATAATAAAAACCAAGTGATTATACTGAGAATGAGTAGTACACAAAATGAAAAGGATATCTGTATAATAATACTTCTCGAATTAATTATGGAATTCATCCATTGCATCAAGACAAGAAATACCAACATCAAAACTGCAAAATTAATTTTTTTAATTTTAAATATGCTCTTTAATTTTGGCTCATATTTAAATAATCCAATAAAAAGCAGGATAAAATCAAGGAAAGTTCTTATCAACCAGGCAAATGCCACACCATTTATTTGAAATCGGTGAATTAAGATGAATAACATCGATATATATATCGGAAGTTCAAGTAAATGAAATTTTGCAGGAATATCTGGCCTGCCAATGCCTTGAAAATAATTAAACGGAAGATAGGCCAATGAATTCACAAAAACACCTATTGAAACAAGCCGAAAAACAATAATACTTTTTTCCATAAACGCTTCACCCAACCAAATCCCGAGCAAATTGGGAGCATAAGAAAATAGAAGGATACAGGCTATACCAGTTAGAATAAGTATATATTTAAAGGATTGTTCAAACAGTTTTCGATTTATATGAGAATCATTATTTGAGTTAGCACTAAATTCAGGGAAGATCGTCGTCATGAATGCTATAGGTAGTATCCGAATTCTATTCAGCATATCATAGGGTATCGTATAGTAAGTGACAATCCCTAACGTTAAAAAATGACTGATAAAGAAACGATCAACATAGACCAGAAGCGGACTTATGATACTTGTGATAGAGATCCAACCTCCAAATCGCAATAACTTGGGTGCCACATGAAAATCAATTTTTGGACGATGACGAATTCCCGGAAATATTTTATAACAAAAATATGCATAAATAAATAAACCAATAACACGTGTAATAACGATTAATAATACAACTGTGGATACTTTTATTTTTAATGGCAGGGATAGGGCGGGTATGATAAAATTCAAAGTGTTCAATGGGATTAATATAATGTTTACAAGATCGAATCTTTGAACGGCGCCAATCATTCCCCTTAGATTTGTGGACAATAAAACAAAAGGTAACGAAATACCAAAAAAGATAAATGTTCGGTTGGATTCAACAAGCAAATGTTCTGGGATGTTTAACAAAGAATTTATACAGTATGGAGTGAAAACAAGAACGAAGATTGCACCAATTATTCCAAAAACTAGATTGATTAATGTGGACACCCAAAATATTTGCTGAATTTCAACATTGCTCCTATTTCTTGCCTCAGCAATAAATTTGGCAGAGGCTCTTGACAGACCGAAATCAAGCATGGCAAGATAGCCAAGTACAATCCATGCAATTGAAAGTAAACCAAATCCCTCCTCTCCAAGTCCCCTAACAGCATAGGGTATTGTGAACACACCAACGATTAGAGGTATTAGCATGCCCGCAAGATTTAATCCTGTATTCTTTGCGAGCAGCATTCCTGATACAGGAATATTTCTTTGCATTTAAGAACTTTTAAGAATTTGAAGATACTGTTTTAATGTGGGTTTTGAGTAATAATATGTGATGCTGAATATCATTGAAAAAAGACTGTAAAACGCCACAATAATAGCACGTTTTGGTCGATGCTTTCTCTCTGGTTTTACTGCTGGATCAAGAACCTGAAGCGTTGGTGTGTCTTTTGTCTCTTGAATTTTCGCCTGTTCATATTGAGGGAGTAAAAATTCCATTATTTTTTCTTGAATTAAAACTTCGCGTAATAATCTTGCATATTGTAGTCCCAGGTAAGGCATATCCTTCAAAGGTAGGAATAAATTATCTTGGCTATCTTTATTTTTTGAGAAAGGATCTCCTTCATATATATCCTTATACATTTTTGATAACTCTATCAATTCTATTTCATTTTTCAGGTATTCTAAATGTGATACTCCGTATATATTTCGAACAACTCCTATTTCGACTTCTTTGGCAACAATTTGTGCTTTCAACTCTGCTGCTGCAGAGAGTGTCGCTGTCATTTGCTCTGGAATAGCAATAGCCCCATGATCTATCTGAAACTTCTTTAAGGAATCTTCAGCTTCTGATAGATCATCACTATTTCTTAGATATCTCTTTTCAACAAAAATGCGTACATTTCGCGCACGATCAGTTTTTAAATTTTTATTAATTTTATCAACTTCCTGAATAAAGTAATTGGTCATATCTCTGGCTAATAACCTGGCATTTTCACGGTTATTTGGTAGAAAGATAGGAAACCAAGAACTTTTTGCTTCAACAAAAAATGTGAGTGTTCCCTCCTCATCCGCTCTGATAGCTACATGCTTTCGTAGTTCCTTCACCGTCTCTTCTAAGTTTTTTGTTTTATACCGTTGTTGAAGGTTATACTCTTTTGATGCGACTTCCATGACTGATCGACTCTTTAACATAGCAATGATTAAATCTAGTTCTCCTGAACCGCTTCCCAAGCCCAAAGCCTTCAAGGGTAAATCATTCATTAAAGAACTAAAATTGAACATGTCTACTTCATCACTAGGCGGCAATATTGTTGTTTGAGCACGGTACCATTCGGGCATAGACAAGGTGATGCCGAGGGTAATCACTACAACGATCATAAAGACAGTAAAAATGACTTTAAAATTTCTTTTAACAATTAATACAAGTTCAAGAAAGGGAATTTGTGATTCCATTATGATATATTACCCTAAATAATTGACAAATTTTCGCTGAACAACTATTTCTCGAGCAATCCAATCGCTTTTGCTGCTAAAAATACAGATGCTATAGCTGATACTACCTGGGCCAGATCTCTGACCCGATTTCCCCAAGACTGCGGTAGATCCACCACATCCCCTGCTTCAATCAATGTCTCGGGTCCTTTTCGGGTCTTTCCTGTATAGCGATTATATACCTTGACACCTTTAATGTTCGTGGATTGATACGATCCGCCAGCCATTCCCGCATAGTCTCGCGCGGTAAGATTTGCCACGAATGGATAGGCTCCGGGATTCTGCACCGCGCCCTTTACATATACAAATTCCGAAGGTATCACCACCCGGTCGTCATTCTCCAACAGCATCTTTTCCTGACCGGAAGCAAATGGCTTTTTAATTTGGACCTTACCTTCGACGCGGCGAATCACGGAGATTTCGGACAGATTTGCACTTCGGCTGAAAGGGCCGATACGCAACAGAAAATCGTATATATTTTCATTTTCAAGAATGGGATATCGACCGCCCTTTTTAAAATCCCCTTCAACGATAACAGTGCGCGAAGCCAAATCAATCGGTGGCACAAAAATAACATCTCCGCCATGAACGAATAAATCGGAGGATAAATCTCCAGTCGCTTTAAATATCGATAAATTAAAATAGGCCGTATCACCATTTTCTTTGCGCAGTTCTATCAAGGATGTATTCGCCCATCCGGAAATACCACCTGCCTCTTCGATCAACTCAGAAATCCGGGAAGTCGGATTAGCCACATAGGTTCCCGGATACTGCACAGCTCCCACTACATGCACCCGAAAATATCGCAACATCTCCAGGGAAAGAGAGATCTCACTCTTTTCATAAAAGGGCTTTGCTTGTTCAAGCACGATGGATTTCACCTTTGACAGGGACAGGCCATCCACATCCACTTCACCCACAGACGGAATGGAGAGTTTGCCTTCCGGAGAAACCACGACCGGAATCTGCATTTCCATTGCACCCCAGATATTGAAGGAAAAAACATCTCCAGGGCCTACGATATAGTTATCCGGATCAATCGCCTTTTCAAGCGCAGCCGGCTTTGACATGAGAGTTTGAATATCGGATTCGCGCTTTCGCTTGGCATCCTCGAAGTCTTCCTTGGCTGTTTCCTCAGATTCAAACAACTTTGAAAAATCCACGGCAGTAGGCAGTGAAGACTGCTTTCTCCATTCAGTCTCATCATCAAATCCCTGTGCAAAACTTTTCCCGGCGAATGCCATCAGAAGAACCAATAAAATCGGAAATAGTCTCTGACTGTCTATAAAATAATGATTTTGGATTTTCATTTTTGAATCAAGCCTTAATAATATTCTTACCAGATTTTTTAACCGCGTTCCGCGTATCAATCAACAGCTGCGCATGGTTGGCAATCATATCATAATCAAAATCACTGTGATCTGTTGAGATCAGTACCGCATCGTAGGAAGCGATATTTTCAGGCGTCAAGTCCACGCTCTTCATCTCATATTTGTATTTACGTACATGCGGCATTTCCGGAATGTAAGGATCATGATAATCCACAATAGCCCCGTGCGCGGTCAAAATTTGGATTAATTTAAGCGTGGGACTCTCACGCATGTCATCCACATCCTTCTTATATGCAAGACCCAGGAGGAGGATTTTTGAACTTTTAATGGGCTTGCATTGATCATTCAGCGCATGAATCACCTTTTCAACCACCCAGTAGGGCATAGCTGTGTTAATCTCTCCCGCCAGTTCGATAAACCGGGTCGGGATTTCAAATTCCTTGGCTTTCCATGTGAGGTAGAACGGATCAATCGGAATGCAATGTCCGCCCAGACCGGGTCCGGGATAAAAAGGCATGTACCCGAACGGCTTGGTGGAGGCCGCCTCAATGACTTCCCATACATTAATACCCATCCGATCGAGGATCATTTTCATCTCATTGACCAGCGCGATGTTCACACTTCGAAAAATGTTTTCAAGCAGCTTCGTCGCTTCCGCGGCCTGGCTGGTGGAAACCGGAACGGTTTGCACAATCACCTGATCATAAAGCGCAACCGCGCATTCCCGGCTGACTGGATCGTTCGCACCGACCACTTTCGGGATGCTCTTGGTGGTATATTTGGGATTATTGGGATCTTCACGCTCGGGAGAGAAAGCCAGATAGAAATCCTCGCTGTATTTCAGGCCGGATTCTTCCAGAATCGGTTTCATCACTTCCATGGTTGTGCCGGGCCAAGTAGAACTTTCAAGAACCACCAGCTGATTTTTTCTGAGTGTCTTTGATATCGCTTGAGATGTATTTATAATATAACTTAGATCCGGCTGTTGATGCTTGTCAAGCGGAGTGGGCACAGCCACAATAATGCAATCCATTTCGGAGAGTTTGGAAAAATCGGTGGTGGGTTCAAACAATCCGCTATCCAACATCGTTTTGATTTTTTCATCAGAGATATGCCGAATATAGGATTTCTTCTGATTCAAAGTATCGACTTTCTTCTCGTCGATATCAAATCCGGTACATTGAAATCCCACATCCACAAATTCGAGTAGAAGGGGAAGCCCGACATACCCGAGACCGAGTACACCAATTTTTGCTTCTTTGGATTCAATTTTACGCTTCAGATCCATTTCAATCCTTCTTCTTATAAATCCTGATTGTAATGTGATTTATAGTAATCCAGGTATTCGCCATTTTTCAGTTTCTCCCACCATTCGCGGTTTTCCTGATACCAAGTAATCGTCTCAATGATCGCGTCTTCAAAAATGTACTCAGGCTGCCATCCCAATTCTTTGATTTTCTGGATGGAGAGGGCGTATCTTCGATCATGGCCTTCTCTGTCCTTGATAAAGGTTTTCAGGGTATCAGGTTTGTTGAGTGTTTTAAGGATAAGGTCTGTGATCTCAAGATTGGTTTTTTCATTGCCGCCGCCTACATTGTACACCTCACCGATCTTTCCATTATCGAGGACAAAATCAATGGCAGAACAGTGGTCCGCTACATAGAGCCAATCGCGGACATTGAGGCCGTCTCCATAGATGGGGAGTGGTTTGCCCTCAATCGCATTGGTGACAAACAGTGAAATCAGTTTTTCAGGATATTGATACGGCCCATAATTGTTAGATGCCCGTGTGATGAGTATAGGCAAATCATAGGTGACATAATAGGAATAGACCAATCGGTCAGCGCCAGTTTTAGAGGCCGAATAGGGACTCGACGGCATCAGCGGATCGGTTTCTTCAAACAACCCTTTATCAATGCTGCCATAGACTTCGTCCGTGCTGATTTGAATAAAGCGGTCAACCCCATGTTTGCGAGATGCTTCGAGCAGTTGGAACGTACCAAAGATGTCGGTTTGAATGAAATCGTCCGGTTTGCCGATGGAGCGATCGACGTGGCTCTCAGCTGCGAAATTGACTACGACATCGGATTCCTGAACCAAGCTATCCACAAGGGATCCATCACAAATATCACCCTTCACAAACCGGTATCGCGAATCGGATTCGACATCCTTCAAGTTTTCTAAATTTCCGGCATAAGTCAATTTATCAAGATTGATAATTTTAATATCGGAATGTTTATCTAGCATATAGCGGATAAAATTACTGCCAATAAATCCGGCACCGCCTGTAATCAAAAATTGCTTCATGAACGCCTTTGTTCTAATCTAATAAGGAATATAAAGGTAAAAAAAACATAGAAAAAAGTCAATCACTTTTAAATGGTCCGCGATGAAGATTTCTGTCTCTAACTAACAACCACTCATCTCGAACAAGCAAGAGGTTTATCCATAATATTTAATTCTGGAGAATTATAACAGAAACAACCGCAATGACTCAAAACACTGAAACATTGATATACCGCTTTGGATTTGCCTTGATATCCGTGACCAGTGAATCCATCTCACGGGTGGTTTGAAGCAGCTCCTGATAAAGTGTAGGATCGCGAACCAGCTTGCCCATCGTACCTTCTTGGTTCTCGATGCGCCTGGCAAGCCTGGAGGCAAGCTGAACCGTGGTATCCATGCGTTGTACGAGGAAACCCAAATTCGCTAGCGTGGAATCCGCCTCGAATTGTCGGCTTGCTTTCTCGAACCGATCCAGGATGTCATCAAATTTTTGTGTATTTCTGGACAACAAACCGCGTAAATCACGTGTGGTGTTTTCGAGGTGATCCAGCGTTTGATCGAGCTTGCCGGATTTCACCGCAGGCAGAAATCCACTCAGCAGGGAATCCATGCGCGCAACCACCCCGTCGGCCTGCACCAGAAGGTGATTGATATCCCCCTTCGAAGTGCCCCAGACGATATCCGCTTCCCGGAGTGTGTGCCCGGAAGTACCCGGCTCCACAAGGACCTGCTTGCCACCCATCAAATCACTGTTTAAAATGCAAACCTGCATATCTGATAGAAACGTGATCTCTTTTTCCAACTGGAGTATGACTTCGGCGTAATCCGGCATCAGCGTGATCTTTTCAGTCTGCCCCACGGATATGCCCCGAATCAAAACAGGGTCTCCCGCTTCCAATCCCTGAACATCTTGAAAACGAACCGAAAGTCGTGTTTGCGAAGAGAAAAAAGGATGGCCCTGTCCCCAAAGAATACCCAGCAACAGGCACAGGATCGCAATGAGCACAAAAAAACCGACTGCGATTTCAATCGTTCGATGTGTGGACATCAACAACCTCTTTAATCATCGGATGTTTATTCAAAAAAGGGTTCAAGTGGTTTGATTTCGGATTTACCATGTGTCATTCGCCTGTTCATTTGTTTTTCAAACTCGATAGCTGCATGATAACCAAAACTTTTCAACCTTTGATTCAGAGCGATCACCTCCACAATCATGGAAATATTTTTTCCGGGATATATCGGCAAGCGAACCAGTGTAATCGCTTCGTCAAGGATCTTACAGGTCATCTCCTTCAATCCGAGCCGTTCATATTTCTCAGTACTGTCCCAATCCACCAATTCAACCTGTACCTCGAGACGCTTCTGTTTTCGAATCCCCCGAATGCCGAACATGGATTGAATATCGATAATACCCAGGCCTCGAATTTCCATGTTGTATCTCAACTGATCATTGACCTGCGCGATCAGAGCGCCGCCCGCCCTTCTGGATACAGTAACGATATCATCGGCAATCATTTGGTGCCCACGTGCGATGAGATCAAGCGCAACCTCGCTCTTTCCGATTCCGCTACGGCCGCCAATTAGCACACCAATCCCGTAAACATCCACCATGGATCCGTGCAGAAACACCTGTGGAGCAAATTTTTCATCCAGATATTCACCGAGAAGCTGAACCAGTTTGGTGGTCGCAAAAGGTGTGCGGAACACGCTGACATGACCGGCATCTGCCTGTTCAACGATCTCGGGCGGGATTTCCTCTTCGCTCGTTACAATAAAGCAGGGAATTTCAAAATGAAAAACCCGTTTCAGACTTTCTACACGCTGTTGCTTCGTCAAATTTTTAAGATATTGATTCTCGGTATTTCCGCATACTTGAACACGGTGGAAGGTAAACAGATCGGTGAATCCGGCAAGGGCCAGCCCGGGTCGATGAATCTCCTTCTCCGTGATTTTCCGGTCGAATCCAACTTTTTTTGTCAATAAGGACAATTTGAGCCGTTTCTTGTTTTCAGTAAAAAGCGCCTCAACCGTTATGAATTCATGTTGGGGTTTACCCTCACTCACTTAAAACTCCTCTAAATAGGGCTCATCTTCTTCAGTAACAGGTGCGGGAATCTCGCCTGGTTTTTCATGGTCAAAATCACGGAGCTTCCCTTTATATTTTATCAACTGCCTTTCCAGTTTTTCAATCGCATTGATGATCGCTTTGTGCATCTCATCGGCTTGAGCCTGTGCCGTAAGTAAGTTTCCGTAGACGGACACTTTAATTTCAGCGGACCGATGGATCTTTTGCCATTCAAGGATCACATCCACATCAATGATTTGATCAAAGTATTTCTTTAAACGCTGAATCTCTTTTTCTGTGAAAGTTCTCAGATCGTCACTTAACTTAAAATGTCTGGCAGTAATATTGATTCGCATGGATTTCTCCTTATAGTGACTTGCGGAATGATGTGGACTTTAATCTCTCAGCCTTTTTGATACAAAAATAATGCCTATCTGCTTCGGCCCTGTGACCGTGGAAAAGCCTGTTGATACACTTTTTTTAAATGATCCATGGTTAAATGCGTATAAATCTGAGTTGTGGATAAACTCGCATGGCCAAGCAGCTCTTTGACGGCTTGAAGATCTGCCCCGCGATCGAGCAAATGCGTTGCGAATGAATGGCGCAGCAAGTGGGGGCTCAGCTTCTTTTTTTCAGAGACAGTGCCCAAAATCCGGCCAACCAGTTTCTGGATACTTCGCGTGGAAAGCCGGTCACTGCTACGATTCAAAAACAGCGCGTCCGAAACCTTCTCACTCAAAATCGCCCGTCTCTCGGCTAAATAGGTTTGGAGAATGGATGCCAGCCTGGCCCCGACCGGCAGGATTCGTTCTTTGCCGCCTTTGCCCAAAACGCGCACGATACGGCTGTTCGGATCATAATCCAGCATGTTTAATCCTGCCAATTCGGAAAGCCTCATACCCGTGCCGTAAAAAAGTTCAATAATTGCCCGGTCCCTGCTGGATTGAAATGTGCTTGAATCAAGACCATCGAAAGCGATCTGGATTTCGTTTTCGAACAGGAATTCCGGCAGCCGTTTCTCTACTTTGGGCGTGACAAGCGTGGCCGCAGGATTGACTGAAACACAATCGGTTTGAACCAGATATCGGAAAAATGCGCGAATGGATGCCAGCTTTCGCCCCACACTTTTTTTACTGAAACCGTGACGAATCAAATCCCCCATGAAAAACTGAATGTCTTTCTTGGCGATTTCGTGGACTGAGATCTGATCCGACCCTGTATGGTAAACTTGAAATTCAAGAAACTGTTCCAGGTCACGCCGATATGCTTCGGAGGTGTGTTTCGAATACCGCCGCTCTTTGGAGAGATACTCTTCAAAAGCCTCTATCGCTTGAGTCATGTCTGTCAGGTTGGACATAATTGATTATTCTGGGAAACAGTTTTTATTTAAAATATAACGGCTGATTCAGATCCTTGTTCTTGCATAAAATAGGTGATCGATTATCTACATTACTTATTTGAACACCATGTGCTTTTTACAGTATCTCGTACAATGACTAATCTGTTCTCCCATTCACTTTCAGAATATTCTTTGAGAGCAGTTAAAACTCTTTGATGTATTTTACTCAGGGTAGGATGTTTAAGAAGAATTATAATGATGCCATTATGTTTCTGATATCTATATCTTGAGAATCCTTTATCTGTTGTAACAAGAAGGCGCTTCTCAGATTTGACGATATCCCATATTTTTTCATCCTCAAGCCCTTCGTCCTTCGTACCCCGTATATCTTTTGTGTCCTGAAATCTATTCTGAATCTCAGACACTGTCATTTTCGGAATATTTTCATCAACGAAAATTTTCATATGTTATATTGGCGTTACAAGTTCTTCAGCCAATTCAGCCGCATAATCCAGGCATGCTAAAATATCCTCTCGTTTTACAATGGGATATGATTCGAGTAAAGCCTCAATCGTATCTCCATTGGCGAGCATATGAACAATTTGATGTACGGGGATTCTAGTACCTTGAATGCAGGCCTGGCCATGACAAATGTTTGGATCAATTGATATGCGGTTATTCATATTAAACTCCAACGCATGTTATGAACACATCAATTTAAAAATAATTTAACAGAAATTCAAACAATCTAACTTTATGCATTTATAACATCTATATACCAAACCTGTCGAATCTAAAAACTTCAGTGTCTCTAATCATCCTGAAGTAAAGCCCTTGGACGATCAAATCATTCCTCAATCGCAATCTCATGTTTGCATTTCGGACACGACATGAATTGCCCCTTGGCCTTGGTGCTGCGCATCTCCACATACCCGTTACCGCATGAGGGGCACGCTTGAGGAATCGGCTTGTACCATGTCGCAAACTTGCATTTGGGATAACTCGAACATCCATAAAAAATCTTGCCGCGTCCGCTGCGCCGCTCAACAATATTACCGGTGCAACCCTCTTCGGGACAGGGGATGCCAGTCGAAAAAGGTTTGGTAAATTTACAGTCGGGATATTTGCTGCAAGCCAGAAATCGGCCAAATCGCCCTGTTTTTACCACCATTGAGGAGCCGCATGTATCACACTTATCCAGAACCGTCTCTTCGGTTTCTTCCACAGGTTTCGTGAACCGGCAATCCGGATACCCGGTACATGCGATGAATTTACCGTTCCGTCCCCATTTAATCACAAGACCGTTGCCGCATTTCGGGCACTTGTCTTCCGCATCTTCTTGCAGCGCTTCGCGGATTTCCTCTTTCTTCTCCAGGGCCTGTTCGACCGCTTTCAGGAACGGATGATAGAATCCATTCAATACAGTCTTGCGGTCTCTTCCGCCGGATTCGATGAGATCAAGCATTTCTTCCATCTCGGCCGTGAATCTCACATTAAAAAGATCAGGGAATTGCTTTACCAGAATGCCCTTCACCGTCATGCCAAGATCAGTAGGCAGGAGGGCGCGGCCCTCTTTTTCCACATATTTTCTGTCAAGCAGCGTGGATATAATGAGCGAATAAGTAGATGGCCGTCCAATGTTGAGATTGTCCAGTTCGCGCACGAGGGAACTCTCATTATATCGGGCGGGCGGCTTGGTGAAATGCTGCCCGGGAATGAGTTCATTCAGATTGAGCGAATCGCCCTTTTTCAGGGATTTGGGAAAGCTATCCTGGATTTCTTCATCGCTGTCCGGCATGTAAATCTGCATGAATCCTTTGAATTCAATAGTGGAACCTGTGCTGCGGAAAAGGTATTCACCGGCAGAGACATCCAATGTGGATTGCTTGATTCGAGCCGATTCCATTTGGCTGGCCACAAAGCGATTCCAGATCATTTCATAAAGCTTCTTCTGGCTCGCGTTCAGACTGGATGCCACTTTCTTGGGCAACCGCTTTAAAGAAGTCGGACGAATCGCCTCATGCGCATCCTGTGCAGATTTTTTGTTCTTATATTTTCTGACGGTTTTCGGCACATATTCCAAACCATAATCCTCGGCGATATACTGCCGGACCTCCTCTATGGCCGTTTCCGAAACGCGCGTGGAATCGGTTCTCATATACGAGATCAATCCGACGCGACCTTCCGGGAGATCCACACCCTCATACAACTGCTGCGCCACAGCCATGATCTGCTTGGTGGTCATACTCAGCTTGCGAGTGGCCTCTTGCTGAAGTGTACTTGTGGTATAGGGTGCAACGGGTTTGCGCTCAATCATTTTTGTGCTTAAGGTGGCGACCTGAAACTCTTCCTTTTTGATGGCCTTAAGGTGGCGGTTGGCCTCTGCTTCAGAAGGAATATCCACATCCTCGCCATGCAGTTTAAATAAACGGGAATGTACCAACTCACCACCGGATGTCTTCAGATTGGCCTCAATGCTCCAGTATTCCCGCGCTGTGAATCCGCTGACTTCATCTTCACGTTCACAGATCAGACGCAACGCCACAGACTGCACACGGCCGGCCGAAAGTCCTCGGTAAATGGTTTTCCATAAAAAGGGACTCACATTGTATCCGACAAGACGATCCATCACACGCCGTGCTATCTGCGCTTCGACTCTCGTTGTGTTGATTTCATGGGCCTGCTCAATGGCTTGCTGCACGGCCTTCTCTGTAATTTCATGAAACAGAACGCGCTGTATATTCGGATTGGATTTGATGATCTCGTCACTGAGATGCTGTGCGATCGCTTCGCCTTCCCGATCCGGATCTGTAGCCAGATACACGTGGTCGGAGGTGGAGGCCAGTTTCTTTAATTCGGCAAGCAGCTTGCCCCTTCCGCGAATAGTAATGTATTCCGGTTCAAATCCATTTTCAATATCCACACCGATACGGTTCTTCGGAAGATTCTTGATATGTCCCACTGATGCACGGACTACATAATTCTTACCGAGGAACCGATTGATCGTCTTGGCCTTGGCATCTGATTCTACAATTACAAGCGATTTTGCCATTCTATATCCTTCTCTATCATATATAGTTTAAAATTAAAAAGGAGGGTTCTTGCCTCCGGCCCCTTACCTCTCGCCGTTATTTATAATATTGAATATGGACAAAAAAGTGTGTCCCATTCTTGAATTTGTTTCCTTTTAAACTGGACGACCAATCCATTTGCTTTTATCCCGCCTGAGAGCGTCCGTGACAATGTTTGTATTTCTTTCCGCTGCCGCAAGTGCAGGGATCATTGCGTCCTACTTTATGATCCACATGTACGGGCTGTCGCTTGCCCGCAGTTCGGGGGTGTCGAGACTCTTGCCCTTCCGCCTGATCTGGTGATCCGGCAAAGCCCATACCCGCTGTCTCTTCGTGAACCATGGCCATCGCGGCCGAAGCGCCACGCTCACGTTCATACCCGCGATTGCCTTGCTCAACCTGAATCTGGGCCTTGAAAACAACTTCGAGAATCTCTTGATTGACGCGGCCCAGCATCTCCCTGAACGTGCGGAATCCTTCCTGCTTGTACTCCATGAGTGGATCTTTCTGACCGTATGCCCGCAGTCCGATGCCCTCACGAAGCCGATCCATTTCATAGAGATGTTCTTTCCAACGCTCATCAATCGTTCTTAATGTAGCAAACCGTTCCAGCTGAGCCATCAAGTCATCGCCAATCACACTGCGCTTGCGCTCATACCCTTCAAGTGCGGTTTGCACAATTTTTTCGGATAAGTCTTCCGATTTGATGTTTTCCTTCTCTTCATTGGAGATCGGCAAAGGCAGCAGCATGGTTTTAAGTAAGGATTCCTGCAAAGCATCCCAATCCCAGCTGTCGCCGAAATCGCTTTGGATTGCCATCTGCTCTACCAAATTATATCCATAATCTTCAATCATATTCCGGATTTCATCCTGGAGATTTTCTCCTACCAGCGCCCTCCGTCTGCGTGTATAAATCACCTCACGCTGTTTTGTCATCACATCATCATATTCGAGCAGATGCTTGCGAATATCAAAGTTTCGCATTTCCACCCGCTTTTGTGCACGTTCAATGGATTTTGAAATCATAGGGTGCGTGATCA
>JABMRT010000132.1 GCA_013202295.1 Candidatus Zhuqueibacterota bacterium
CTTCTGGAATGCAACCAAGCAGAGAGATGGGTGTTGCGGCAGAACGACAGATTCCAGATACCTCAAGGCCAAATGGCAAAAAACCCCGGGCCACACGTTTTGATGCCGTAAGTGTTGGTATTCAGACAAACAATGCAACTGAACAAAAGCCGATAGATGTTAAAGAAGCAGTTGAGAAATTGAGCAAGTTAGCTCGTTCTCAAAAGAAGTACGTCAATTTTTCGGTTGATGAAGAAACCAATTCCTCTGTCATAAAGATTTTTGAAAATGAGACGGGGAAACTCATCAAGCAATTCCCGGTAGAAGAAATTCTTGCCATGATTGCTTATATCCGTAAGAATATCGGCTGGCTTATTGACAGAAAAGCATAACTTTATGGATACTTAATACATAAGGAAGGTGGTTGATGTATGGCAAGTATTGGAAGTGTAAACTTTGACGGTCTGGTTTCCGGTTTAGACACTAAAAAACTCATTGAAGATCTTATTAGTGTTGATTCAAGACCTCTTAAGAGGCTTGAAGAACGGCAGTCTGACCTTAAAGAAAAATCCAATATCTTCGATACAATGAAAACCAACCTTTTAGAGTTGAAGGATAAGGCTTTTGAGGTTAAAAATACTTCAACATTAGGAGTTTTCAGTGCCTCTTCTTCTGATGAAGAGGCACTGACGCTTAATGTCTCGGCTACAGCGGTAGCCGGTAATTATTCGATAACAATTTTATCGCTGGCACAGGCAAAAACACTCTCCAGTAATTCATTTGAAGAAACCGATACTGATATTGGTCTGTCCGGTGAAATTCTAATAAATGGAAAAAGTTTAAAAGTCAGAACAACTGACAGTTTAATAGATATTCGTAACGCAATTAATTCTCTGGATGCTGGTGTAAATGCGAATATTCTTAAAGTTTCCGATTCTGATAACAGGTTAATTATATCCTCAGAACAGCAAGGCACCGAAGGATTTATTATTGCCAATGCAGGCAGTAATGATATACTCGGGACACTCGGTCTCACAGATGGCACAAAAAATGTTCGCAAGATTCAGAGCGGCAAAGTTCTTTCCTCTAATTTCGATTCCTCAGGTTCAACCATTGGAAGCCTCATAGGTCTTTCATCTGAAGCCTCGGGGCAAGTAAATATCCGTAATAAAACTTTATTCATTGATTTATCAACAGATACTCTTTCTTCGATAAGAGATAAGATCAATGATCTGAATATTGCAGGTGTAACCGCCTCAGTAGAACCTGTTGATATAAATGGTGAAACCAAGTACAGGCTTGAGATAACCGGCACCGAAGATTTTACTGATGACGGTAATGTTCTTGAGACACTTGGAATTCTCGCAGGCGGAACTTCCGGAACGAAGGCGGAATTCGAAACCAGTACGATATATATTAATGATAGTAATAATGAGGCTCAGAAGAATACAAAGCTTTCGAAAGTTGGTGCTATAATAGGAGAAATTCCTGAAACTATTACAATATCCGGAACAAATACAGATGGTTCTGAAGTTACAAAAACCATTGAAATTCAACAGAATACATCTATTAGTGATGTCCTTCAGGAAATCGAAGAGGCTTTTTCAGATAATGTTACAGCATACATTGAGGATGGAAAAATAAAAATACAGAGCAATATATCAGGTAAAACTTCTCTTGATGTAGACATAACTGCCAATAACGAAAATGGTGGCACACTTGATTTTGGAATAATCAAAGCAGTTGTTGTGGGTAGGGATAGATTAATTGTTGAAGGAAGCGATGCGAAGATACTGGTAAATAATATTGAGGTAACAAGAAACACCAATGAAATTGACGATGTTTTAAGTGGATTATCATTAAACCTTAAAAAAGCGGATACAGAGAAAGAAATAAATATCACTGTAGCGAGAGATCATGGAGAAATTTTTAAGAAAATTAACGGTTTTGTAGAGTCATTTAACAAATATATCAAATACGTAAATGAAAATTCTAAATATGATAGAGAAAAGAAAGTTGCAGGTCCTCTCCTGGGTGATATGACAACGAGGACATCCATATACAGGATTCAAAATATACTGCAGAGTACAATTGATGACAGCGATTTAGCCTTTAATCAGCTCGCTCTGATAGGCATTGAATTAACTGCGGAAGGGGAATTGAAATTGGACTCTGCCAAGCTTAATGATACCATGAATACTGATATTGATTCTGTCCTGAAACTATTTACAATATCCCGGTCCTCAAGCGATAATGATATAGCATTTGTTTATAATTCATCTAAAACAACACCCGGGACTTATGATGTCACAATTACCCGTGCCGCAGAGAAAGCTGAAGCTGTATCCGATCCTGTTGAAGATGAAGTTGGTGAACAGGGAACGATAACAATAACGGATAATTACGACAAAAGCATGATTGTGGATTATTCCGAAGATATGAATATTAACGATATTGCTAACCTCATTAATGAGGAAGCTCAGAATACTTATGCTGAAATCCTGGAATCGAGTATAGTTTTACAGCAATCCCAGGGTAAAGGTGCGATAGATCAAAACACAAC
>JABMRT010000133.1 GCA_013202295.1 Candidatus Zhuqueibacterota bacterium
AAAATTCATGCATAGACCGTTAGTTTAAATGATTTATTATGTTTTATAACTAACAATTTAACATAACTTTATGAAATATTCAATAAAAATAATTCTGCAACAGCCTGTCAAGGGGAGATAAAAGTCCTCCCTTAAGGCGACCGTAGGAGGTGCCTGTGTTAGAGGACTCAGATAGATGTGTTAATAAATAACAGCTTGCCTTTTCGCCATTAGTTAGTATATTTTATTACTAGTCTTCAGGTAAATCAAGTTAAGAATTGTCCACAACTGAGATACGAACTCTTCGAGATGCTCTAAAGCACCTGAGTCTATTCTACGAAATTTTTATGGTATTTTAGTTATTTAAAAATGCGGGGCTGATTAAATGAGAACTTATACTCAGAATAGGATATTTCTCCTCAGCATGGTTTTAATATTAACAACGATTATCACGGATTCCCTTTCTATTGACAATGAGTGGACCTATTTGGGATTGGGGCCTGATCCCAGACGGGAAGCCATTCATGACATTATCATTGATCCTACTGATTCTTATACCCTTTATGTCGGCACGTATTCGCTTGATCGGGGTATTAATACTGGTCATATATTTATAACCGAGAATAGGGGTGATGATTGGGCCAGTGCTTTCTCGGATAAACGAGTAGAATCAATTGCGATAAATTCTCAAAATAGTGATATCCTGCATGCTGCTGCATGGGAACATGGTATTTTAAAAAGTACCAATGGGGGTGAAAGCTGGCGGGTGATGTTTACTGGTATAGCGGGTCCTGAATTATTTAGAACGATCGTGGCTGATCCGACAAACCCAAATATTCTGTATGCAAAAACAGCCTCTGGGGATTTCTATAAAAGCGTCAATTATGCCTGGAACTGGGATAAAAGAAATATCGGTTTATTAACGGATAGTTTTTTTTCTACCAACCATTCAATTGTAATTGATCATTCAGATGATTCCACTCTCTATGTCGGTACATTTCATGGCGTGTTTAAAAGTACAGATCAGGCTGACAGCTGGACTCGATTAAATGAATATCATATTCTTTCCATTACTATGGATCCTAATAATTCAAATATACTTTACTGTACTATAGAAGATCTGCCTGATTCAAGAGGGCTGGTAAAAAGCACTAATGCAGGGGATAACTGGGAGACTATAGGTCCGATCGACATACGTTGTTTTGATATTTTAGTGCATCCTGAGAATTCAGATATCATTTTTGCGGCTTCTGTTGACCCAGGAGGTGTTTTAATGAGTTGTGATGAGGGAACAACATGGACATCGATCGGTCTGGATACCATGTCTATACTATCACTTGCAATATCAAATGACTCTCCAAATATTCTATATGCAGGCTCAGGATATGATGGTCTTTTCGTTCGCACTATACCTGATTATAATTTGTGCGGGATTTTAGGCGATGTCAACGGTGATGAAGTCGTCAATTCGAGTGATGCACTCATCATTATGTCCTGTGACGTGGGTCTGGATGTATCCGGATTTTGCCCCATGAATTGCGGTGATGTCAATGATGATGGCTTTGTCAACTCCACGGATGCCTTGATAGTACTGTCCTATGATGTGGGTATGGATGTCCCATTTTCAATAGGATCTACCGGATGCCCTGATGATGTGAATCCTTGTGCTGGATGCGGTCCATAGAATGATTGTTTTCATTGCTGTTATCCGATTAACTATTTTTTTCTTTTCCCTCTGGTTCTCGGTCTCTGACTGTGAACCAAAAAGAAGCCAAGGATCAAATTTTATGCATTTCTAGGCAGAGTCTGGGCACGAGAATAAAAATAAGAAAGTCAGAGGGATGATGTCATGCAATTTAACTACATAAGAATCAGACGTAAAATATTCCTTCTTTTTACTCTCTGTGCAGTCGTGCTACATGCAGACCAGGTTGGCATGCGGCAATGGCTGTGGATACAGGCCGTGAATCAATGGGATCAGAATGACGATAAGATATTAACAAATGATGAATGGCAGGGCCAGACCGATTTTGATGTCATTGATTTCAACCACGATCAAAAAATCACACGATTGGAATTTATCAAATATGATCCCTCACAGCCGTGTCCTGCAAGTTGTACAACAGATGCGGACTGCGCGGGCTGTCCTGATGGTCGAACGAAATGTGTGAACGGGATGTGTGTTGTTCTGCCTGAGTCAAATCCCTGTCCTGCAACGTGTACGACGGACGCTGATTGTGCAGACTGTCCTGACGGTCGGACGAAATGTGTTGAGGGAATGTGCATTATTCCACCAGAGTCGCACCCGTGTCCTCTAAGCTGTACAACGAATGTGGATTGCGCAGGCTGCCCAGACGGGCGGACAAAGTGTGTTGCTGGGTTATGTGTTGCGCCACCTGAATTTCAGCCATGCCCTTCAATCTGTACAACTGATGCAGACTGCGCGGGTTGTCCTGACGGGCGGACAAAGTGTGTTGCTGGGTTATGTGTTGCGCCACCTGAATTTCAGCCATGCCCTTCAATCTGTACAACGGATGCAGACTGCGCGGGTTGTCCTGACGGGCGAACAAAATGTGTAAACGGAATGTGTGTGATACCGCCTGAATCTCAGCCATGCCCTTCAAGCTGTACAACGGATGCGGATTGCGCGGGCTGTCCTGACGGTCGAACGAAATGTGTGAACGGGATGTGTATAATACCGCAGGAATTGCAGCCGTGCCCTTTAAGTTGTACCACTGATGCAGATTGCGCGGGCTGTCCCGATGGGAGAACTAAATGTGTGAACGGGATATGTGTTGCGCCACCTGAATCTCAGCCATGCCCTTCAAGCTGTACAACAGATGCAGACTGCGCGGGTTGTCCTGATGGTCGAACGAAATGTGTAAACGGAATGTGCATTATCCCACCAGAGTCGCACCCGTGCCCTGCAAGCTGTGTGACGGGTGTGGATTGTGCTGGTTGTCCTGACGGTCGAACGAAATGTGTGAACGGGATGTGTGTCGCGCCCTGATGTAATTTTTCTACGGATTCCCAGACAGAGTCTGGGAACGAGGAATTCTGTCCATATTAATCCATCCTCATTCCACGTTGCAATTCCGTGTGAAATCGAATGATTTTCAATTAATTGTTGACTTTCCATAATAAATACATTACTTTTTGTAGGTGAACCTACAAGAAGGAGTTGCAGCATGAGTGTGATGAGTATTCGAATTGATGATACCAAGCGAAAGGCATTAAAAATAATCGCTTCGGTTGAAGGGAAACCCATGGGACGAATTATCACAGATCTGATTGAAGGATATATTAACGAAAAGAAAGATGTTCTGAAAAATCTTTCAGAAAGTGAGAACCTGAGAGAAATCATGAAAATGTCTGAATCTTCCTTCTCAGAATGGGACAATGAAGAAGATGAAATCTACAATTCATTATAAGAAATGGGATATTATTTTGGTTCCATTTCCCTTTACGGATTTATCCGCCTCTAAAAAACGCCCGGCTCTTGTTGTTTCACCTGATGAATATAATGAAAGGCTTGATGTGGTGATTGCATTCATTACCAGTAAAATTGATTTGCCAAAAAGAGCAGGAGATTATCATATTCTGGACTGGAAGGCGGCGAACCTACCAAAACCCTCCATGATTCGGATGAAATTCGCGACTATTGATAAAACCATCATTGTCAGAAAATTGGGTGCAATAAGCGATATGGACATTATTGCATTGAAGGATGAACTGATGCAATTCTTTGGCGGATAGAAATATCCACAGTCTAAGCTTAACCCAACCTCATTGACCGTTGCAATTCCGTGTGAAAGTCCTTATAAATTACTACTTGTATTTTCATTTATAGTTAGTATATTAATTTAAATCGAACTCATAATATAACTACTTACATCTGCCAAGTATTTTCTGTGACTGAGACGCGAGTTCTTCTGACTATCTGCTTTAGTTTTAAGTGTCAGTTTTATTCAAAATTTACCCGTTTTCATCGTATTATGATTTTAACATAATTTAAATGAGTGGGGTGAATAAAATGGGAAATTATTATTTACATAAAGTATTCATTGTCAGTTTAGCTTTATTATTGACAATATGTATCAGAAACTCGCTCGCCTTTGATAATGAGTGGACATATATAGAATTAGGGGATGAGCCTGTCCTAGAAAGCATTAACGACATTGTTTTTGACTCTGCAGATTCGAATAAAATTTATGTCGGTACCTATTGGCATACGAATTACAATATTCATAACGGCCATTTATATATATCCGAAAATAGTGGTGAAGACTGGAATAGTTTAATTTCGGAAAAACGAATTGAATCAATCGCAATAAATCCTCAAAATACTGATGTTCTATATGCCGCTACATACCATCATGGCATTTTAAAAAGTACCACCGGTGGAGCAAGCTGGGATGTGATGTTTACCGGTGCGACGACTGATCTTGAAACTTTTCGATCCATCGTGATTGATCCGCTGAATCCAAATATAGTTTATACAGGAGCAGTCATGGGGAAGTTCTATAAAAGTGTCAATTATGGCTTTAACTGGCAATTAAAAAATAATGGTTTATTTAATGATTGTTATTTTAAAATGAATCATTCAATTGTAATTGATCCCTCAAATGATTCCACACTCTACATCGGTACATATAGAGGAGTGTTTAAAAGCACGGATCAAGCTGAAAACTGGAATCAATTAAATGATACTAATATTCTTGCTATCACCATTGATCCCAATAATCCGAATACTCTGTATTGTACGACAGAACCTTTGGCGGATTCACGGGGCATGATAAAAAGTATCAATGCGGGGGATTCATGGGATAATATTGGTCCGTTAGATATCCGATATTTTGATATTGTGGTACATCCCGACAATTCAGAAATCATTCTCGCAGCCTCTTGTGAACCGGGAGGTGTCATGATAAGCTGTGATGAAGGAATCACCTGGACTTCTCTGGGATTAGATACAATTAAATTCCGAAGCATTGCGATATCAAATAATTCCCCAAGAGTGCTCTATGCAGGTACCAAATATCTCGGTTCTTATGATGAAGGCCTTTATGCGCGTTGTATTCCAGAGGATAATGTGTGCGGTATTTTAGGGGATGTCAACAGGGATGGGGCAGTGAACTCGAGCGATGCGCTTATCATTATGTCGTGTGATGTGGGCATGGATGTATCACTGTTTTGCCCTATGAGCTGCGGCGATGTCAATGATGATGGTTTTGTGAACTCAACCGATGCTTTGATTATACTCTCATACGATGTGGGTATGTATGTTCCGTTTCCAATAGGATCTATCGGATGTCCATCTGATGTCAATCCCTGTGCCGGATGTAGTCCATAGCAACATTGTTAGAATTTGATTGCCCAAAATACTCATCCTGGGCGATTGGTTATTACTGTCTTGAAATCAGTTCTTTTATCGTATGTCACGTTCCCTCATCCTGCCAAAAATAACCCAACCTCATTCCACGTTGCAATTCCGTGTGAAAGTCCTTATATTTAACGACTTGAAAAAACGAAGTTCATCCGGTTGTTGCCGGATATCTTATCCATATAAACGACAGATAGAGACATATGACAGGCTCAGAAATACGACAATCCTTTCTGGATTACTTTAAAAAACTTGATCACACCATCGTCAAGAGCGCGCCGGTTGCGCCTCTCGATGACCCGACCCTCCTTTTTACCAATGCCGGCATGAACCAGTTCAAGGATGTTTTCCTGAACACCGGAACGCGGCCTTACGTGCGTGCCGTGGATTCGCAGAAGTGCATCCGGGTGAGCGGCAAGCACAATGACCTCGAAGAGGTCGGGCACGACACCTATCATCACACTTTTTTCGAGATGTTAGGCAACTGGTCGTTCAACGATTATTATAAAGAGGAAGCCATTGCCTGGGCGTGGGAGCTGCTGACGAAGGTGTGGGGGCTGCCCAAAGAGAAGCTGTATGCCACGGTGTTCCGTGAGGATGATGAATCCGAAATCCTGTGGAAAAAGGTCACGGATGTCAAACCTGTCCAGGTTTTGCGCTTTGATGAGAAGGACAATTTCTGGGAGATGGGTGCGACAGGTCCGTGCGGGCCGTGTTCCGAGATTCACATAGATCAGGGCGAAGGATATTGTGATAAACAGCATGTGCCCGGGCATGTGTGCGCAGTGAATGCCGGATGTGCCCGGTATATTGAAATTTGGAATCTCGTCTTTATCCAATACAACCGGGATGAGAAGGGTGCGCTGCATCCTCTGCCGGCCAAACATGTGGACACGGGAATGGGATTCGAGCGGGTCTCGGCTGTGCTTCAGGGTAAGGCCTCCAATTACGAGACGGATCTCTTCACGCCGATTATGGCGGAGATCGCGAACCTCTCCGGCAAGGAGTGGGGCAACCCGGCAATGAAACCGGCCTTCAGCGTGATTGCCGACCATCTGCGTGCGCTCTCCTTTGCGATTACAGACGGAGTTCTGCCCTCCAACGAAGGACGCGGCTACGTGCTGCGCCGTTTGCTTCGACGTGCTGCAAGATACGGCCGCAACCTGGATTTGAAAGATCCCTTTATTTACAAGCTGATCCCCACATTAGTGGATGTGATGGGCAAGGCTTATCCCGAAATCAATGAGCGGATTCAGCATACGACCACAGTGATTCGATCCGAAGAAGAGCGGTTCAATGAAGTGCTGGATCGCGGTCTGGATATTTTCGAAAAACTGGCGACGGATGCCTCCAGCACAAAAAATATCATTGCGGGCGCGGATGCGTTCCGCATGTATGATACGTTTGGATTTCCTCTGGATCTCACGCAATTAATGGCGCGCGAACGCGGCTTGACTGTGGATGAATCCGGTTTCGCACAGGAAATGGATGCGCAGCGTCAACGGGCGCGGGACAGCCATAAATTCGAAATGGGCGATTCCAGAGAATGGGATGTGTTGAGTAAAGGCACGGATTCTGAATTCGTGGGTTATGAGTCCCTTGAAATCGAGACTGAAATTCGAAAATCCAAATCACAGGATGAGGGCGTGATTCTCCGGCTCGCGCAAACGTCTTTTTATGCCGAATCCGGCGGGCAGATCGCGGATACCGGTGAAATTACTGGCAAGGGATTTCGCCTCCAAATTACCGATGTACGGAAACAGGGCGATCAGATCCTCCATTTCGGGACGTTCATTGAGGGGAATTCCATCTCCGATTCAAAAGTTACAGCTACTGTGACACGGGAGCAGCGGCTTTCCACGGCGCGAAATCACACGGCCACGCATTTGCTTCACAAGGCATTGAAAGAAGTACTTGGCGATCATGTGAATCAGGCGGGGTCGCTTGTGGCTGCCGACCGGCTGCGTTTTGATTTTACGCATCATGAGGGACTTTCAGCGAAACAGCTCAATGAGGTTGGATGGCGAGTGAACGCGCAGATCCGCGCCGATCAAAGTGTGGAGAAAGAAGTCAAATCCTATAAAGACGCGATCGGACAGGGCGCAACCGCGCTGTTCGGTGAAAAGTACGGCGATGAAGTCCGTGTTATAAAGATCGAAAATTACTCCATGGAGCTTTGCGGCGGTACGCATGTGGACCGTACCGGAGAGATCGGATATTTTCGCATCCTAAATGAAGAGAGTGTGGCAGCGGGTGTGCGGCGCATTGAAGCGATCACGGGCGAAGCAGCAGATCTGCATATGCGGAAAGAGGCGCATCTCCTCCAAAACGCGGGGGTGCTGCTGAAGTGCCGCCCCGATGAAGTGTTGGAACGGATTCAGGCTTTGCTCGATTCACGTAAGGAGCTGGAGCGGGATTTGAAAAAGGCCCGGCAGTCTTCCACGCAATCCGATGTGGATGGCCTTCTGGAAAAAGTACAAACAGTTGAGGGTATTCCCCTTGTGGTTCAAGAAGTGCAAGTTTCCACCGTGGATGAACTGCGAACGTTGGGCGACAAGCTGAGGGAGAAAATGAAATCCGGTGTGGGCGTCCTTGGCGCTGTCATGGAGGACAAAGTTCAGATTCTCTGTGTGGTGACAGATGATTTGATCAAGTCGAAAAATCTGAAGGCTGGAGATGTTGTTCGCGAGGTAGCAAAACTGGTGGAGGGTGGAGGTGGGGGCAAACCTCATTTGGCGTTGGCAGGCGGGAAACGTGTGGATCAACTGCCTTCCGCGCTGGCAGCTGTGCCAGACATCCTGAAAAAACAAATCATGTCTTAGACCAATATAAAAATTAGCTTTTCGGGGAAAACATGACCACGTATGACCGACTCATTCAGATTCAAGAGGCACGCGGTGCGGGCTATCTGGTGCTGCTCGACCCGGACAAAAAATCTCTCGATGAAATCGCTGACATGGCCCGGCATTGCGAAGAAGCTGGTGTGGATGGATTTTTGATTGGAGGCAGTCTGCTTTTCTCCGATCATTTTGATGCGTTCGTTCAAACCATCAAAGAAGCCGTATCCATCCCTGTGATTCTATTTCCGGGAGGGGCAAGTCAAGTCTCCAAACACGCTGACGCCCTCCTCTTCATGAGTCTGATTTCCGGACGCAATCCCCAAGCGTTGATTGGTGAGCAGGTAATGGCCGCTCCAATTGTCCATAAAATGGGTATTGAGACGATTCCCATGGGGTATATGTTGGTTGAATCGGGCACTGTCACAGCCGCTGAATTTATGAGCAATACCCGACCGCTTCCGCGTGAGAAACCTGAGATTGCGGTGGCCCACGCGCTGGCCGGTCAATATCTGGGCATGAAAATCCTCTATCTTGAAGCGGGAAGCGGCGCCAAATTATCCGTTCCAGAACCAATGATTCAGATGGTCCGGGCGACAGCAACCATCCCGCTCATTGTAGGCGGAGGAATCCGAAATCCAGAAGATGCGGCCGCCAAGGTCAAGGCAGGGGCATCTTTCATTGTGACAGGCAATGTGCTTGAGAGCGATGAAAATCACCATCTGATTCAGAAATTTGCTGAAGCCATTCATAGTAAAGGATAACAGATGATCTCTGGGATGATTGATATACATACACACATACTTCCGCAGGTTGATGACGGACCTTCGGATTGGGAAGACGCGCTTGCGCTAATTCGGCAAGGGATGAATGATGGCATTCGTGGCGCGGTGTGCACGTCGCATGTACTGAATAAGCTGGATGATAATCTTGAAGGCAAGCTTGTATATCGTTTTAATCAATTGAAAGAGATGCTTGCCAAACACAATCTGGATTTCAAGCTATGGCTTGGATCTGAACTGCATATTCTGTCAGAGTATGATCCCATGTCCCAGACTGCTACAATCAACGGCAACAAAAAATATCTGATGATCGAATTTCCGATGAATGAAATGCCGAGTGATGCGGATGACAAACTATTTCAATTGACTCTGGACGGTTTTATCCCCATCATTGTTCATCCTGAACGAAATGCAAAAATTTTATATCAACCCGAAAAGCTGTTTGAGTTTGTCCAGCGTGGCATCCTGTTGCAGATGAACGCGGGCAGTATCGACGGAGTTTTTGGGCGTCCTGTCAAGAAACTCGCCATAGAAATGCTCGATCGAAATCTGGTTCATTTTATTGCTTCGGATTGCCATCAAGTACGGGAACGCCCCATGCTGCTTTCAGAAGCGTATCGCACTGTTGAGAAACGCTGGGATAGGAAGCTGGCTCAGATCTTGTTCCAGGCGAATCCGCTATCCGCCATTCAGGGTGATCCGATCTCCGCGTCGGAACCAAAATCCTTCAAAGACAAAAAACGAAAATCCTTTTTCTCTTTTGGAACGAGATAATCTATGAAACAACAAATACAAGATGGACTAAAAACACGAGCCAATATCCAACTCAGGATGGCGGAAATGCTTACCGATGGAATTGCCAGTGCGGTGGACATGATCGGCTCGGCGCTTGAATCCGGCCAAACCCTTTTTCTATGCGGGAACGGCGGCAGCGCGGCGGACAGTCAGCACATCGCTGCTGAAATGATCGGACGATTTGAACGGGAGCGACAATCCTATCCTGCGATTGCGCTGACGACAGATACTTCCGCATTGACTTCTATTGGCAATGATTATGGATTTGAAAATATCTTTTCCCGTCAGATCGAAGGACTCGCAAAACAAGGTGATATCCTCATCGGTATCAGCACCAGCGGCGGTTCCAAGAATGTGATTAAGGCAATGGAAATGGCCAAGACAAAAGGGATGTCCATTATCGCGTTCACCGGAGCCAATCCGGGAGTGATGGGCAATCTCGCCGATATCACAATCGCGATTCCCGTTGAGCGAACCGCGCTTGTTCAGGAAGGGCATATCGCAGTCGGACACCTGCTTTGTGAACTGGTTGAAACCAGACTCACGACTTAAACAGATGGATGTTGAAAAACATCCATCCAAACAAAAATGAAACGAACCTTTTGATAATCTTCATTAAAAGCATCCCATGCTTGGATTCCTAAACAGCGCATTTCTTTTCGGATTGATCGGTGTCAGTATACCCATCCTGATTCATCTGTTCGCCCGTCAGCGGATTAAGAAAATTTACTTCAGTAGTACCACACTCCTTTCGGAACTCCAAATAAAACAAGTGCGACGACTCCGTTTTGCCCAGATTCTCATTCTGATATTACGTTGTCTGGCAATTGCGTTTCTGGTTCTGGCCTTTGCCCGGCCGACTCTTCAATCCGGTGCTTTGGCCAAAACGGGTGAGGCGCCCGTGTCCGCCCTTCTGATGATAGATCGTTCACTCAGCCTGCAGCGGGGACGTTTTTTTGCGGAGGCACAGAGCCTGGCCGTGAAAGTCCTGGATAATCTGAAAACACAGGATGATGTTGCGATTGTCTGGTCCGATGACTTACCAGCAGATGAAATTGTCTGGAATCAACCTGGAGAATCCATTCATGATGAAATTCTGCATTCGCCCCTTCAATTCGGAAAGAGTCAGTGGCCGGAATTGTTAAACGAAGCGGTCTCGAATCTGAAACAAACCAGTCGTATATCCAAAGAGATTTACTGGATCTGGGATATGCAGAAGACCGCCATATCATCCCTCCAAGATAGCTTAATGACACATGATGCGCCGGTTTCGTTGTTTGTCCTTCCCGTTTCAGGCGATGATAACAATGTGGCCATTATCAATGGCGGGCTTGGTTCACAGATTCTGGACCCGGCCGCGCCGGTTCTCGTTTTTGCAGATGTGAAGAATTTCGGATCTCAGGAGATTCAGAATCTCTGGGTGAGGGTGAGTATTCAAGGGAAATCCATCGCTCAAAAAACAATTACCATGAAGCCGGGAGCGCAGCAGCGAGTTGAATTCGCATTGCATCTCAATCAAACAGGTTGGATTGAAGGACGAATTGAGATCGAGGATGATATCCTCTCCGCGGACAACAGGTTTGATTTTGTCTTACAAGTACCCGAGCGGATACGCGTTCGGCTCATCGGCCAGCAACCGCAGGATTTGAAATATCCAGAAATAGCGTTTCGCGCATTCAGAAAAGATTATTCCATAATTGAAGTCGAATCCTTTACCGGTGGAACGGCCTGGACTTCGGGACTGCAAACAGATCATGTGCTGCTGTTTTGTAATTATCCGCAATTTACTATTGATGAGGCAGATCAGCTTCAGGCGCACATCCGACAAGGCGGGGGCGCACTTTTCATTCTGGGTTCGGATGTGGATTTGAAAAATTATTCTGAACGTCTCATGCTGTCGTTGTTCGCCGGATCATTTCAGGATGCGTCAAGTGATCCATCCAGTCAAGAAGCGTATTGGACCCTCGAAAACACAGACTGGAAACATCCCCTTTTGAAAGATATCTTCAAAGAGGATGATCCGAACCTGGAATTACCACACATCTTCAAACGCGCGGAGTTCAGAAGCACATCCTGGACACCGATTCTCGCATATCGGGATGGCGTCCCTCTTATCGCTGAAACGCACATTCAAAAGGGCTGCGTTCTCATCCTTTCCACGGGATTGGACGCCCAATGGTCCGACCTTTCCCTGCAATCCCTGTTTACTCCGTTTATTTACAGAAGCGCCGTCTATCTATCCACCCCGATGAAAACTGAATCAGAACCTTTGCGGATTGATGATCCATTGATAGAGATTGTTCAATTAAACAAGCTTCTTGCGGCTTTTACCATTGTCCGGCCTGATGAGCAGATTGATGAGATCATTCCGATACCAAGAGAGAATACGGCAATTCTGGAATACAAGAACACAGATCTGCCCGGTGTGTACCGCATCCAATCCGATGGAGAAACCGTGGCGATGCGGATTGTTCATACTGATCCCGCAGAATCAGATTGTAGATCAATCGATGAATCCAAATTAAAGTCAATATTCTCCGATTACCCAATTACCATCATCCGTCAAAATCAAGATTTAGAAAAAGTGATAGAGCAGCATCGATCCGGCCGGGAAATCTGGCGAGAGATGTTGATTCTTGCAATTGTGATGCTTATGGCCGAGCTGATTCTTGCAAGGCACTTTGTAAGAAAAACCACGCGTAGGGAAACAGAATGATCCGAAAAACCATATAACACCTATGATCCAATCAAGTGAAATTGAGGAGCCAAACGATTTACACGATTCAGAAAGAAAATAAAAAAGAACGCGCTATTGCTGTGGGTATGGTTATGTCAGGCACGCAGAAAAGACAGGTTGAAGAAAGCCTTGATGAACTTGTCTTGCTTGCGGATACGGCTGGCGCGGATGTGATCGCGGTCATAATGCAGGACCGGCGGTCAGCTGATCCAGCCACAATGATTGGATCCGGCAAGGTCAAGGAAGTGGCCCATCTCGCGGAAAGCGAACAGGCAGACCTGGTGATATTTGATGAGGATCTCACTCCGGTTCAGGTTAAGAATCTGGAACATGAGATCAAGAAGAAAGTGATAGACCGCAGCGGATTGATTCTGGATATTTTCGCGTATCATGCCCGAAGTCACGAATCGCAAATTCAGGTTGAGCTGGCTCAATTGAAATATTATTATCCGCGTCTGACTCGTCAGTGGAAACATCTTTCGCGTCAGGAGGGCGGAATCGGTACAAGAGGCCCCGGTGAAACCCAGCTTGAGGTTGACCGCCGACTAATTCGCAAACGAATCAACCGTCTTGAAGACAGTTTGAAGCGCATTGAGGTTCAGCGTTCAGTACGCCGCAAGAAGCGTCAGGGCATTAAAAAAATCGCTCTGGTTGGATATACAAACGCCGGTAAATCCAGCTTGATGAACTTGTTTGCCAATACGCAATTGCTGGTTGAAGATCGCCTGTTCGCCACGCTGGATGCCACAATCCGGACCGCGGTTCTCAGCGATGATCAAGAAGTACTCATTATTGATACGGTTGGATTTATTCGCAAACTACCGCATCATCTCGTGGCGTCGTTCCGCAGTACGCTTGAAGAATCCGCAGATGCGGATATCCTGTTGCATGTGACGGACCTCAGCCACTCAAATTATGAAGAACATATCGGTACGGTTCAACAGGTGCTTTGTGATCTGGACCTGGATGAGAAGCCAAGCATCTATGTGTTTAATAAAATCGATCTGCTTAAAAATCGAAAGATGATTGTGGATTTAAAGGAGAAGTTCCCGAACGCGGTGTTTGTATCCGCTTTGAAGGGAATTGGTCTGGAACAGCTCAAGCAGACCATTCAGACAGAACTTCAGAACAAAGAAATTGAAAAGACATTTCGTGTTCCAAATCATAATGGACGTTTGATCTCGATGATTCATGAGAATACGCATGTCCTTGATCAAAATTATGAAGAGGATGTGACGGTCATTCAGGTCAGGGGAGCTCCTCAGGATCTTTTTCGGATTGATCAGGCCATGGGAAGAATCGATTCATGATGAAAATATTCATTGTTGACGACGATGCAAGAATTCGCAAGTCATTGGCTGAACTCCTTGATGATGAAGGATATCATGTTGAAAGTTGCAGCAATGGTGAAGATGCATTAAATAGATCCGACTTATACAATTGGGATGTGTTCCTGTTCGATGTGATGCTTCCCGGCATGGATGGTCTTGAACTGCTTGCAAAGATACGCCAGAAGGTTTCACAGGCAGATGTGCTCATGATGTCCGGTCATTCCCGGATAGCCACAGCAATTCAAGCTACACGACTCGGCGCGCATAATTTTTTTGAAAAACCGATCAACCCTGAAAAGCTTCTTATCGAATTGCGGCATCTTGAAGAACAGAAGGAATTAAAACGTCAGGTTGCTTCTTTACAGGAGCTTGTCGGAACCTCAGATGAACTGATTGGTGAATCAAAGCCCATGCAGCAGTTGAAGGCGTTGATCGCAAAAGCCGCTCCCTCCGAAGGACGTGTTCTGATATCAGGAGAAAATGGAACAGGCAAGGAGCTGGTTGCGCGTGCGATTCATGCCGGAAGTTCCAGACATGATCAATTTTTCATTTCGCTCAATTGCGCGGCCATTCCCAGAGAGTTGGTTGAGAGCGAACTGTTCGGCCATGAGAAAGGGGCCTTCACAGGGGCCGTCCAAAATAAATCGGGTCGATTTGAGAATGCCGATGGCGGCACGCTATTCCTGGATGAAATAGGCGATATGAGCCTTGATGTGCAAGCCAAGCTTCTCCGTGTTCTTCAAGAGAATGAAGCGGTCCGAGTGGGTGGAAATACGCCCTATCACTTTGATGTCCGCATTATCGCGGCAACAAACAAGAATTTGGAGCAGAGAATATCAGAGGGCAGCTTTCGTGAGGATCTCTATTATAGGCTCAATGTGATTCCCATTCATGTGATTTCACTCCGTGAACGGAAGGCAGATATCCCCTTGCTTGCCACGTATTTTCTGCAATGGTTTGGAGAGCGAACGGGCAAGGGGATGAAACAGTTTGATTCCGGTGTTCTTGAAATGCTCCAATCCTACACCTGGCCAGGCAATGTGCGTGAGCTTCGGAATTTTATTGAGCGGCTTATCATCCTGCACGATGGAGATCGCATTCTTCAATCTGATATCAGCGCTTTACTGCCAAGGCAGATCCTTCAAGTTTCATCCAACCAAAGTTTAAAAAATCATTCAGACGAGCCTTTCCGCGATCAAGTGCAGCGGTTTGAAAAAGAATTGCTATCCTGCATGCATCATGATACAAATGGGAATATCTCAGAAATGGCACGGCGCCTGCACATGGACCGTTCCAACCTGCATCGCAAACTAACGCAATATGACATCCATTAGCATTGCTGCTATGCCACACACTGTGTCAATCTGACCTGTGTCAAAATCCAACAAAACTTCTAAAAAACTTTCCAATCAAGAAATTCTGATTCTTCTGATATGTCTTATAATAACAGTATATTGATGGGCCATAATATGATGTCCAATAGGCGTTGGCATACGGCTTGCATATTTCCATGGTGATCCATTAAAATTCATCAACCTGTCCGGGAGGCGAACATGAAATCCATAATATTAAAACAAGTATTTTTTCTCATTGGGGCCACATTAATTCTGGTCATCCTGATGGGATTCTTTTTCTTTTCGAATGCCCATGGTGCAACACCCCAATCAAATTCCGAAAAAGGATTTCGAGCTAATCTTACGACATCCAGTTGGGGGGATGATTGGGAAGAAGATGGGGATGAGTGGGATGAGGAATGGGATGCTGATTGGGATAGTGACGTGGATGAGTGGGTCGATGGAGACCGTACGGGACTGATGATCCGATATAATCGGGTTGAAGGTCTGATGGCGGGAATGCGTATCAAGAAAGAGTATTGGCGTTCACGTGATTCGAATCGTCCTTTTATCTACGGTCACTGGGGATATGCGTTTGCTGCTAAAGAATTTCAATACATGGCAGGGCTTGAGAAGGGTTTGTTTGATACGTATCGTTTCGGTTTCGGAGGCGAATACCATCGTATGATTGATACACCTGATCGATGGATTATTCAGGACGAGGAGAATTCACTTGCTGCAGTGGTCTTGAAAGAAGATTTCCAGGATTTCTATTTGCGGGAAGGTGGCAGTGGATATTTGATGCAAAATATTACTGAGGCAGTAACCATGACGGCTGCTTATAATGTGGATCAGTTTAAATCTGTTGAGAAAAATACGAACTGGTCTATTTTTGGCGGAAAAAAGCAATTCCGGCCAAATCCAATTATGGATGAAGGAGAGCTGTACAGCTTGAGTGCCAAACTCGTTCTGGATACGCGAAACAGCAAACGTAAAACGAAACAGGGATGGTATGTGCAGATCGAGGGAGAACATGCAGGTAATGATTTGCGGGGCGATTTTACATTTGATCGCTTGCTGGTTGATCTCCGAAGGTTCCAGCCTCTCGGATATCAGGATGGTCTGGATATTCGGCTTCGTGCAGGATCCGCCTGGGGACATTTGCCCTGGCAGCGCAGTTATCATTTGGGCGGTCTGAGTACTTTACGGGCGTTTCAATACAAAGCATTTCCCGGCGGCCCTGATCAATCCGGAGGAAACCGAATGGTGCTGGGACAAATCGAATACCGCCTTAGCCGACAGGATTTGCCAGATGAGATTGACCTGGGAATCCTTGAACATTTCTACATTATTCTATTCGCCGATGCCGGATGGGTTGAAAATGTCGATGAGAACCTGGACTGGACTGAGGGATTTGAAGATTTAGATTATGGTGATTTTAAAAGTGATGTCGGATTGGCTTTATCCAATCGGGGAGGGAATATGCGCGTAGAGATTGCAAGAAGAACCGATACAAGCGTCAAACCCTTCATGTTCTGGTTTCGGTTGAATCGTCCGTTTTAGTCAATGAACATATTATCGATTTTTTCGTATGCAGGATGAGAAGGAGAATGAAATGAAAATAAAACTAATATTGAGTTTGTTAGTGCTTGGATTGTTATCCGGTATGGTGCTTGCCCAATCTGCCGAATATGCAATAGAAGATATTGAGTTTGAGGCTATATCAGGGAAGCCTTTGGAAGTACTCATCCGAGTGGATGCAGGAGAGGTGACCATTGAGAAATCATCCGTTCCAGAAAAGGGCTCTGTAAATTTGGAATACATGGCCGAAAAGTTTAAGTCAAAGCTTGAGTTTGATCCCAAACGGAATCGTCTGAAGATTTCTGTGAGTGGAAAAGGATGGCATACGTGGTCCAAATGGTCTGATGAGAATAACGGTAGTCCCGCAGTGATAAAAGTGCTTCTGCCTTCCACCGTTGATATTAAGATGGATGTCCGTTTAAAGGCGGGAGAGATGACCCAGTATCTGGGTGGTCTGCGCATTACTGAATTTCACTTGAGCAATTGGGCGGGTGAGGTGGATGTGAGTTTTGATGAACCCAATCCGACTACCATGGTATTTTTTGATGTGGATCTAAGAGCCGGTGAAGCGCGATTTGGCAGTCTGGGCAATGCCCATTTTGAGAAAGCAGACATAAATGGCGGGATTGGAGAGCTTGAGGTGGATTTCACCGGTGATCTCATCCAGAAAAGTCAGGCTCGTGTAGATATGGATATTGGCGAGGCTTTGATTATTCTACCCGCGGATGTGGGGACGCGTCTTCAAATCGGTGGCAGTTTTTCATTTCTCTCAGAGAAGGATATAGATTCTGATTTTTCTAAACGGAATCGATATTATTATAGCAACGATTATGAAGAGGCTGAAAAGAAATTTGCTATAAAAGTCACGCCAGGACTGGGTGAACTACAGATAGATCGGGAATGATCCATTAAATCTAATTATTGGGGACGGTCATGTGTACCTATTTAAAATTCAATTTAACCACTCTGATCTGTTTGTGTCTGATGACTTCCGTTTTTGCTGAAGAAGCCACTCGAGTTGAAAAGAAGTCTATCCCGTTCAGTCTGGAGGGTGTGCTCACAATTATGTCAGATGATGGAGAAATCCAGATTGATGCATGGGACCAGGAATTGATCCTGATTGAGATGACTTATCATGCTTGGGGATCCAATGCAAAAAAAGCAGAAAAACGACTGGATGATTTGCAAGTGGAAATTATTGAGAGTAATAATCGGATTGTCATTCGTGAAATGAGTGATCCAAGATCATGGAATGCTGGACTCCTCGATGTTTTGGATAAAGACTTCTGGAAAGAAAAAAGATGGCGCGATACACAAATTGATTTTATTATTAAAGTGCCTCAAAAAATTGATATTAAATTGAATCATGATTCAGGTCACTTGTCCATCACAGGAACAAAGGGATCTGTCCACATCTCAGCAGATGAAGGACGTGTGAGCTTGTCTGAAATTCAGTCTGAAGTGATACGCGTTGAATTGGACGAGGCAGATGTATGGCTCACTGATATCAAACAACAGCAGGAAGGATTGTGCCAGATCGTGATGGATGAAGGGGATATCCGCTGTACAAGTATTCAAATGAAATCTCTCGAAATACAATGTGATGAGGGCAATATTTCAGGTGTCGATATTGATGTTCAGCAATGCCGTGTTGAGACCGATGAAGGTCATATTGATTTTAAGCTTTATCCCCAATCGGATGGGCGTTATTCATTTTACACGGATGAGGGTGACATTGATTTGAGTTTGCCTCAATCCAGTTCTGTCCAATTTAAATTATGGACAGATGAAGGCCGTATTCAATCTGATGCAGAATTATCGATCCGGCGCTTCGATGATGGCGAACAAATGGATGGTCAGATCGGAGATTCTGGAGGCGCTATGCTCAAAGCCTCCACGGATGAAGGGGACATTCGATTGGTATTAGAATGAGAATTAAGGACATTCCTATGAAAAACATAATCCTGTTATTCTTCGTCATAATCGTCGGCGGTTTGTATGCTGGTGATGAAATCATACTTCAAATGGAAGATTTTTCATCCCGATCATATGAACAAAGTATACTGCAAGTTGACGAGACGGTCACTGTTCAAATCCAGGTACGAGGTGGGTGGGACAAGCCCAGTTCTCAAATTTTGGCAACAGGTTGGATATTAAATAGCCAGAATCGAGAAGTGGTATGGAGCCTAAATTCAAAAAATGCCAAGGCAGGTCGAGGCCGCTGGGATTGTTCTGCTGAGAATGCTGTTAAACTTGATTCGGGAACCTATGAAGTCTATTATGCGGTTTCTCCTTTAAAATATAAAGCCAACAATCATAAACCTATGGGCAATGTCATTTCAGATTTGTTCGGCAAGAATCCAAGCCGAAGCTGGAATCAGGCGGCAAAAAAATGGGGATTAAGACTGTCAGCCGATCCGGATGATTACTATTCAATTCGAGTAGTGGACTCAGGACAACAGAGACAGCAAAATGTTTCACTTGCTCTGATGGGTGATGGTGAATATGAGCAGATTGGATTTGAATTGTCCGAGGAACAGGATATACGCGTTTACGCGATTGGTGAGGGTATGCGTGATGGTATGGCAGATTATGGCTGGTTGGTTGATGCAGATTCTTATGAAACGCTTTGGGAAATGACCTATCAAAAAACGGATTGGGCCGGTGGTGCAAACAAGAATCGAATCACAGATCAAATTCTCTATCTACCTGCAGGACGATATGTTCTCTATTATGTCACTGATGGATCCCATGCTTTCGGAAGTTGGAACCGTCTCATGCCATATGATCCACATTATTGGGGTGTCACAATCTTTACAGAAAATGACCGGACTATTTCCACCTTTAAACCCAATGAATCGGAGAATCAAATTGTAAATATGACGCGAGCAGGAAATCATGCGGATTTACATGAACAATTTATGGTGAATCATCCTTTGCAGGTACGGATTCTCTGTATGGGAGAAATGAGCCGAAAGAAACATTTTGATGACTATGGCTGGATTCTAAACTCGAAAACCCGTCAGAAAGTCTGGCAGCTCAATCCCAAGAACTGTGTACATGCCGGAGGGGATGAAAAAAACCAGATGGCTCAGGAAATCCTGCAACTTGACCCCGGAACATATGAAGTCTATTATGTTACCGATGACTCTCACGCTTATCCCGAGTGGAACGCTTCTCCGCCCTTTAATCCGCAGGCCTGGGGAATCAGTCTCTGGTCGGCCAGCCCGGATTTTCAGCCGGACTGGATTAACACAGAATCCAACATAATGAAAGACGATATACTTGTCCAATTTATTCGGGCGGGAGATGACGAACATTTCGAAGATGAGCTGAATTTAGATGAAACCACAAAAGTCCGTATTATCGCTCTTGGTGAAGGATCGGATGGGGAGATGTATGATTATGGCTGGATCGAGGATGAATCGGGTAAAGCTGTATGGCGTATGCGTTTCAGAAACACCAAGAATGCCGGTGGTGCAAAAAAGAACCGAAAAATTAATGAGGTTTTGATACTTCCTGCCGGGGCCTATACAGTGTACTATGAATCTGACGGTTCACACAGCTATGAAGACTGGAATACAGATCCACCGGAAGATCCGGTTTATTGGGGCATCACGGTTAGGAAAGAACAATAAAATTCTAATTATTGTATTCATAACTTAATAGATATCCCCGGCGTCCAGCCCAGGCGGGATGCCAGGGATGTTTGTATAGAATAAGAATCATCCGCTCACCATGTAGTTTTCCTGCTCGAAGAAAATCTTTTTTCCTTGCAAAAATGCTCCCAATTCTTTAATCTTTAACTTGTTATTTTATCAGAATTGGAGGCTCCTTGGATAGGCAATCATTATCGTACACGCTGGATAAAATTATCCCCATATTTACATATATCTTTTTTGCGTTTTCTGTGATCTCGATTGCAGGCACACAAATTTCTTTGGGCTTTGTATTTGTGCTTTCGATCTTGAAAGTCCTGCTGAATAGAAAATGGTATTTCCACCATACTTCGCTGGATTGGGCATTTCTGTTCTTTATCCTGGCTTATTTTCTATCCACGTTCTTCTCCTCGGATATCGCGCAAAGCCTAAAGCATTTCAAAAATTTATTGCTCATTCTTGCATTGTATCTGGTCGCATTCAATCTGAGAACAGTCAAGCAAATTCGTATTGCCGCTGATACACTCGTGATCACGGCCACTGTGATGGCTTTTTTTGGCATTCTGATGACGGATATAGGGGATGGGAAACGTGTGATGGGGCTGCAATCCACCACCATGACCTGGGGCGCACTTTCGGCTATTTTCACCTTGATTACTGCGAGTCTCTTTCTGTTCGGCGTTAAAAACAAAAAACGCTGGTTTTATCTGGGCGCGTTTATCATCCAGTTGATCAGTATGATATTTTCGTATGTCCGGGGATCCTGGATAGGATTTATAGCAGGTATAATCGTCCTTTCCCTTCTGAAAAGTAAAAAAATCTTTTTCGCGGGATTGATTTTGGTAGTCCTTGTTTTTCTGCTCGCTCCTCCGATGATTCAGCATCGTATACTCAGTATCACGGATCTTTCAGTTGGATCGACACAAGTGCGGTTTACACAGTGGAGAAATGCGATTGAGATTTTTAAAGATCATCCCATCACGGGCGTCGGCTGGATTGATCTGCTCGAAGTGCATCGTGAATACGCGCCTCCCGGAGCGGATCTGAGTTATCAGGCCTATCAAATCGGTCATTTTCACAATAATTATGTGATGTTTCTGGTTTGTTTCGGTGTTATGGGTTTGATCGCAGGACTCTTTCTTGTATTTCAACTTTTCAGAACGAATGTCCGAATTCTTAAATCCATACCCAAGGATGATTATTTTCTCTCCGCACTCTCATTGGGTGTAATCGCCATGCTCACTGCATTCTGGGTCAATGGTCTTTTTGACTGGACATTCGGCGATGCGGAACCGGTCACATTGTTGTGGGCTGTAGTCGGCTTGGGCATCGCAGCGGGTCAAGTTATGAAATCAAAGGAATTGAAATAGATTGCGTTTCAGAAAGATATTTTCCATTAGCCTCGTTTCTCAAGGTGCGGTTCTCTTCATCGGATTTGTAAATAGCATCATGATTACCCGCTATCTGGGTTTAGAAGGAAGAGGACAATATGCCATCGCCATGAACGTGATTACGATTTTGGCCCTGCTGCTCGGTGATGGACTTTATCGCTCCAACACGTATCTGGTAAGCCTCGATCGTAGGCGACTATCCTCACTGTTCTCAAACGGACTTTTGGTTATAGCAGGTTTCGGTACGGTGCTCCTTCTTATATCTTTTATATGGGGGCCCCATATCATACAGACTGCGCTACCCGGTCTGAATATGAATATTCTCTTTTGGGCCGTGATCAGTATGTTCCCCGTGATTTTTGTGCGTAGCATCGAGGGATTGGTTCTGGGATTACAGCGTTATCTCATTTTCAACGGGCTTGTGATTCTTCCATTGGCAATATATCTGATGTTCAATATTCTGCTGCATTTCTCCTCGCAATATTCGCCAGCACTGATCCTGAGAAATTATTTTATGGCCATGGGACTGGTATCCATTCTGGCCGCGTTCTGGCTGATTCGAAATGAAACCATCCAATTTCAGCCAAAATGGGCGATTGCCAAAGAGAGCCTTTCCAGCGGCATCAAGGCCAACGTGTCCCACCTTTGCTTGTTCATGCTGTTCCGCGTGGATATTTTTCTGATAAACTATTTTCTCGGAATGGAACAGGCCGGCCTGTATTCCATCGCTGTGCTCATCTCTGAATTGCTGCAAAAAATAGCCAACACATCTGGAACCATACTTTATCCCAAAGTTTCTGGCGGATCAACCAAATCGAGTCAAACTTTATCCATCAGGGTTCTGATTTTTGTGCTTGGCGCGGGATTGATATTTTCAATATTCCTTTTTATATTTGGCAAGGCATTGATCATTCTTCTTTTTAAAAAGGAATTCGCGCCGGCCGCCACATCCCTGTATTATCTGTTGCCCGGCACTGTGATTATGGCGGGGGGAAAGATTGTGCTCTTTTCACTCTGGGGAAAAGGATTTCCCCGCATCACGATCATTGTACCTCTGGCCGCACTAATTCTAAATACAGCATTGAATCTGGTGCTTATCCCCAAGCTGGGGATTGAGGGAGCCGCGATCAGTACATCGTTGTCCTTCATCCTCTTCGGATTGGGACTGGGTGGCTATTTCTTCAGCCATCCAAATATGCGGAACGGACGAGCCATCCCGGTTGTAGAGGACGTGGAATGATGGGCGTACGGATTTGTCATATCACCACAGTACATCCTTCGTTTGATGTGCGCATTTTTCACAAGGAGTGCCTAAGCTTGGCCCGGAATGGCTATGAGGTGTATTTGATCGCAGGGTGTGAACGCGAAGAAACTGTGCATGGCGTTCACTTGGTCCCCATTAACAAATCCCGCATTATAGTATTCGCCCGGTTGATCCATGGCTGCCGTGCTTTTCGTAAGGCGGCCGAAGTGGACGCAAGAATTTATCACTTTCATGATCCCGAATTGCTCTGGGTTGGTGCGCTGATTAAACTTTTACTGCACAAGCGTGTCATATATGATGTACATGAGGATATTCAAAAACATGCGCTCGGCAAAGCGTGGATTCATCCGATTCTCAGACGGTTGATCGCGACTGGATTAAACACGCTGGAGAAACTCTCGGAACCTTTCTTTGACAACATCATCCTGGCGGAAGATTCTTACGCGGATAAATTCGGATCTAAAAAAATCGTGATCCGGAATTATCCAATCCTCAGTAATGACGACACATCCGAGCCAACTGTACATAATCCAACTTTCATTTATGTGGGCGCGATTCGAGAAATCCGGGGTATTTTTCAAATGTTGGAGATCCTTCAAAATTTGAAAGCCGATATCCCAACGATTCAATTGCGTTTAATCGGTCCCTTTTATCCAGCGACTTTAGAAGAGAAGGTTCGAAGTTATATCCAGAAACATCAACTGGAACCCCACATACAGATTTTGGGTCAAATTTCTCATACCGAAATTTTCAGCCACATTCAGGAATCAGATATCGGGCTGGCACTGCTGCATCCGGATGCGAATTATGTGGGGTCGTTACCCACGAAGATGTTCGAGTACATGATGATGAGCAAGCCGGTGGTGGTGTCAGACTTCCCCATGTGGAAACGTATCGTCCACGAAACCGGCAGCGGTGTGGTTGTGGATCCTCTTGATGTGGTACACACGACCGAAATCATCCAACATCTTCTTCAGGATGACAAGAAGCGGAAAGAGATGGGGGAACGGGGCAGAGCCGCTGTTCGTGAAACTTACAACTGGAAATTGGAAGAGAGGAAACTGCTGGCATGCTACAAGAGCTTGACATCCAACACTTAAACGATAAGGCGGTTCGTTTTATCAAATCGCTTCAACCAGATACGGGTATTTATCAGAACAATTATTCATACGCTTGCTATGTGTCGCTTTACCTGTACGCATTGTCCTATTGCAAGGGGAGGTACGTGCTCGACGCCGCTTGCGGATTCGGGTATGGCAGTTCGATTCTCGCACAATCCGCTGCACAAGTGACAGGCATAGATCTTTCGGATGAACGCATTCAATACGCGCAGCTGAATTATCAAAGTGAGAGCACAACCTTTGAGATCATGGATGTCACTGAAACAGAATTTCCGGATAATCATTTCGATTGTGTGGTTTCCATCGAGACCTTTGAACATCTTCCTGAAGAGTTGGCTCATCCGTTCCTTAGAGAGATGAAACGCATTCTGAAACCGGACGGAGTGCTGATCCTTTCCACACCGAATCGGCCAATTCACACACAAATCACCCAAACTGTTGATCATGTGAATGAGGTGGATGTGGATACGCTGAATACTTATTTGTCCACCCACTTTTCACAGATTGAGTTTGCGTATCAGCGAAAAGGCATACTCGATGAAATGAAGGCTTTTTATTCGGTGGTGAAAACGGACCGCTATAAAGTGCGCCGATTTATCCCGACATCTATTCGAAAGTGGATGCACAGATTTATCGCAAAAGACCTGACCGAAGATGTGGATGTGCTTCTCCCTCGGCTGGCTGTGAATAAAGCCAACACGCTTGAGGATGTAAGACAAGCTGTGCTTCAGCTAGTGGTTTGTAAACCTTAATCCGGGATTTGTTCTGATCATGACCAAGCATTTAAACATCCTTTACCTGTCTCAATATTACCCGCCCGAAATCGGCGCGACACAGACACGTGCGTTTGAAATGGCGACTCGTCTCGTTCAAAACGGACATTCGGTTACTGTGCTGACCGAATTTCCGAATCATCCTATCGGGATTATTCCGAAGTTTTACAAGGGAAAAATATTCACACGATCCGCTGAATTGGGTGTGGATGTGCTGCGTGTCTGGGTAGCAGCGAGCCCCAAGAAAAATTTCCTCACCCGGATTGCGTTTTACATCAGCTATATGATTTCCTCCATGATCACAGGGATGGTGCTCAGAAAAGAATATGATCTGGTTTTTGCCACATCGCCACCTCTTTTTGTCGCGACGGCCGGGCGATTTATCGCCGGAATTAAGCGCTGCCTTTACTTTATGGAAGTCCGCGATCTGTGGCCGGAATCGGCTGTGGTTCTCGGCGAGTTAAAAAATAAACGAATCATCCGTTTGTCCGAAAAGCTGGAGTTATCACTATATCAAAATGCGATTGCTTTGATCGGGGTTACCCAGGGGATCTCAAACCGTCTGCAAGATCGAGGCGTTCCGCTCGATAAAATTCACATGATTCCAAATGGCGCAAATACCAAGCTGTATCGACCTGGAACTCGTGATCCAAAACTTCTCAAATCATTGGGAATCAATCCCGATACTTTTCTGGTTGTTTACACCGGATTGCACGGATTGATGCATGGTTTGGAATTTGTGATGGATGTGGCATATATTCTCCAAGACCAAGGGGTGACCTTTCTCTTTATCGGGGATGGTGTGAAAAAACAAGATATTATGAACAAGGCCTATTCCTTGAAAATCACCAACGTGGTATTTCTGCCGGGCCAGCAGGAAGAGGATTTACCCAAATACATTCAAAACGCTGATGCCGGTTTGGTCACAACCAAGAAGATGGATTTTTGTCGCGGCACACTGCCTGTGAAGATGTTCTCCTACATGGCATGCGCCATACCCGTTCTGTTATGCGTACAGGGCGAAGCCGAAGCCATCCTGGATCGTGCGAAAGCGGGGCTGTTGGTTGAACCTGAAAATGTTCAAGCATTGCGGGATGCAATCCTGAAGTTGAAAACCGACCCCAAACTGGGCGAAAAGATGGGGGAGAATGGACGGGAATTTGTCCATCGGCATTATTCCCGAAAAAGATTTGCGGATGCACTAGAAAATTGCTTTATTGATAGTATCACTGATACTAATTAAGGATAAACATGCGCTGGTTTTTATATCTGATTGTTTTTGTTGAAACCACCTTGATTTCATGGATTCTCGTTCCCCAAATCATCCGGTTGGCGAGAAAGTCAGGGGTTGTGGACCAGCCTGGTGACAGAAAGGTACATCATGAAACAAAGCCGCTACTCGGTGGAGTGGCGATTTTCACCAGTTTTATCAGCGTGATTGGTCTTAATCTGGCTGTATATCTGATTCTGTTTCAGCTTGGATGGATACAATCCAATCTTCCCGCATTGTCCTCATTCCACGTAAGGCTTGCCGGAGTTTGGCCGCAGCTGTTGATCGTACTCCTCGGTGGCTTGGGAATCCATCTTCTGGGTCTGGTGGATGATATCTTTAAAGGGAAACTCACATACAAATCCAAGTTTCCGATCCAAATACTTATTGTGCTACTGGTTGCCCTGTTTGGAGTTCGTGTCGAGTTTATGCCGGGAAAACTCCTTGATGTCATCGTAACCACTATATGGATTGTGGGTATCGCGAATAGCTTTAATCTGCTTGACAATATGGATGGTCTGACAGCAGGTGTGGCCATTATCAGCGCGGGGATCCTTTTTATTCTAGCGGTCATTCAAGGGCAGGTGTTCTTCGCGCTTCTGCTCGCCGGATTGGCTGGTGCCTGTCTGGGATTCCTTCGCTATAATTTTAATCCGTCTAAATTATTCATGGGGGATAGCGGAAGTCTGTTCATCGGCTATCTTTTCGGTGCGTTGACGACTACCGGCTCATACGTGGTGGATCGCAGTCAATCCATGCTGCCGATTTTGATTCCAGTGCTGGTGCTGAGCATCCCATTGTTCGATACATTCTCTGTGATGTTTATCCGCTGGCGCGAGGGACGCCCCCTATTTATCGGGGATAAACGGCACTTTTCACATCGTCTGGTTGAGATTGGCTTATCCCATCGCCAAGCTGTGATATTCATTTATGTGCTGGGTTTATGTGTCGGAGTTATGGCACTCCTGCTCCCTTATGCTCCGGTCGTCGCCAGCTGGATCATTGTCTTGCAAGCGATTCTCATTTATTCACTGATTACGATTCTGATCATGATTGGGAAGAAAAACAAACAATGTAGATGACAGGATTTGCATCAATCCTTCCAATTATATCTTGTATCATTGATCTTTCACTTGACAAATTGACAGCTCTTTTATATATTATTCGACGCTTGAAACAGGAGAGATAAGATGGCTAAAACAGAAAAGACCGGAAGAATGAAGAAAAGGGATCAAGGTACGGCCTTGCCCTTTACAAAACAAAATTATATTTATTTTGGAGCGGGTATTCTAACACTTGTTGTTGGATATATTGCTCTTTCTATCGGTCCATGGGACAGCTTTTGGTCGCTCACATTAGCGCCTATCTTGCTTGTTCTTGCTTATTGTGTGATTTTCCCTGTTTCTATTTTATATAGAAAAAAGAAATCCGCGCAATAGTAATAATCTTGGGCGATTAGCTTCCACCTCCGTCCGTAGAAACGGACTCCGGCGGACAAGTTTTAATTGCGACAAGTGATGAGGTAGACTGAAAGAATAATAAATACAATAAGTAAGTATAAGGGCGATTAGCTCAGTTGGTTCAGAGCGCCTGCCTTACA
>JABMRT010000134.1 GCA_013202295.1 Candidatus Zhuqueibacterota bacterium
TATTTATTGTCAGAGACTGGCTTATTTCCCAGATTCAACGGCACGCCGTTTGAACCTGAAATGGATTCCCGAATCCGATACTACCAATGCCACTGTGGCACTACTTGATGAGCAGGGCAACTGGCCGGATACGACCATGCACTGGATCACGTGGCCGAATATTGAGGTGTGCCGCAGACCAGATCCCCAGAGTTATAATGGCATTGGTTTTGGTCTAAACGATGATGAGTTCCTGATTGCATGGAATGATTGGCGGAATGCGTATGATTACTGGGATCTTGCGGATATCTACGCACAGCGTATTACTATTAATCCCGAAGATTCTGCGCTGGTCTTCCTTGATGAGAATGGTAATGTTCTTCAGGATAAACAAACCAACATTCCGATGGCAGTGGATCCTACTGCTGATGAAGGCGCGCATGAGTATCCATCAGTGAGACATGGTTCTTACCTGAATAAATACCTGATCTCATACAATTATTATAAGGAAGAAGCGGTTGGGGCCAATTCAAATCAGGTGCAATCTATGGGGCATCCAAATATAGATATTCATGCCACAGTCGCAAGTAGTGAGTTGCCTGATAATTCAGTGAAACCATTGTCTGAAGATCAGCTTCCCGATGGATTTATAGTGGCGCAAAATTATCCAAATCCGTTTAATCCAGTTACGATGATTCAGTTCCGTCTGCCAAACGCCAATGAAGTCACGATCAAGGTCTTTGATGTGCTTGGCCGGGAAATCTCGACACTTTTGAATCAGAAGCTTGAAGCAGGCCCCTATGAAGTGATCTGGGACAGCCAGGATTCCAATGGTTCCGAAGTGGCTTCGGGTGTCTATTTCTTCCGTATTGAGGCGGGAGATCAGAGAATCAGCAAGAAGATGGTGCTGATGCGATAGGTTTTATCTATTCTAATAAAATAAACCTCCCAAAGGTGGTCTACTTTTGGGAGGTTTTCAATTTTCAGGTTATCCGATTTTTTACAATAAAAGGATCAAGATCCCGGTTCTTTAACCATTTCCCACATGGGATGATTGACAATGGGCAGAGTAATTTTATTTATTAACTTGAATCCGAATTCTTCGTACCATTTCACATTCTGTTCGGTTTCTGTTTCAAGGTAGAGATGAACACCGGATTTATCGCATTTGTCTATTAGAGCACGCAGTAAATTTCCTCCGAATCCCTTTCCTTGAAGGTCAGTGGCTACACCGATGACCAGAAGGTAGATGAAAGACTTACCCTCCATGTTCTTCTTTCGATCTTCTTCCATGGGTTTAAAAACAGTTTCCATTTTCCTGCCGGCTTTGGCTCCGAGTTTCATTCCAGCGAAAAATGAACCGCTTTGTATCATACGCCATACGGTCATGTAAGATAAATCACCGGGCGCCCAAGCGGCGATGCCTTCGAGGTTCTCTGAGCTAGCGTATACCTCGCCGAATTTGTAACAGTATCTGACCGGAATTTCGAAAAAGAAATGGAATTTTTGATCAATATTCGGCTCGTCTTCAAAGAACTTGAGCCAGAGCGGATCATGTTGAAAAGCGTTTGCTAGCACGGCGCTTGCTTTGGGGATGTCTTTTTTTTGGATTTTATATAACATTTCTTTTCCTTATAAAGTTGCTTAATGTAGTTCAATAACAATTAAATCACCCGCGCAGGCGGATGCAGTCGACCCCTGAGTGCGAGAGACTCACTTGAAAAAGGGCACGGTTCCGCGTCAGGTGCATTTGCTTGTTATGCGGTATTAAGTGTATGTGCTATAATCGAAGTCATATGATACTATTTAATAATTAATCCTTTCTTAATTTTTAAATACTCTCCAGCTTTTATGCGAAAAATGTATGTGCCACTATTAACGTTTCTTTTATTATTATCTGTTCCATCCCAAACTACTTCATGTGGTCCTATTGTAAAATCTCTATTTACTAGGCTCTTTATTTCCTGACCCATAATGTTGTATATTACAATCTCAACTTCCCCCGCAACAGGTAGAATAAATTCAAGTTTTGTGCTAAGATTAAATGGATTTGGATACAAACTGACTTGCACTTCGCTTGGTTGTGATGACAGCTTATGCACACTTGTCATACTGACACAAATGCTATCCATATCCACCTTTTCCATCACCCTTTGATACAAAAACCGGTGGCCCTGGTCATTGAGATGGGTGCCGTCTCCCGAATCAAATACATCAAGGATGTATCCATTTGGTTCAGCAAGACCATTCCAGAAATCAATCGCATAATCGCCATAAATAGCAAAGATGGAATCCCGGACATCTTTTTGTATTTGAATTTGTCCGGAATTTGTAAAATTTCTCGGTTGTGTCGTACAAATCCACACGGGTACTCCTTGTGCTTCGGCTTCACTGACCATGACTTCAAAATTAGCCAGTTGGTCTTCTACCGGATAGTTACTGGCCGCATCATTGGATGGTAAATTGATAATAATTCCCGTGGGATTCAGAGACAAAGCCTTGGTGATATTTCGTTCTGTATCAACTGCTATTCCTACGCTTGCACCGGAAGTGCTCCCATCGGGCAGAAGTTGATACGTCGAATAACCTCCTTTAGCCAGATTAATGACCTCATGTCTTGTGTTATTCAAGTAGACAGCATTTCGGAATCTATAAACCCAGGCACTATCAGGTATGGAAGCACCTGTGCCTTCCGCAGTTGATGATCCTAAAACAACCATAGAGCAGGAACCAATTTCGGAAGATATTTCAAAGCTATTATCACTCTGGTCAATAAGTGTATCTGAGGTCACACGAACAAGACATTGCTCTGAAGGGGTATCCGGTATGGGCCAATCGTAGGATTTCTGAAATGGCGGAAAGGTTCCAATGTGCGTCCAATTGGAGCCGTCATCAGTCGAATAATCCAGAGTCGCCGGACTGCGGGTCGTACTATTCCACTCAATTTCTACATTTTTCCCAACCTGCCAAAACTCTCCGCCATTGGGGTGAACCATTTGCAATTCCGGGTTCGGATAGGGATCTGACTGATACTCAATAATCAGCGCACCCAGATAAAAAAATCCGTAAGAATTGTTATTGTTAGGACCGGGTGAGGCCACAATCTCAAGGGTTCCCCCGGTGGTTGGATAATCCGAAAAGGTGACCACGGAGCTTGTATTGCTCGCTACATTCAGATAAGCCGTATCCTGCATTGCGCCTGTACAGATGTACCGGGTTTCCCGGTTATCCGAGGCGTCACGCGAGGCGAATACTGTTAGGGTATACTCTTTTTCAGTATCCAGATTGGATAACCGGATACCTCCCGTAGCCTCAATGCTGCCCGAAAAAGTGACGGTATTGCCAAAAAAGCTGTCGCCGGAAGCCGTATTGGGTATGCCTAAAGAAGGATCGGGATTTTGTGTACCATTGGTGTTGATGCCGTTGAACGCATCAAAGACTTCCAAGCTCATATTGGTTGGGATACCGAGGGAGTCGGTCAAATTCTGTATAATGCCGGTGCGCTGAGCTGAAAGATTTATCCACGGTGCCGCTGATGGATTGCTTCCGAAATCAACCAGAATGGTACTTGTTTGTGCATGTATCTGATACACGCAAACTGATAGTAAAAATAAAATCATGGCAAGTCTTTGTCTGAACATTTTCAACCTCACTATTTACTTTATTCATATTAAAAAATTTAAATTTAAAAAAGTAGAAAATATTGATATGAAGTTTCAATCTATTATTTGATTAAGCAGCATAACGTGAGTTTCAAAGGCGCGCCTAATCGGTTCTGTCCAAATGCCGCGTTGAAAATGCTTCCAGCGGTTTGGCACTTTTCCGCTCTAAAAGGAGCGCGTCCCGGACGGCAGCAACCGTCCAAAGCAGAACTGAATTGAAAGCACGAAACGTCACAGGCGTGTCCTTTGCTAACTTTGGTTATACTGTTTTAATCGTCAAATCTCTACTTGTTAAATAGTATTTTTAATCCTCTCCCCATTGAAGCAGAAACAGTTGTACCGTGTGTTTCATTTTCGAAAACATGCGTTTCTATTTTAAAATTTGGATAATTTCTTGAACTTAGAAGTTCATCCATCTTTTTTGTATTGGTTAAATAATATTCACTTTCCAGACCGCCTACACACATGAACAATTTAACTGGTAAATCTTTATGAGATAAAGCAAAATCATTTTCCAATTGAAACATAAATGACTCATCCCAATCTATAGAAGGGCTGCTCGCAAAATATCGATTAAATATTTCTGGGCTTTTTAAAAGTGTATAAAGAGTAAACAGTCCGCCTAATGAAGTGCCATGTAATGTTCTATCTGTAGTTGAAACGCGATAATTTAGTTCAATAAAAGGAATAAGTTCATCTTGAATAAATGCTATAAAATTATCAGCACCGCCAGTTGTGACGTCAATATCATTCCTGCCAGTAAGTCGTGATAACCGTTTTATCCAATATTCTTCTGTTTCCGCAACTTTAGTAGGTGTAAGATCGCGATTTCGCCCAATTACCCAATCTTCCAAACCTTTTAAAGGATAGGCAATACCGACGACTACAATTTCAGGAATTTCTTTTGTAAGAGTCCCTAAATTATTAACGATAGTACTAACCATTGCGAATTTTACATTTGCATCTAAACTGAACAGCACAGGATATGTTGTATCACTAGCAGAATAACTGAAGGGAAGAGATATATGTAACTCAAAATCATTTTTTATTATATTTGAATGAAATGTTCTTTTTTCAGTATTAATTAAAGATACTTCAGGATAGTCCTGGTCAGTTTTACTTTTTTGATTTGAACTCTGAGCAATTGTAATCGTAGAGGTGATTAATAACAAAATCAAGAAAATAATTTTTAATGTTTTTACAGAAAATAATATCATAAAACCTCCAGTATGAGTATTATTTCTTTTAGCGATATAACGATGGTTTCAGTGGTTTTGCGCCAAGAGCTCCTGGTCGACAATACGATTTTAGACCAACCACTCCAAATGCGTGTTATATGAAACTAAAATATTAATAAAACAACTTTCGTACAAGAAAAATATTAGCTACAGGTATATTTAATTTACCGGTTCTCAAAGCTTAACCTGTTGATTGTTTCCTGTCATCGGTGGCTCTATATCTAATGAAATATCTTGATTTATTTGTGAAAGTTTATTTTTCATTAATTCCAAATACATGTCTGAGTCGACAGAAGAATTATTTTCATATGGGTACATAAAACTAGATTCGGATAACAATGTCATACTTAATCCGATAATCTGACTTGCTTTATCTAAAACCTTTGATACATTCTCTCCTTTATTCTTTTTCTTATTTATCCACATTAATATTTCAGCGTTTTGCTGAATAATATTTTCAGCAATCAAAGCAGTTAGCTTCTGAGATGCTTCAATAGTGTTTTTGTTTTTTTGTAATAATAGCTCTATTTGATAATGTTTTTTCAACTTAAGTTTGAAATTAGATAAAAGCACGGTAATACTAATAAAAAGACATAACCGCATTACGGTGTTCCCCAATAAAATCAATGTAGAGGAATAGATATGTCCACCAATTATATCTGCTAAGAGCCAAACAATTTCACTACCAATTGCAGCATATATGCCAAATCTTTTGTTGGTATACCAAGATAAAACTGAAATTGGTATCAAATAAAAAATTGAAAAGTCAAATTCAATACCTGTTTGATAATCAATCAAACCTAAAATGAATATTAAAAGAAAATTTGTTAGAACCATAGCAAATGTATCAAATTTATTAAAAGATTTAATTATGCTTTTCATTTTAGGTTCCTCATGAAAACATAAGTATTCAGTCAAGTGTAATAAAAATACCTGATCTTCAACATTTTATTCTTCTTCTTCAGCATATTTATTAAATGAAAAACAATCATATATGGCTACTAGACATTATAATTTCTTTAATTTCTGCCCAGATATAATTATTATTACAATATAACGTCGGTTTAACCGGTTGAAAAACTACATGATTCTTTCAGTTGAAAATGTAATTCTACAAAAGGTCAACCTCTATAAAATGGGTGCGTTTTTCAATCTGCGTTCAAACCTTTGTTGAGACTGTCGAAAAACCTTCCTGCTATCCAATTTATCTCTTTTGTCAAATTTAAAATCACTGGTTAATCAAATCTATCAATTAAGATCCGGAAAACTTAAGAATTATCCCCCGGAATTCATATATTCCCCTGATCTTTAGGTATAACTTACTCCAAAATTAACGATCTTCTCGATATTATGTATAATACAAAATATATTCCACTGCACATTCACTTTCGGTTTTCCTCTCACGGTAAATCGATCCAACCGTTTCTGTGTTCTGATATTCGCAAACACCGGCTCCACAATGGCCAGCCGTCTTTCATATCTTGCCTTACCATGTTCTGTATCAATTTTCTCGATCATTTTACCGATCAACGAACCCTCAGGTCGGCCCAAGTCTATTTCCAAATATTTCATTCTCGCAGTAGGCGTCTTCAAACATCTTTTTCTGTATCGGCAGTTATCACATGCTCCTTTTGACACGCCATATCTTCTGTATACTTTTGTTTTGATCTTCGCATGACGCGCACGGATGGTAAGTATTTGTCCTCCAGGACAGGTATAACTGTCTGTTGTTTCATTGTATGTGAAATCTTCAAGCTTGAAGTGCTTTCGCTTTTTCTTTTTGGGTTTAAAACGATACTGATCCTTGAATCTCGGATCCCGTTTCCTGAAATTCACATCAGGAATGTAGGCATCCAGGCTTTCATCCTCGCATTTCTCTAAATTGACTGTGCTATGATAAGCAGTATCAGCCGTAAATTCTTTCCCCCTGAAATAGTCTTCTCTAAAACCTATCGCTTTCATATTTGCTTTTGCGCCATCGATCATGGGAAGCACATGCTCCCGGTCCTGACCTTTGCCCATGGCTTCAGCATGGACAATAACCTGATGTTTATCATCCACCAATGCCTGACCATTGTAACCTTGAATGGTTCCATGAGAAGTAACCATTTTCTCTGATTCATTGTCTGTTATATTACTCTTGATCTCATGTTTCCGGTGGTTTACCTTCGGTTCATTCTCTTCTAAGAATTTGCCAATCTTTACCGAACGGCGTTTCAGACGTTCTATCTGTTTTTCCTGATTCCGGATATTCCGGTCATCATCGTCATCGTTTTTATCTTTATTCCGGTGCTTTTTTATAAGCTTTTTCACTTTCTCTTCAAGCTTCTTTTTTTTATGGGTCAGCTCTTCAAAGGTCCCGCTCATGTCTTTTGATGCATTCGTGGGAAGTTTTAATCCGTCCAAAGAAAAGGAGGTGCCGCCAAGTAATTTCTCTTTCTCACAGACCAACAGTATATTCTGGAATATTTTAATGATCTCATCCTGCATGGAACTCACAAAGGCTGCAATTGTGCTGTGATCCGGGCATTGACCGCAGGATAAAGCCATAAAGGTGATGTTCTCACGACAGGCTTTTTCGATCTGACGGGACCGGATGATCCCTCGGGAGTAGGCAAGCAGGATTATTTTCAATAAGATGCGCGGATCATAAGCCGGACGCCCTTCGTCGTCATTCCTGAATCGGGATTCCAAGCCTGAAAGGTCAATTTCATGGTCGACAAGGTAGTGAATCGCAAATTCCAAAGAACCGGGCGGGAGTTGCTTTTCCAGATCGACCGCTACAAGGGCTGTCTGATCATAATTGTATGACTTGAACTTTGCCATTGTAACTTCCTCTAATTGTTTGATTATATAGGAAGTTATGACATCTTCATCGCTTTAGCAAGTGATTGTTTTATCTTTATTTGAAAGGTTTTTCGACAGTCTCGTTATTTGTAATGTATTTTCTTAAAATTTGCACTTTATAGTACTTTGAAATCTATTTATTTCTTTTGCTTTTTATACAAATTAAGTTGCAGAAATTTCGATATCTTATAATTTAATTTTAAATAAAATCGTTTATATCAGGTGTGTCGGACCTGCATTATTCATATGTAGGCCCGACACTTCAAAATTATTCTATGTTTGCGCTGACAACAATGGCCATCTGCATCATATTGATCGTCTGGCCTTCTTTCAGATTTGTAA
>JABMRT010000135.1 GCA_013202295.1 Candidatus Zhuqueibacterota bacterium
CAGCAGTTTGAGCACACCGCTGACCTGATCCCCGAAATCGAGCTTGCCCTCTTTGGCCATCAGGGTCTGATAAATCGCGTAAGTCTCCGCCACCTCTTTCTGCTTTTCCATTTCTTCCCGCGAGGAATCATCCTTGAAAGAAGCGGTTTTGGATTCCAGATCACGGACATATTTCTGATATGCTTTTGGAGAGATGTCTTCATCTTTGGCGCGGGAGATCACGCCGAGCATGGCCTGAATGAATCGGGTGGGATCACTGAGCGGCCGAAAATGTTTGAGCGGAAATTCAAACAGATGATCCCGAAAAAAGATAACCTGCTCGGCCTGGGACAAAACCTGTGCGTCGGGATTCAGTCCCAGCTCCAAACCAAACTCGCGAAGGGTTTTATCACCAAACGCGTGAAATGTCGAGATCGGCACATGCGCGAATCCATAGGGGAGTAACACATCCACTCGCTCGCTCATCTCGGAGGCGGCCTTCTCTGTGAATGTCAGGGCCAGGATCTCTTCAGGACGCGCCAGTTTACTCGTGATCAGATGCGCGATGCGATGTGTGACCACCATCGTCTTTCCCGTACCCGCACCCGCGACTATAAGGAGCGGCCCCTCGCCATGCTCCACTGCCTCACACTGCGCATCCGTCAATTCAACGGGCGATGGTTTCGGGATGGATGTAAAAATATCTTCTTGCATATATTTCTATTTCAATCTCGTTCCATGGCTCCGCCGTGGAACGTATACCCGTTCCCACACAGAGCATGGGAACGAGAGAGATTGTCACCCCCGCCTCAAGCTCCTCACCGCCTCAATCACCAACGAAACCGCCACACCGAACAGGACCAGCCCGAAACCCGCGAGGAGATAATTCCCCTTGGAAATATTTTGAATCACCAGAAGCACCAGCGCAGTCAAAGTCACAGCAAACATGAAGAGCATCGGATAAAAAACAAATCCCCGCTTCTTTTTTAACTTTGCCAGCCAAACCGTAATGGCCAAAAGGACAAGTGCCGCGAGAAGCTGGTTCGCCGACCCGAAAAGGGGCCAGAGCGCCGTGCCCGTACCGGAAAAAGTCAGCACTCCGGCAGCCACGACTGTGATCAATGTCCCCACGTAACGATTAGAAATCCATTGGAGTTTTGTGGATTTTAAGTAAGGTTCGGTGTATTCCTGAAAAACGAACCTTCCCAGACGCGTGGCCGTATCGAGGGAAGTCAGTGCAAATGCGGAAATTGCGAGCGCGGCAAATGTCACCCCTATCTTCTCCGGGATACCCAGCACAGCGATAAACGATCCGACGCCGCTGGCAAACACTCCAATCGGCCCGCCGCCCTCGGTTGTAACAGCAATCCTGTAATCGGATTGTACCAATGTGATCGCCGTGATCAGCGCCATCACGGCCAGCACGCCTTCGATCAGCATGCCGCCTAATCCGATCAGCTTGGCATCGGTCTCTTTATTTAATTGTTTGGAGGTGGTACCCGACCCGACCAAACTGTGAAATCCCGAAATTGCACCGCACGCGACTGTGACGAATAGGACGGGAAAGAGTGTGCCCAGATCCGTCTGAAAACCAGTCATTTTCGGGAAGTGAATAATCGGATTCTTTACAAAAATACCGACCACACCACCGATCATAACCATATACAGGAGAAACGCATTCAGATAATCACGCGGTTGAAGCAGCGCCCAGACCGGTGTGACCGACGAGGCAAACACATAAACGAAGAGAATGCCCAGCCACATCTCATAGGAAAGCATCAGTGGAAACCGAACTCCCAGTGCTACACTGCCAAGCAGGCCGACAAATCCAATCGCGGATGCCAATCCCAACGGAGTGCGCAGACGATACACGGCCTGTCCAAAGAGCAGTGCGAGGAGGATGAACAGAAAGGATGACGTAGCCGCAGCCGGTTCTTTCACGAAGGTGCTTCCGACCGCTCGTGCGAACACCGCCACAACGAGGATCAGCATGAACCAGGTGAAAATCAGGAAAACCTGCTTGCCGTTCTTGCCGATATATTCTTCGATCACTTCGCCCACGGATTTTCCACCGTGTCGAATCGAAGCCACAATGGAGGCGAAATCATGCACGCCTCCGAAAAAGAGGCTGCCGATTACAATCCAGAGGAACACGGGGACCCACCCGAACACGGCCGCGTAAATCGGTCCGAGTATCGGCCCCGCACCTGCAATGGATGCGAAATGATGTCCGAGCAGCACAGGCGGTTTGGCAGGGACATAATCCACGCCATCTTCTTTGGAATGCGCGGGTGTCTGACGCGATGGATCAATGTCAAATTTACGCACCAGAAAACGGCCGTACCAAATGTATCCAATGAGAAATATAAGAATGGAAGCAACAATCAGTATTGATGCGGGCATAATCTTCAATCCTGCATTATATGCTAGAAAACTTGAGATGGATATAAAAACATCCCCCTCTCTGATTAAACTGGAGGGGGATATAGGAAATCAGAAAATTAGAATTCCACCTTTGGTGCTGTCTGGGCCTGCTGATCCGCCTCGAAATAGGGCTTCTGTACAAAACCGAATATGCCCGCGAGAATATTCTGCGGAAACTGCCGGATCGTGCGGTTGTATCGTTGCACGGCTTCGTTGAATCGCTTGCGTTCCACTGCAATCCGGTTTTCCGTGCCGGCCAGTTCATCTTGAAGGCGAATAAAATTCTGATTGGCCTTCAGATCAGGATAGCGCTCCATCACCACCATGAGCCGCTGCATTGCGCCGGAGAGTCCCGCCTGCGCCTGTTGGAATTTTGCCAAATTTTCGGGCGTCAGATCTTCCGCCCTCAATTGCGTCACACCGCCCACTTTGGATCGTGCTTCAGTCACAGCCTGAAAAGTCTCCTGTTCATGCTTGGCATATCCCTTGACTGTTTCAACCAGATTGGGAATCAGATCGAACCGCCGCTGATACACATTCTGCACCTGCGCCCAGGTTTGATTCACATCTTCATCAAGTGTGACCATGCCATTGTACGTATTCTTCACAAACCCGAACATCGACAACGCAAAAATCACAAACAACACCAGTGCAACCAGACAACCGATCTTTACTTTTTTACTCATCTGCTCCTCCATATATCATTTATAATTCACAATTCATAATTCAACATTAATAATTATGGATTCCTACATCCCATCCACATGCTGACTCAAAGTACGGATCGCAGCAATGTACGCTTTCAACTTCGCTTCCAACTCATCCTTGGAGAGTTTCACAGCACCAGTTCTAATCGCAAATAAATCGGAGAACAAAGCCGCATCCAGTTTAAACTCTTTACAGGTTTGCTCGATCACATCCTTCTTTGTAGTTGGAACTGCTTTTCCTTTCAATTTCAACAGCGCCCGGAAGATCGAAATAAACGCCACAATCGATTCTGCAATCAGAGATTTCAAGAACCGCTTATTCCCTTCAGTTTGGATGAATCCCTGACGCAGTTGGAGTAATTTCCCTTTGAGTTCCCGCTCGCATTGCAGACGCAAATCCTTGGGATCAATGGATAGATCAGTCAGCACGTCCTTGCCTTGGATAATGGAATACGCAGCCTGCATGTTGAGAAATTCAATCGGGAAACTGTCCAGCGAAGCCGTAATGTACGATTCCGTCAGAAAGAGCGGAGAAGCCAGCCCCTGCTTGTGCCATTTTTTGATATACTTCTGAACCGGCTGAAGATCCGAGATACCTTTTTCAGAAAGCACAACCAGCGCATTCACATCCGATTTTTTGGTTACATAATCTTCAGTCACAGCGCTGCCATACACGATGATGGACACAATCTCTGATCCGAAAAGAGACTGCACATCCTCTTCAAATTTTTGAATTTTTTTATCTAATAATTCAGGAATAGAACCCATATTGTCCTCCGAATAGACCAATTAAAATCCGCGTGAAGCGCCCCCGCCCCCGCTCATACCGCCACCAAACCCACCGAATCCACCACCAAAACTACCGCCACCTCCGAATCCACCACCTCGACCACCGCCACCCATCATCCCACTGAGAAGCAGCCATGGCAAAATCCGGCCGCGTGTCACGATCATAAGAAAAATAAACAGGATGATTGGAAAAACACCTGAACTCTTTTTGCGGGAACGTGTAGCAGGTTGTCTTCGAGCCGCAACCTGTTTGGTGCCGTCAATCGTCACACCTGCATCCTTCGCGATCACACCGGCCACCGCGGCAAGTCCCTGTGACAATCCCGCACCATAGTTACCATCACGCAGATCGGAAAGCACAAAGTCATCCAGAATACCGCCTGTTTTCCCGTCCGGCAGAATCGGCTCCAATCCATACCCGACTTCAATTCGCACCTTGCGATCTTGCACGGCGAGTAGAAGAAGCACACCGTTGTCCTCGCCTTGTACACCAATACCCCAAGCTGCGTATAAATTGGTGGCAAAAGATTCGATGTCCATCCCGCCCAGACTGCGAATTGTCACAACCGCGATCTCTGCACCCGTCTCCCGCTTTACTGCATTCGCGAGTGACTCCATCTGCGATTCGGTTGCGGATGGGATCACACCCGCAAAGTCATTCACCCAGCCTTTGGGTTTGGGGTAATCCTGCCCTGAAACGATTTGGGGAAGGACAATTAAACACAATATCAAAGTGATAATTTTTTTCATGAGATCAACTCTCTTGTCATAAACCAATAAAATCTTGATTGAATGTCACAGTTGATAAACATACATAGAAAATAAATATTCAACTGAAACAGCATGTTGGGATTTTCGACCTGTGAATCGGATGGTAAAAAGTCATTTACCTTGAAAACGATCAAGGCTTTCATTGAATGCACCGGATCGCATGAAGGCTTCAAAATCTTCAATGGATCGACAAATCGCATTTGAAAAAAGACGAACCACCCAGTTGGCCTGCATCGCTGTAATAGCGACAGTAAATGTGTGATGTTGTTTGGCTTCCCACATTTCAATACCGCTGCCCATGCTGGCTTCCGGCAGAAAAACGATCAGCACATCCGCTTCACGGACCAACTGAATATGTCGGTGAAATACTTTCTGGGCGAGGTTGTCGTCATAAGTCACTGAATCAGGATGTTCCTCAACCGGACAGTAAACAGAACTGTCAATGAAAGCTTCCTCGATGACTTGTCGGATTCGATCACGATAAGATTGATCATGCACCGCGTTATCCTGATGAGAACCCTGAATGATACCTGCGAGAAAAAATCGTATCATATGAAGTACACTCCAAATAAGATTTAATGAAGTGGATTGCCTTCCCGTGTACGGCCCATTTCTCGATATGCCAGCGGCCGCAGCATGGCACCATCTTTACGCATTGGCGGACTGCTACTACCTTGCCGGCTCGGCAACACCCTTTTGTATTGAACTTTGGTGTTGCCAAAATTCATCAGTAAACCCACCGGGATGTCATTCTGCGACATGATTCGAAGTATTTGCTGAACCTCAATGTCACGAAGCTGCTCATCACTGCGGATCATTAAAATCACACACTCATTCACAAGAAAATCCACCGGCACAGAGCCGATCTCGACGTCCTTGTATTTCACCTTGACCGACTGTGCTTCTTCGTATTGCACAGCCTTATCAGCCAATTCGATTTCCAGCGCCTTGTGATAGAATTCCACAGGGAATCCCGGCCCGACAATCTTGTGCACTTCCATGCAAGAGCCGATGACTTTATACACTGTTTCGTTGACTTCCTTTCCTAGGGACATTGAATTGCCTCCTGATGATAAAATCTCATTATTGATTCCTTTCGTAAATAATGCGCATGCCTTCCAGCGTTAAAAACCGTTCGGTTTTTTCAATGCGCTCAGAATTAATTTCAAAAATGGATGCCATTCCCCCCGTCGCAATGACGCTGACTGACTCCCATTTCATTTCTTTCTGGATTCGATCGACCATACCATCCACCAAAGAGACCATGCCCCACATGATACCGGATTGGATGCTCTGTTCTGTGGATTGACCCACCACGCGATCTGGTAAATCGAGATCCACACGAGGCAGTTTGGCAGAGAGACGATGAAGCTCGTGTGACGCGCCGGCGAGTCCCAGCGCGATTGCACCGCCAAGATAAACACCCTTTTCAGAAATCACATCAAAGGTGGTGGCTGTTCCGAAATCGACGATAATCAGCGGCGCGCCAAACTTTTCATATCCGCCCACGGCGTTACAGATACGATCGGCACCGACCATACGTGGCGTTTCATATTGGATTTCCAATCCGGTTTGAATCTCGGAATTCACAACCAGTGGTTTGATTTGATTGATCATCCCGGCTACATCGATAAATACACGCGTCAGTGAAGGCACCACGGATGAAATGACCACACCATTCACATCCTCTAAGGAAAAACCCTTGGTTTCAAATCCATTCTTCAACAGGATATAACACTCATCGGCCGTACGAGGCGCTTTGCTTGAAAACCGCCAATGCGCTATAATGGATTGGCCCTGTATCAATCCAATGACCATCTCCGTGTTGCCAATGTCAATTGCAAGCAGGTTAAATTGCACACCTCTCTCCTTGATCACAGTGGATCGATTGTTTCAAGATCTTTGTCTTCAAAATCTTTCAACCAAAGTTGAGATTCACTTATGCTCCAAAATCAGCGATAAAATCATCCAGACCTTCTTGCTCTGTATCATAAACATCAATCGCGTCTTCCAGATGCGCGATACGAATCAAGAATTGAATCTTTTCACTCGGGTCGCAAAACCGCAAATCCTTCTCATGCTGATCGGCCTGTCGTACACCAAAAATGAGCGCACCCAGTCCCGTGCTGTCCATCATTTTAATTTTACTCAGATTAATCAGAAACTGTTCGCCGTCACTGACGATCAACTCGAGGAGCGCTGTTTTTAAATCGGGCGTCTCATGGCTGGTGACTTTCTCCATCATAATCCGTCCAACACTCACATTCCCTATTTTCTCGGTTTGAAGATGCATATCCCTCTCCTGCTTTCAATAGTATCCTAGTTGGATTTATGATTGATTAAATTTGATTCCGCAAAACTGTAATAAGCATTTCCCGCGATGATCACATGATCCATCACCGGGATGCCCATGATTCTACCTGAATGGACAAGTTGCTTCGTAATCTCACGATCTTCATTCGATGGTTTGGCTTCTCCCGAAGGATGATTGTGCAGCAGAATCACGCCCGCTGCCAGATGATCAATCGCTGGTTTGAACACCTCACGTGCATGAACCAGACTTGCATTTAAGGTGCCCTCTGTGACAATAACATCCCGGAGTATCCGGTTGCCGCTATCGAGAAGCAGCACGCGGAAGGTTTCCCGTTTCAGATCACGGAGTTGCGGAGCGAAAATGCGTGCCACATCCGACGGTGTTTGGATGCGCGGCTTTTCTTCTGTCGGACGGCCTTCCATGCGCCGGCCCAGTTCGAATGCGGCCAGGATGCGTGCGCCGCGCGCCGGGCCGATTCCTTTCATCCGGCCGAGTTCCGCCGCTCCGATGGATGCCAAGCCACTTAAACTCTGATACTCGACGAGCAACCGCTTGGCCACATCCACTGCCGTGATGCCGCCCGTACCTGAACCGATAAATAAAGCGAGCAGTTCAGCGTCGCTCAGGGTCTGCGCCCCCCGGCTCAGAAGTTTTTCACGGGGGCGTTCCTCCTTGGGCCATTCCTTGATCTTAGTGTGATAATAAGCCACATCTGAAACGGTCTGGTTCATCGGCATCTCCAAATTTTATCCGGTTTTTTTTTGGATCTCCCACAGTTTTGCATATTTCACAAACACATAACTGGAAGAAAACACAGCCAGAAGAAACCCTTCGATGCCATCCAACAGGCCAAGACGAAATATATACATTTTAAAGAACATATGCAGGGGACGAAACAGCAAATCCGCAATTCCCGTCCGCCTTCCATGCTCTTGAAGATCCTCAGCCGCGAGTGTGGTATACTTGTTGAATTTATCATAATAATGAATAAGCGAATCGTCTGTGTAATGAAGCATTGGCTCTTTGAGTGTGCCGATGGATCCGTCAATAATCAGACTCTCATGAACACGCGCCGTATTGAAACGACCGGATTCGCGTTGAAACAAACGCACCACGTATCCCGGATACCAGCCGCCATGCTTCATCCATCGTCCCAGGAAAAATGCTTTTCGGCCCACACGAAACCCATGATGCGTTGTTTGGTTTTGGATAAGATCCTGTATCTCTTTTGCCAGAGATTCCGGAACCCGTTCATCCGCATCCACCCAGAGCACCCAGCCACCGGTCGCATTCTCAAGCGCGAATTGCTTGGCCTCTGCATATCCTTTCCATTCGGTAAGGAGGACGTGATCCGTAATTTGTTTCGCGAGTTCAACCGTACGGTCCGTGCTGCCGGAATCAACCACAATGATCTCATCTGTAAAGGACAAAGAGGCCAGGCAGGCTTCGATATGCTGCTCGACATTGAGCGTGATGATGATGGCTGAAAGCTTTTTCATCGGGACTTTATGACACTTTCATTTTATGATGTTTCTTATTTCCTGGACCGGAAGCAGGATGTTCTTTTATTGTGCTTAGGAATCCCGTGATTTCTGACTCCACCTGATCCACGGTCAACTCCTTCATGCATGCGCCGTCCAGGCAAAGGAGCCGGTTGCATCCAATACAGAATAAATCTTTTCTATACACCGCGAGACCGTTTGGACCATAGGGTCCCTGTAAATCAGGATTCGTCGGGCCGAACAATCCAACAGTCGGAGCACCCACCGCGGCCGCGATATGCATGGGGCCGGAATCATTTGCCACGACCAGTCCGCATCGTGCGAGCAATGCTCCGAGTTCTTTTAATGTCGTTGAAGGTGCCAATGTGAGCGTTTCCTCGGATAAGGAGCAAACCTCTTCAGCATATTTTTTTTCACCCGGCCCCCAAAGCACAATCACACGCGCATTAAAAGAGCGGACCATCCGTGTCGCCAGCTCGGCAAATTGGACCAACGGCCAGCGCTTGGCCTCCCACGATCCCCAGGGGTGAATGCCCACAAGAAAATCGGAGGATTCGAACTCCTGTTTGATCCAGGCATCCATGCTTTTGGCATCACTTGTGTTAAAATAAAATTGCGGTTCAGCAGATTGGATCGGAATGCCCAGCGCGCGTAATGCATCCAGGTTAAACTCGACTTCATGTACCCGATCACCTCGGGGTTCAACCCGTTTATTATAAGCAAGCACACGTCCCCGGAATCGATATCCCACTCGCGTTGGAGACTTACTCAACCAGGTAATTAAAGCGCTTCGCGGATTACCGAACAGATCGAATACCAGATCATATTTCTGTTTTTGAATCTGATGGAGAAAGCTGAGCATGGCAACGTTATATTCCAAACCGGATAAATACGCATTTCGATAGGGAAGGACTAGCACCCGATCCACATGGAGATTGTCTTCAATGACTGGAGTTGAAGCTTTCTCGGTCAGAAAATGAATTTCAGCATCTGGATAAGTCGCTTTCAAATTGGGAAGCACCGCTGTTGAGAGCACGACATCCCCAATGGCTCTGAGTTTTATCACAAGTATCTCAGAGGGCTTCAAAACCGCCTTCCTTTCTGCTGAACTCAGGTGTTTTTCCCCAGCGGGTTTCAAGAACCGATTTCATATCTTCACAGATTGAATAGGGAACACTGTATTTACCCATAAGAAAATGGCCGTCCCGCCCACCGTGACAATCAGATCCCCCGGATATTAAGAGTCCATGCTCTCGAACAATATCCTGTAACTCCTGTGTCCTTGTTGGATTAATATTGGGATGCACAACTTCAAGCCCGTCCAATCCGGCCTTGATCAATTCAAGAATGATTACATCTGACATAATCGGCCCTGGATGGGCCAGAAAAGAAAGCCCTTTTGAATTTGAAATAATCCCAATTGCTTCTTGTGGGGATATTTTGTATTTATCAACATATGCCTTGCCGCCATATCCAATGTACCGACGAAAAGCTTCCTGGAATGTCTCAACATATCCTCGATCCATGAGCACTTCTGCAATATGGGGCCTGCCAATAGAACAGCCTCTGGCCTTGGCCTCAACGTCTTCAAGATGAATATACACACCCATGTCATTCAATTTCTGAACGATTCGTGCCGCACGGCGCTTTCTTTCGTCTTGAAAAAGCTGTAAATATTCAAGGAGTTTTTTATCTGTGACATCAAAATAGTACCCAAGGATATGAATATCTCGCCCCCGTGCCTGGCTGCTCAATTCTACACCCGGGATTACATCAATATCATATTTTTTTGCGCATTCTATCGCTTCCTCAATACCTGAGAGCGCATCATGATCGACGAGTGCAACGGCTTTTAAACCCATTTCGTGTGCTTTCTCAATCACTTTTTCAGGGCTTAGAAGACCGTCTGAACAATAGGAATGTAAATGCAGATCAGCCCATACTTCTTCGGTCATAACATCCAACTTTCAATAGAACAGAAATCCATTCTGTATAAAAAAGGTACAGTTTCAAGTTGCTTTTTTATATGAAAATATTAAATTTAAAACTATAACACAAGTGAACAACATAACATATAAATAAAGGATCACAATCCAATGAAAACAAAGCTCTATTTCTCACTGATTTTAATTGGATTGTTATCCTGTCAATCATCGAATAAAACTGCACTCACCCACGACCAGCAAAGATTGGTTCTGATTTATGTAGATTTACTTGCTCTTCAACAAAATGTATCGCCCACAAATCCAGCTTATAGCGATTCTTGCAAAGTAATTATGGACAAACATGGAATTTCTGAATCCTCGTATTCTAATATTCTACAATCTTTAAACAGGCAACCGGAACAATGGGAAGCATTCTATCAGGCTGTCCTGACTGAGATTGATAGCCGAGATCAACAACAGGTTCAGCAGAACGGCGGATAAGAGCGCCCTCTTTTATGTGTTAAATGACAAAAAGTCAATGTCTGCTTGCTTAGATAATCGGGGGCCAAAAAATCCTTCAAAAGAGATGCGCAGATTTACTCTAGATCAGACCTTTAAATAACAGAAACATTTTCAAGGTTCATGCGCATGTAAGTGTGAGCAAACGACAGTTTATTGCAATCCTTATTTCAATATTATATTCTATTTTTTCTTGCAATTCTGAATTATTCAGTTATCGCATCAGTTGATAGATCGTAACTTCATAGATAATTAATCCTTCATAAAAAAGGATTAAAGCTGCTGCGATCTCTTCGAGTGATATCATGCCGAAAAATACACGAATTCGGCTGTTCCGGATTAAAAAAATCAGACCGGATGCTGTTAAAAAATATTTTGCAAAAATAAAGAACCTTGGCCCCATTTCAATGGCATATCTCATGATGGGATTGGCCTCCCAGGCACCCATGCGTAATAAAGCCAGAGTCATAATTGCATCTATTAAACACAGAAAGAGTGTTAGAACAACATACACCGTAAACTTGATATCAATGAGCTCTGAAGATTCAGATGCACCTATCAGTGCGGTCAACCTCATTCTCATGGGGTATCTCCTGTCTTATAGGGTATAAAAAGATAATAAAAAGCCCTTTATAAATCAAGATAAAACATTAATGTTCCATAGAGTCATTTTTTTGGGGACTGAGGGATCACCACCTTAATATAACCACCAGTCCTTGTCAATAAAAAATTGTAGGAACGTATAAATTGGATTGCAAATCACAGTCCATGATTGCAAATTTGACAAAAATGTAAATTTATGGGGACACCGACCAGAAGAATTTTCAAATATCTCTTAAACACCTCTGGATGAGATTGAGGAGAATTTCATTATGAAAACTTTACAGGCAATGCACTTTACAAAGGATAGTCAATCCCTCTCTTGAATCGCCGCTTTTACTGCAGGCAACAACTCATTAATCATATTTTTTTTAATCACATATCCACACGCACCTCGTTCAAAAGCGGCTTTCTGATATTCTGCCACATCATATACCGACAGAATAACAATTTTAACTTTTGGAATAATGCCCGACAATTGTTGCGTAGTATCGAGCCCGTTCATTCCCGGCATACTGATATCCATGAGAATGAGATCAGGTTTTAGACGAATGGCCTCTTTCAGAACCAGAGAACCATCTTCAACTTCTCCAACAACTTTGAGTTGAGAATCTGATTCAATAATGGATACAATTCGTTTGCGAAACAGCACATTGTCATCCACAACGAGTATTGAATTCTTCACTGTATTCTACCTCCCGGAAAGTCCTGTTTTGGAGAGGGGCAATTCAACCTGAATTGATGTCCCCTTCTTTGGCTCGGATTGAATAGTAATCGTGCCTCCAAGATTTGATGTTCTCTCCTGCATTCCCAGAATCCCGATTCCCCGGCTGGATGGGTCCCTTTGGTGAACCTTTTTCATATCAAAGCCGCGGCCGTCATCTGAGATTGTCAAACGCAATTTCCCACTCTTAAACATCCTGATGTGCAGTATCACTTCTTTCGCCCTGGCATGTTTCACTATATTATTTAGCGATTCCTGCACGATGCGATAAATCGCCGTTTCAATATCAGGATTCAACCGCTGTTGCAATCCTTTAAATTGCAGTTTAATTTTTATGCCCCATTGCTTTCGATTATGATTGACCAGCCATTTCAGAGCAGGTTCCAGTCCCAAATCATCAAGCATATTGGGTCTGAGATTGAGAGAGATATCATGCATCTGTTCAAGAAGCCCTTCAGCCAGTTGATCCGTTTCTTGTAAATGCACAGAAACCGGACGAGAGAGTTTTCCCTTCAATTCATTTTTAATGGATGTCAGATTGAGTTTGATACTAGTCAGGGACTGACCCATCTCATCATGCAACTCACGTGATAATCGTTTGCGTTCTTCTTCCTGTGTTCGAATGAGTTGTGTTGAGAGTCTTTGTAATTCTTTCCGATGCTGTTCAAGGGCTTTCTCCGCCATCTTGCGCTCTTCAATATCCCGGCAAACAGCCATAATTACTTTTTGTTCATGGAGCAAAAATTTGCTCAACATGATTTCTACAGGACAGAATGATCCATCTTTTCTTAGAATATTTGATTCAAATCGGACATTTGCTTTCTTATCAAGCTGCTTCCAGAATATTTTTGGATCATCCCGTTTAAGAAAATCCGGATCCATATCTGTTATTTGCATTTTTAGAAATTCATCCTTGGTGTATCCCCAATCTTCCAGAGCCTTCGCATTCACATCTAAAAAATGTCCCTCCATATCATGCAAGATAATCATAGACGATGTGTTCTCGAAGAGTGATCGAAATTTGATTTCATTTTCCAGGAGTGCTATATCTGCCAGTTTTACCTCAGTCACATCATCAAACACTACCACAAGTTCACCAGAGGGTAGCTGATATATATAATTATCATACCACCCTGTGAGTTGGTTATCTTTATACATTGAGATAGGATGATGTTTTGGTTTGCCCGTTTTCAGGACCGTTCTGAACGCTTCTATTAATCCAAACTCTTCGACTCCCGGACGTACATCAAATATACTTTTTCCAATTAAAAACTTTCGACTCTGCCCATCAATCCGTTCACCTGCCATATTAAAATCTTTAAAAATGAAATCCTTACCGTGGTCTATAACTTGATATACTGCCACCCCACTGCTCATGTGATTGAATAATTCGCGGTATCGTTCTTCACTTATAGCTATATATTTTTCAGCCATTCTACGTTCTGTCACATCTTGAATTATTCCGACTGCAACTTCAGCTTTGCCCGCTTTATTGAACTCAATATGCGAACGCGTTATAATCCATTTTATCTTGCCGTCAATGATCAATCTATGCTCTATGTTAGTCATGCCTGATTTATGCGATTTCTCGACTGACTCCGATATCATCTCAATATCATCTGGATGAAAAAACGCTTGATATGCCTTAAAGTTCTGAGGTATGCCATCCTCCGTAAAACCAATCACATCAAGTGCAGTTTGATTCCAATCAAATCGATCATTTTTAATATCATATTTCCATTGTCCGATCCCTGCGATCTCAAAAGCTTTCTGTAGATTACTCTCACTTTCTCGAAGCGTTTCATCATCCATCTGTCTTTTTGTTATATCGCGAATCGCTGCAATATGTACTGACTTGCCTTTCCACTCGAAAAACCGGCCGGTTATCTCAACGATAAACTCTGAGCCGTCTTTCTTTTGATGATAACGCAGTGGAATAGTGACTACATTATCTTTGATAATCGGTGTGGATTCGGTGACAAGTCGGGTTATATCCGGTTCGGCAGATAAATCGGTATTCTTTTTAGCGAGCATTTCATCATGTGTATATCTATACAGAGCACATGCTGCTTCATTGGCCTCCAGAATCTGTCCGGTATCATTTTCTATTAAAAAGAGGGCATCCGATTCTAATTCAAATAATTGGCGATAAAGTTCTTCACTTTCTTGAAGTGCTACCATGATTTGCTTATGATCTGTAATATCCTGAAATGTTCCCCACATTCGTATGCATTTTCCGTCATGTATCTCAGGATAGCCAGTCGTGTGCACCCACAACCGATTTCCCTTGGCTGATACAAGCTCCAACTCAACATCGTAGGGAATGCCTTCTTTCGTTGCGTGATTAACGACTTTAGCTATCTTGACTTGGCTTTCGTCAGGATAGAATTTAATCGCTTCTTCCACTGTTGGTATATAATCCATTGGTACTTCATGAATTCTTTTTGTTGTTTCCGTCCAAAATACAGTTTGGGTGTCAAGATTTATCTCCCAGCCTCCAACACGGGCGATCTCACCGGTTTTATTGAGTAACTCCTCGCTTTTCCATAACGCTTCTTCAGATTTTTTACGGTCAGTTATATCTCGCGTTACTCCAATCACTTCAACTTTCCCTGTATCAGGATTGCTGCGGTAATATGATAGTAATTCACCCCAAATCATGCTGCCATCTTTACATGGCAGTTCAAGTTCATCGATATGAACAACCGATTCGCCTGTCTTTTTAAACGTTTTAAAATGCACTGATGTAAGTTTAAATAACTTTTCTCGGGATGATGGAATGACAGCTTCTTCTAAGGATTGAGTCATGATTTCTTCAGCCGTATACCCTCTCTGTTTAAACACGGAGGGACTCACATAAGTAAACTTTTGTGCTTCCACATCGAAAATCCAGATGACATCTGTAATATTCTCTGTAAGGAAACGATATTTCTTCTCACTTTGCGTAATTGCTTCATCTGCATTTTTACGTTCGGTAATATCTCGATCCACACCCCTGAATCCGACAAGATTATTTTCATCATCAAATATGGGAACAGCATTGCTCTCGAGCCACCTTATGCTTCCATCTTTATGACGCCATCGCATTTCAAGATTTTTCCATCCTGATTTATTCGCAATCCACTTAGGCATTTTAGATTCAATTAGCGCTCTGTCGTCCTCCAATATGAATTGAAAACTTGATTTAGCCAGTAATTCTTGTGGCGAATATCCAAGTATTTTTTCAATAGCAGGATTTGAATAGGTATGCTTTCCATTTACATCAATCGTCCAGATCCAATCACGTGATGTTTCAAGTATATCACGAACAGTTTCCTCACTCCTTCTTAATGTCTCCTCTACCTGTTTGCGCTCTGTAATATCAATCACGGCACCACGCCACCCGATATGTTTCCCTTCACTGTGAACTGGAATGTTATATACTAGAATATTAATAGGTGTGCCATCGTTTTTCATCGCCTGATATTCATTACCGGTTTGCCCCTTGTCCTCAAGCATCAACTGCATTTGCTTCCTGCCCCTTTTCATCTCTTCAGGAGGAAGCAACTGTGATAGATTCAATCCCTTCTTTAATTCTGCTTGAGAATATCCAAACGTTTTAATCCCATGTTTATTGATATAGGTGAGATTGCCCCTTGTATCCATTTCAAAAACAGTTTGGGGTAACAACTCAGCCAGCTCACGGTAACGCTTTTCACTTTCAAGAAGAATATTCTCCGCTTTTTTTCGTTCAGATATATCACGACAGATAGAAAGTGTTGTGGGTTTGTTTTTATAATGAAACAACCGTGAATGAATCTCAACCGGGATTTCATTGCCATCCTTAGTGATCAAAGTGCGTTCAAAAAGAGATTGCTTGTCTTGCATTAGTTTGCGGGATAATTTCGTAACATCAAGCAAGTGGTCTTTTGAGATAACATCCATTGGAGTACAATTCAGCAGTTCCTCTCGTGTGTATCCTAAAACCTCGACAGCCCTTTCATTGATATCCATAAAGGTATCAGGCATTTTTTCATCTGTGTATTGGTGAAGTAATACGAGATCATTGGCATTTTGAAAAAGAAGTCTATACTTAGCTTCACTTTCGCCTAATTTATTTTCAAACCTTTTGCGCTCATTAATCTCATCCTGTAAATCCTCTAATAAATTTAAGGCTGCATTGCGACTTTTGACCAATTCAATATTGGACGTTTTATCCTTAAATGTCCTCAGTTCCCTACGAAGTGATTGGACCTCATCAATCAACTGAGTCTTGGTCATTTTTTCGACTTGCATGGATTTCTCCTAAACACATATAAAGGAATGGTGTCTCTGCGAGTCCCGCATAAGCGGGGCGCGGCAGTCCCCTCAAAGCATCTGCATCACCAAACGGAATATCTCACCTGCAAGGAGATTGCTTCGTCTCCCGCCACGGCGGGATCCTCGCAAAGACGAATTAATCCAATATGTCTTCCCATAAATCCCGCCATTCCGGATTCATTTTCTCAATCAAATCTATCTTCTTTATCCTTGATCCAGCTTTAATCTGTTTTTCACGACTGATTGCCTCATAAGCATCTTCAAATACTTCATAATATACCAATTTATCTACGTTGTACCTGCTTGTAAAACTCTTAACGATCTTCTCTTTGTGTTCCCATACTCGTCTTGGTAAATCACCAGTTACACCCGTATAAAGTACCGTATTGTGCCGGTTCGTCAAGATGTATACGCAGTAGATTTTATCCAATTTCCTTCTCAAAAGTGTCTCTGTGATGAACTCCGCAAAGCGGAGTGACGAAACAGCCCCCAAAGGAATCTGCATCACCGCAAGGATGAATCTTACCCGTTGGCCTTATCCGGCACTTTGTATTTCTTTTTCTGACCCAATTCTTTATATAGCATATTCACTTCACGTTTTAAATCGATCATCCGGTCTTCACGACCAACCATAAGTTTGTTAAATTTTTCCAAATCATCTATTTTTTGTTTTAAAGACACCTCTGCGATTTTTCTTTTAGTAATATCTCTTATCACTGTGAGCCGACACTCCTCATTTTCTATCACAATCGGTCTTGCTCTTACTTCAAGGAATAGCACTGAACCATCTTTTTTAATTCCCCGATGTTCATAGGGGGCAGTGATATTGTTTTTCATATTGGATTGAACCATTTCCAAATCTTCAGGATGCACAAGATCTTTAAAATTCTTGGTTATAAACTCATCATGGGAATAGCCATAGATCTCTGCAATTTGCTGATTCACATCAACAACCTTCCCCTGCCTGGAAATTCCAATACCCTCGAATGTGGCCTCTGCCAATCGTTTATATCTTTCTTCGCTCTCTTTTAAAGCGAATTCTGACTTTTTTCGTTCTGTGACATTTTCTACAACCGCAAGAATCCGGTTAATTTTCCCATCTTCATCCACCAATGGAACTGTTTGATAGAGTTGGAATTGCTCACCGATTTTCATTTCAAATGAAGTTTCCTCACCTTTGAAAGTCTTCAAGTAATGTTTTTTAACAAGAGGTGCATTCTCTCCAAACACTTTTTTGAGTGGCAATCCAATAAAGTCATCAGGATTGAGTCCCTGATTCTTAAATTCCTGCCCGGAAGTGAATCCCACTGTCATATCTTTTTCTATGATAGATATGTAGGAATGTGGATAATTCTCGGCGATCTTCTGAAGCAGGACTTGGTTATCTTTAAATGTTTTCTCGGATATTTTCCGCTCAGTAATATCATTAAAAAGTACGACGGCAAAATCCTGCAAGGATTGAAATGCAAACACCTCATACGCTCCCAGAATCTTTCCATATTCATAATTCACTTGTTCAGAATGCCAGGGAATACCATCAGATGCCGCGCGCCGATACATGTGAGGAATCTCTGTTTCTGCCAGTGGAGGAAAAGCCTCTTCAATGGTTTTACCGACAAACTGCTTACAATCAACGCCCAATATCATACTGGCCGCCGGATTGTTATCCACAAATACAAGGCGTCTGCCCGCTTCGAGTTTATAGACATGCATCCCCATGGGTGTTTCATTGACGATCGCTCTGAACTTCTCTTCACTCTCTCTGATTTGAGCTTCCATCTTCTGTCGTTCTGTCATATCCCGGCCGACCGAGACAAAAAATGATTTCCCTGATTCTGGATCTTGAATACCCGTAACACGATACTCATAGGGAATTGACCGTCCATCCTTCGTGAGAAGTGAAAGTTCGATTGTTCCCTCTTTCTCTTCAGCAAGCCGTTCCATAAAGGGGATGCCTCGCTTTAAATCTTCTTTGCTGTAATAGGACATCGGCGCCGGCAATTTGGCGATCTCTTCCGCTGAATATCCGGACACATCTTCAAATGTTTTATTCCATCTTACAGCTTTGCCATTCTCCGGATCAAAAACAAAGAACGTATCCATTTGGGCATTTAAAGCATTGTCTGTAAAAGATTTTTCATGACGCAAAGCGCGTTCAGCCAACTCACGTGCTTCTTCAAGTTCATATTTATACAGGGCAAAGGCAATATCATCTACAAGTTCTTTGAACAATTCTTGTTCTTCTTCATCATTTTGATAGACAAGAGGAACAGCCACCGACATCACACCAAATACTTTATCTGCATACTCAAGCTTCATCGTAAAGCGGCAGAAATCTTTCTCGTGTTCGTGAAGCGGACAATTCCGGCAAACAGGTCCCGAACTGGCGATGGCGGAGATCCCCGTGTCATTTAGCGCTAATTTAACACATTTCGGATATTTAGAGACGGAACCCTCTAAATATTTTTGAAGTCGAAGGAACTCACCTTTTGGTGCCGCATGCGCAAATTTACTGAAACGATCTGAATGGTCATACAATGCAATCCAGGCTCGTTGATATCCCAATGTTTCAACCAGATTATCACAGGCGCCCTGAAGCATTCTATCTCTATCCGTCTCTTTGGTAATGAGCTGATTGACATTTCGGATTGCCCGTAGCACCTGATTCACATGTGCCAATCGCTCTTCCCGATCCCTTAGCTGACGATCCATGTCATGTTTGAAAATAGCCAATTTGATTGTGCCTTGAATGGTTTGCCGATTGACAGGTTTGACGATAAATCCATAAGCCTGTGTTTCTTTCACCCGCTCAACTGTATCTGGATCTGCATAGGCAGTAAGAAATATCACAGGAATATCATATTGGGCCTGAATACACTTCGTCGTCTCAATCCCGTTCATCGGACCATTGATCTTGATATCCATGAGAGCCAGATCGGGTGGATTATCCTTGATCAGCTCAAGTGCTTCCTCACCGCTGGAAGCGATGCCAATCACCTCATAACTTAAACTCTTTAAAGTAGCCCTCACGTCTTCGGCAATAATCATCTCATCTTCAACAATAAGAATTCTTGCACTCATGCTAAACTCCGGCATTTCATTTTTGAAATCGATATTTTTTGTAGACTGATTTTTAGTCGTGTCCTAAAATATAAGAATCGCAATTCAGGATCATACTCAATGGTTAAAATCGATAAGCTTAAAATTATTTTCTGTTTATTGGCTTATCTATTTGTATGGTAAATCTTGTCCCGCCCTCTCTGCTGATTTCTATCGACCCACCAATTTGCTCGGTCAGAATATGAATAAGCTGCATACCTAACGAACCCTTTTTTTGAAAATAGACATCATCAGGCAAACCAATACCATCATCGATAACCGTAAGTTCATATTGATCTTTTACTGATTTAAATAGAATCTGAATTTTGCCTTTTCTTTCATCCGGAAAAGCATATTTTATCGAATTGGTGATCAGTTCATTGATGATCAATCCGAAAGGAATGGCAAGATCAATGCTCAATTCAACCGCCTCAACTTTAATCTCCAATCGGACTTTACTGATATCAACACTGGCTCGAACAATCTCGGTTGTCATGGTCTTCACATAGTCATTAAATTGAATGTTTGCAAAATTATTCGAACGATAAAGTTTCTCATGAACCAGTGCCATTGAGTAAACCCGCTGTCTGCTGTTCTCAAACGCTTGTTTGGCTGCCTTATCTTCTATACGGTAGGATTGCAAGTTGAGCAGGCTGATGATAATTTGAAGATTGTTCTTTACACGATGATGTATTTCTTTCAAAAGAATTTCTTTTTCTTCAAGGGATTTCCGGATCGTCTCATCTGCATGTCTTCGATTCGTGATATCACGATCGATACCTCTGTAGCCCAAAATATTGCCTTTTGAATCCAGAATGGGCATTCCGCTGGTCTCCAGAATGACCTGATGTCCCCTTTTATGAATGGAATGACTCTCCAGATTATGAATAGGAGATTTTTCTTTAACATGCCTCTGGAAAATCTTTAAATTGCGTTCAGCCTCATCAGGAGCCATGATTGAAAAGGGGCGGCGTCCAACCATTTCCTCTGCATTGTATCCAATCAGTTCCTTCACATTGGGACTACAATAGGTTAACACACCCTTGGCATTGACCTCCCATATCCAATCGCTCGTACTTTCAACGAGAGCACGGAACCGCTCTTCACTGGCACGAAGCGCCTCTTCAGCATAAGAGATTTGTACGACCTCTGCGACAGTCTTGGCAATGGTTTCAAAAAACTGGTCTTCTTCGGGTGAAATCACATGCTGTGTAAACAATGCCATCACACCCAAAGGCTGATTATCTTTTGAATGTAACTTGTATCCGGCAAATCCGATCAGATCCAGCTCTTTCGCCCACTTCTGATCATGTACTCTCAGATCTTTTGTTACCGTATCCGTGATAAACTTCTCATCCTTGCCCGATGCAACACGACCGATCTTGTAACATCCGAAGGGCACACGCTGGTGAACTTTTCCATCAAGGTGGGTATATCGACCCGCACTTGCTGAAAGATGCAGACAGAGTTCCTTGTGCCGACACACATGGGGGCCGCTTTTATATTGAGCATGGATACAATCCAATGAACAGCGATCACCTGGTTGGATCAACCAGATACGTGCAAAATCCGCATGAAAAGCTTTCACAATATGCTCAACAACCATTTGCATTTTTACATTGAGGATATTTGCCCGAGTAAATCTTCTTTTAAATCATTTAGACCAATCAACCACTTCTCGTTCTGCTTTCGAAGTGTAATGTCCTCGCCTGAGCTAAGAGAACTAACGGTCTTTCCATCTACATCTTTGATGAGTGTATTGTGCCAGGCGATGAGACGCTCATCCCCATGTCTGGTTAACACCGGATTTTCATGATATTCAACAGGTTTTACCTTTCCATGCATAATTTTATCAAATACAGACTTGACCTCTTTACGGTTTATCTCTGGGATGAATGTATCAAACCAGTTTTGTCCCAGAATCTCCTTCTCCGAACACCCTAATATCTCACACCCCTTCTCATTGATCATCGCTACAGTCTGATCACGGTTAATTACCACAAACATCACACCTGCAAGATTAAAATATTGTTGAGCACGTGTATGTTCAGATTGCACTGCAAGCTCAGCCTCTCGTTTTACTGTAATATCACGAGCCGTAGAAAGCACGACATTCTTACCCCGCAACTTGATTGGATGCCCAGTTATCTCAACATACTGTGGTTTCCCGTTTTTTATAATCAATTTGAGTTCATCCGGCCCCGTGATGTGACCCTGTATTTGCCGGGCGAAAATGCCTAACGCTTTTTTTATTTGATCAGGAGCCAATAGACCGGCTTTTTGGAAGTTTTTTCCAATGAGCTCATCACGTTTCATCCCAACCAGTTTCTCAGCAGCTTTATTTCCATCAATGAACCGGCCTTTCAGATCGTTCACATACATTGCATCCGGTGCATCATCAAAAAGAATTTGGAAGCGTTCCTGACTCTCTTGCAATGCTTCTATCGCGTATAAATGGGCGGTCACGTCACGAATCGCACCGATCATTCCGGCCACTTGCCCTTCTTCATCTTTTATCGGTGACTCATCGACTTCAACAATTCGTTTCTCACCATCTTTACAACAAACTTCAAGCATATATGGTTTTTGTCTTCTTCCAGTCTTCAATGCTTTTTGCGTAGCCTTAAAACCCTTTTTATTCATGGAGTGATCGGTTGTCAAGGTCGTCCATTTAACCATCATTTCATCTGGAGTATATCCCATAATCTCAAAGCAAGCAGGACTGACATACGTCAATTGATGTTTTGAATTATGGATGTAAAAAATTTCATTGGCATGCTCAGTGATCTGCTGAAGCCGATCTTGACTGGTTTTTAGTATTTCTACGGTTGTCTTCTGATCCGCTAAAACCTTTTCCAAAAATTTGACTCGCTCTTCAAGAGCAGTTATATTAGACATACATTCATCCTCTTGATTGGATGCAACAGCTCAATAACAATCTTATTCTTCTGCCAATAATTCATTGATCATTTCCAGTAATTCTTCACTGGAAAACGGTTTGGCCACTGTCCGGTCCGCGCCTACTCGTTTGGCAATATCCAGATAGCCGTACGGCTCATTGCTGCCCCCACCCGACATGGCAATAATTTTCAGGTTTGGATAATCCTTCTTTAATTCGATGATTGTGGTAATGCCCTCTTTGCCGGGCATTACAATATCCGTAATGATTAAATCAAAAGGCTCTTTCTTATGCATGGCAATACCCACACCACTGTTTGGTACATCGATTATAAAATGGCCTTTATAAACCAGAAGTTTTCTGAGTGCAGTAAGTAGATGTGGATTGTCATCAATAATTAGAATGCGTGCCAATTAAGGCTCCTTCCTGTTTTTGATTGAATGGACTACTCTCCTTTAAACTTCATGCGAAATTCTGTCCCCTTCTCAACATGCCAACTCGTTTCGGCCTTAATTTGATCGCAGAGAATTCGAACCAGTTTCAATCCAAGTGTATCAATTTCCTTTGTATGAATATCCTTGGCCATGCCGATACCGTCATCACGGATTGCAATCTCATGCACACCCTTCTTAGTATGCAAAGAAATTTGAACCATTCCCTTGCGGTTTTTCGGAAATGCATATTTCAGTGCATTGCTGACAAGTTCGTTTATAATCAGTCCGCATGGAACGGCCTGATCAAGACTCAAAGAAATGGGCCGGATTTTGAATTCCATTCTAATACGGTTCCCGTGACCGTAGGTCTGAAACAATTCCATGACCAAAGCTTCGATATAAACCTTAAGATCGATAGTTGCGAAATTCTCGGATTGATATAACTTTTCGTGAACCAGTGCCATAGACCGGACACGCCGGTTGCTTTGTTCAAGTATTTTTAAAATATTCGGATCGCTGATCCGATGAGCCTGCAAGTTTAAAAGACTGCTAATTATCTGCAAATTATTTTTTACACGGTGATGAACTTCTTTGAGCAGGATCTCCTTTTCCTTTAAATCTTTTTGTAACTGATCCTCTGCATGTTTTCGCTCAGTCACATCATTTGAGACCTTGATGAAATGTGTAATCTCTCCTGCTTCATTCTTAAGCGGAGAGATCTGTGCGGCCTCCCAGTAAGATTTGCCGCTTTTCCGTTTGTTCTCAAACTCACCCATCCATGTCTCGCCTGATCTAATCCTGTTCCACAATGTTTGATAGAATATATTGTCTTGTCGGCCAGAGCTCAAGATCCTGGGATTTCTTCCCACTACCTCATTTGAAGTATAGCCAGTAACAAGACAAAACATAGAATTTACGTATTCAATGCATCCTTCTGTATTGGCAATCACTGTAATGCTGGGACTCTGGGAGACGGCAATGGACAACTTTTTCCATTCTTTTTCAAGCTTCGAAAGGTCATTTATTTTATCCTGGAGCCAGAGGTTTTTCTTTTTTTCAGCGTTGAGCGCCTTCTCAAGTTTTTTGATATTTTCTTTATTTTCACTCATCTGATCTCAAGCCTCATCAGCTTCGTGTTTAATTGGGTAATGAAAGGCAATCGTAAAGCACGATCCTTTGTCAGAAGAATATTCCAGATGTCCGTGAATCTAATTGGTTAACATCTTTACGAGTTGCAGACCCAGAAACATATCCAGCCGGATACCCCGCTCGCGATGCCACTTGGCTTCAAGTACACCAAATGCAGCGACAGTATCCTTTTCATAATCCTCATCCGGATTCAATTCAGGCACCGCATCACTTTTTTCTAAAACATGGAGTATCGCTTCGGACAATCCGGCAATTGAGACACGCCAAGCCTCTGCCAGCGTGGAGGTATATTTCGTATAGTCCCGTTCTTTGGCATAGTTGAGCACTCGGTGCATCAGCCAATCTTCATTGGTTTTTATAAGCTCTATTAGTGTTTGCATAGAACTATTCTCCGATGTCAATCGCTCATATAAAATTACGATTTTTTTCTAATTGCAATACGTGTTTAATTCTGCTGGCGGCGCAGTCCAGGATGCGATATAAAAATAGGTGGTAATAATTGGTGTTTATCATGATAAATCGATTCTTTTGAACTCAAACACCAGTGGAAATTGGACAATTTTATTTTGTATGATCAAAAGATCAATACAGGTCACACACAGTCAATATAACAGGTGCAAGTATTATTCCTGCAAAGATGCGATTAAATGGATTGTCTTATTATAGTTACCTTCCGTTAATATGACAGTTGGATTCTCACTCAGCTAATATTTCTATGATTTCACCGGATTGGATCGTCTTAAGTTTGGACACATCATTGACAATCTTAGCGAATACATTCACCGGACTGGCCGCTTTGGGCAGGTCATTAACACTCATCGGTGTGGGACCGAAAAAGATACAGAACGCGCGGCCTGGCGGCCAATACCCCAACTCCCCGATTTGGATATCAACACGGGCATCGGATTCAAGATCAAGTTGCACATCGATCTCAAAATAGATCTCATCACCCCAGCGAATTGCCTTGCCCTGAATCGGGAGAGATTTCAAGATTGCCTCAGCCGTCGGTGTCTCATACAGCTCAGCTTGAAATGTTTCGGAATTACATTTTATAATCATTGTCGGTGATTTCTTTGTTTCTCACTGTATACCATTTACCGTGTACTATATACTGCTTTTAAAACAGCCCGTCAATCAAATCTCCGGCCTTATCCTTCAACTTGTTCTCTTCTGCTTTCTTCTTGGAGTCGATATCCTTTTTTATCAGATCAATCTTGGCTTCGGCAGCCACACGTTGTGCTTCTACCTGCTCGGCATAAGTATCAATTTTCTTCTGATACTCGGCCCGTTTCTCTTTATATAGTTTGTCCACCTCGGCCATTTTTTCGCGCTTGATCTGATCGAGCCGGGCACGCACCTTATTTTGCGCATCCTGGAGTGCTTTGCTTCCCATCGCTTTCAGCTCTTTGGATACGCGGTCATCCAGGTTGGAATCCATACGCATTGTCAGATCATCGCCTTCTCCGGTGATACGGACATTTAATGTCACAGTATTCAGGTTTTGGATCACATCACGGACAATGCCTATGAATTGGTTCGATGTATTCATCGATGAAAAATCAAATCCGAGATTGGATGCGGTCACATTCAGCGTGATGTCAAACTGATCACCTTCAAACACGGCCACTGCCTGAATAGCTGCCACACCTTTCTGAATTTTACTCGGCAGATATGCGGATTCCTGAATTGAGACATTGTTCAAACTTACGCGATCCATGCGCAACTCGAACCGGTCTTTGGCAATGGCCTCAACATGATCAAGCATAGCGCTGAGTTGAATGGATCGCCCATCTCCCCTTTGTCCCTGCAGATTGACTTCAGTCGGTCGCCCATATACCCAGGGCTGTGAGTTGATGCCATTGGCCTCTCCCTGCAGAATCAGACCGGGCACGTCATCCGTGGAACCGGTTTGACCGGAAAGATGCGCGGTTTCGATTAGGAATTCTGGATAACCATGTCGATTGGCGTAGTGGATCGTTTGTCCTTTCATCCGTTCAGGCTTGGCTTTTTCGGTTTTATCGGACTTTTTGGGCATGTATTTCCGAATGGTTTGGACGGTAGCGAGAGTTTGATTCACGCGATGCACCACGGTACCGCCGAACAGCATCAGCCCGATATTTTTAACAGATAAGTCGGGCAATTTTGCCTTAGCCAGTACATTGGCATAATCCGCTTTATACCAGTCGTCCACGCTTTGGATGTAGGAGCCGGTGCGGTTGAAATCGATCTTGAATTGCTTCTGCCTCGCCTTCACAGTATCCTGGAGCATTCTCAGAGTCTTGTTCGCGGATTGCAACTTATCGAGTGCTGTCACCAATTCGGGGATGGTCTTGATTGCTTTAGGATTAATTTGTTGAACTGTGATTCGGATTTTTTGAAGATCTTCCTCAGGCTGGAATTCGCGGAAAAAGGTCTCCCAGCTTTTCGAAGTATTGAGCACATCTGCCTTGGAGGAATCTAGCTTCTGCGGCATACTCAATTCGGCCATCACGATCAGGCTGTCGAGGTTCAGACTCTTTTTCAGCCGGGCCGGATCGAAATCCATGACAGGCAGGTTCTGTATTTCAGCGGTCAATTTGGACCGTGTCTTGTCAAACACATCGGGTTTGTCGGATTTCTTCTTCTCCTTCTTCGGTTTTTTGGGGATCGCTCCATCCGTCTCACGCGGGGTGCCGGTTCTCACATCTGCCAGCGTCATCTCCCGGATCACTGTCTTCTTGCGGAGCAGAGCCGCTACATCCATTTGAAACGCGGTGCGTCCCGTCTCAAGCACATTCTGCATTGTGCTGTTGGGATCCGTCACTTGAAGCCGCTGCCATTCGATGGACAATCCTGCAACATCAAGATCAAGCCCGTCAATTTCAACCTTCGCGCCCACTGCCGCTGATCCGGCCTTTTCCAATCCGGACTCCACCCATTTATCTAAAAAGAATAAGGACAGAACCACGCCGATGGCGATGATCACTGCCAGAAATATCAGTCCTTTCCATCGCATAATTAGGCCTCCATCCCTTTTATTTTCGTGTACACTTTCACCAGTTTGCTGCCCTTCATAATCTTGACAATTTTCCATTTATCGATTTTGGCGTTCCAGGTTTCACGATAGCGACGGACAAACCATTTAAACCAGAAATAATTGGGCAGGACTAGAATCAGTGCGACCGCCAGGCTGCCCATCACTACCGTATTGTTGAAAAGGGACAAAGGGGCAATTGGCGCATTGTAAAGATTGGTCCATGCGCCCTGTAAGGTGGAGATGCGTACGAGAATGTAAAATCCTAGCGAATGGAAAAAGGGATCAAAAATCCAGGCGATAAGACTGAACAAGGCCAGCGCCATGGTTGCAGCGGCGAGATTAATCTTGAAAATGATGATGAGAAGCAGAACAATCAGATTGTGTAGACAGGCCAGGGGCGTCAGTCCGGGAATGGTTCCCAGCGCAAATCCCCACGCGATCTGATTGGGCGATGCTCCGGATCGAAGCACCTTGATAAATTTACTGAGAAGCTTTAAGAAAATCATAGTTCCCCCTTTAAATTTGGGAGTTATCGATAATTCTAATGATGCAGAAAACCATTGATGGGAAAGAACAGAAAACTTAGTGTAACATAGAAATATTCCTGAATAGATGCCAAGCTTTTTACATGAAATGCGCCGCTGAGATCAGAAAAAAATCATCTGTAAATTCGTCAGAATGTAATAACCTTATCACTGTCAATGACCCACTCTGCCAGAGCAGACATAGTGGATTTTTCAGCGCCCTCGAAATAGGGTTAATTTTTATATATGCCGCAACGTGCCATGCATGTTCCACAGACCTTCACCGGAACACCCTGCGCGATAAGTGCCTTGAGCATTTTGGATAAATTCTGGTCGTACCCTGCAGTTGGCTTGCACACATCCCGGGCCATATCTACTGAATCATTCATTAGAAACAGTCTGACTTCCTGTCCGGTTTCAAGGAGTTGCCCGGCCAGACGTAATCCGTTCCATGTGATATCCGTACTGTCATAAGGGGCACGGTTAAAGATTATTAGGATTTTCATTCGCGCTCCTTTTGCTTCACGGTTTCCAGTTACTTATTATTTAACCGAACGGATTGCTTCCGTTCCAAACGCGCCAGCCGGTATTCAAGATCATGACGGTCGATCTGATAATTGGCATGGAGATGGAGTTCTTCGAGTAGCTCGATCCGCTCAATAGCCTTTTTTGCGAACGGAATCGCTTGTTCGGGATCATCCACTTTGTGCTCATAATATTTGGCCAGCTCTTCATAGGGGGAGACTTGAAATGAAAAATGCTGAATGAGATGTCGCCAGATCTGGATGGCCTTATCCCAATCTCCATTCCGCTTGAGCGCAAACCCGAGCAGATGAAGTGCATCTTCTTTATCTTCGGATGTGGGTTCGAGATCCAGTGCAGCGCGGTAATAGGATGCCGCTTGATCAAAACGGGAGAGCGCGTCCATCGCCCGGCCAAGACTGACCATGTCCTGCGATTCAGAAATGTGGATTTTAGGTTTGGTATAAACCTGCCCCAATGTGGTCATCAACGCAGCGAGAGAAACAATATCCCAAAAATTATGATGAAACACGGGCTCAAGCGGCGCGGGATTTCCGGAGCGGAGATATTCAAAATAGAGGGAAGGAATTTGCCAGCCGGGTACATCCCCTTCTCGTTTAAAGCGGAGAATATTGGATTCGATGTTGGACAAACTGCAATCGCCCAATCGTCGTTTCCAGATGCGGCGGGCTGAAAACAACAAATCCAGATGCGGTTTGTTTTGAACCGGGTCCCCCATGCGAGATAGCGTAAACCTTGAAGACAGCAGATTGAAATCATAGCATTTCCCGTTATAGGAGACAAAGGACTCGGCCTCATCTAGCAGAGAATATACAGAATCCAGCACGGCCCGCTCTTCATTAAAATCTCGCATGAAGTATTGCTGTACCGAGAATCCATTATCTTCAAAAAAGCCGATGCCGATCATGAATGGCACCGTGCCCGCGCCTCCGGCAAGCCCCGTGGTTTCAGTGTCAATGAAAAGTGTGCGTTTGGGATTGATGTTTTTCAGGGAATCGGACTTGCCGATGAGACCGAAAATGTCAGAGGGAATTTCGAACAGGCCGTTCAGATCCACCTCTCCGTGAGGTTCACTGAATGGATGGGTTTCTTGCGTGCGGAAAAATTGGCCGAATTTGTTTTCAACCGTCTCACCTTTAATGATTTTGGAGAGATCCGGTATCGGCCTTTTGGACTTCTTCTTTTCACCCAGACCCAGTGAAGGGCCGAGTAAATCGAGTTTATCCTTCAGATCCATCGACTGGACCACCCATTTGGATTTTCTCGAACATTTCAAACGCAGTACGCACATGGGGAATCGCGATCGAACCGCCCACCACAAGTGCCACGCTCATGACTTCCTCGAACTCTTCCTTGCTCATCCCCTCTTCCACACAGCGGTCGATGTGGTACAGAACACAATCGTCGCATCGAAGTACGGTGGAAGCCACCAGACCGAGCAGCTCCTTGGTTTTCACATCCAGTGCACCTTCGCGGTACACCGCGGAATCAAGCGCAAAGAACCGTTTCAGATCCAGATTTTCTGATGAAAGGATCTTCTCATTCATCTTCTCACGATAGGCTTTGAACTCATTCAGATCTTTTACCATGACTGTCCTTCATTGCTTTTGATTTTTTGTAAAATACGAAGTTTTCAATTCAAATCAACGAAAAATCTCCCCTTCAGGGGAGACCCTCGGCTTCGCCGAGGAAGAGGGGTGTCCCATACGCAAAAGTCCCCGGCACTTCTCAAGTGCCGGGGACATCAACAGCCCATAGCCTATTGCCAATTGCCTTTTCTTTACCGAACCATCATCACCTTCTGCGTCTTGTGCACATTGCCTGCATTTAGCACGAGAAGATAGGTGCCGCTTGCAGCAAGCTGACCTGAGCTGTCTTTTCCGTTCCAGTGAATGGAGTAGTTGCCCGCGGATTGATGCGCGCCGGAGATAATTGTATTAATCGTGCGGCCCAGCATATCCACCACGGAAAGGGTGACATTGGCATCTTCAGCCAAAGTATATTGGATCTTGGTCGAAGGATTAAACGGATTAGGATATGCCGGCAGAAACTCTGTCATGGCAGGCAGCTCAGCAAGCGTGATGGTAATCATATCTTTTTGGGTGACGACGTATTTTGTGTCTACATCAGAAAGACGATATGAATAGGTCGCGCCAATTTGCACATCTTCATCAACAAACTGATACTCCGTTTTTGCAGAAGTGTTGCTCTGGCAGCGCAATTCTTCATTGACGTCGAATGAGGCGATTGTCTGTCAAAACCCAGCATTTGGTTCTCGCTCTAAAATATAACCGAGATTGTCGAGTTCACTTTCAGTGACCCATTCGATAATAACAGACTCACCCTGTTGCCTGGCTGACAAAGATAAAAGACCAACTGGCAGTGAAGCATCACCAGAAATAGTTAATGTATAAGAACTAAACGACCATGCATCAGCATAAACAACAATAGATGTATAATATGACGATTGCACTAAATGGCTTTGGGGTGAATTACTTTGCATGATCGTTGTACTAGTGACCTCAGTTCCTTCACGGTAACCATCTGTCCAATTCTCACAATAGGAAAAACCAGCATTACCATCAGACAGGCTAATATTTATAGTCCCTGAACTACCATACGGAATCAACCAGAAATCAGTATCATCACCTGTATAAAGAAAATAACCATCTACATTACCTGTATATATACCATTCGAGCTTATAAAATTACCGGATGATTCAGCCTGGCCCGTGGTATTATTTGGTTCTATTTCGGCAGTTTGCGTATATCCAATCGAAAATGATGTAAAAATCAAGATACTGATAATACAAACCTGCATTATTCTGTTCATGGTAGTATCCTCCATACAATTAGAAGACAGAAATTAAAAAAGACATAAAAGGTTTAGTCAATAATAATAATAATGGATGCAAGTAAAATATTTTAATTTAAAAAAGAATTATTAGTAACTATATTAAAAAGGTAATACATCTTATCTATATCCAGAAAATATAACAACCTTTCTGGAGAAAGATAGTGACAATAAAAGAGTCTTGCTAACCTAGATAATTCTTGAATAATTTACAAATCCTCATTACGTTTATTGCAATCAATATTTACAAAATAACCTTGCTTTAAAAAACTGAATACCGTACATTTTAACGTCAACAATAACCACATAACGGGAGTTCTTATGGAAACCCTGGATATAAAAAACATCAAACCACTCACTGATTTTCGCAATCACATGAAAGAATACATCAATGAGCTCAAGGTTAATAAAAAACCCATTATCCTGACCCAGCACGGCAAAGGAACTGCCGTGCTTCTTGATGCTGATAAGTATCAGGAACTTCAAGATCAGATCGATTTCATGCGAAAAGTGGCGCTTGGCCTTGATGATATAAAGCACAATCGTGTTCATCCTTTCTCAGATGCAGTCCAAGAAATGGATCAAATCATATCACAAGCAGAGACCAAATGAAGCTCGTGATCTCATCAAGTGCAAAACTGGATCTGTCGGAGATCGTACGATACATTGCTGACGACAATCCACAAGCAGCACGACAATGGATGCAGTCAGTTGTGGACAAAATACAGAAACTATCATCTTTCCCCGACCTTGGAAGAGTAGTCCCTGAATATTCCGATGATTCAATTCGGGAAATCATTGAAGGGCAATATCGAATCGTGTACAAAATAAACAACAAGGATGACACCATCTGCATCATAGTAATTCATCATTCTAAGAGACGACTTATTTAGACTCGAATTGGAATATAGCTCACCAAAATGGAATCCAGCACACCATGAAAAAAACAATCCTCATCGGACTCGGACTTCTCCTCATTTTCACACAATGCAACAAGCAGGAGGACAGCCAGCAGCTCCACGCGTTCCGTCTCCATCATGAAATTCTGACGCTGGATTCCCACACCGATACCCCCCTCAACCTCCTCCGCCCAGGATGGGACATCGGTGTAAATCACCCGATAGGCGATCCGCGAAGCGGTCAGCTTGATTTGCCCCGCATCAAACGCGGTGGTTTGGATGCGGCCTTTTTCGCCGTATTCATACCTCAGGGCGAGCGCACTCCCGAAGCTTACGAACGCGCCTCCACCCGCACGGATGAACTGATTCGATCCATTCGCGCTGTCTATTACAAATATCCTCAACAAATTGATCTCGCCATCAGTGCCGATCATGTCCGTCTGATTGCGAAGCACGACATGTTCTCCCTCCTGATCGGACTTGAGAACGGATACCCGATTGGCAACAACCTGTCGCGGCTTGCCCAATATTATCAATGGGGAGTTCGATATATCACACTCTGTCACACGAGTAACAATCACATTTGCGATTCTTCGACGGATAAGAAAGGACCGGAATGGAACGGGCTCAGCCCGTTTGGCGAGGAGATGGTTCGTGAGATGAACTGCCTTGGGCTGATGATTGACGTCTCGCATGCGTCGGATCAAGCCTTTTTCGATGTGCTGGATCTGAGCCAAACCCCGGTCATTGCTTCCCATTCCAATTGCCGGACTCTGTTTGATCATCCCCGAAACCTGACGGATGACATGCTCCTGGCGATCGCGGAAAACGGCGGTGTGGTTCAGCTGAACCTCTGCTCCTTTTATTTGAAGGAGCTCGCATCCAATCCCAAACGCCAGGCGTCGCGGGACTCATTGCGCAAACTTTACGGGAATTATTACTGGCAGCAAGATCCCATAAAACGGGAGGCATACTTGGAAGGATTGGCCGGGATCGACCAACAATATCCTGCGGATCAAGCAACTGTACAGGATCTGGTGGATCACATCGATCATGCCGTCCGGATTGCGGGCATCGACCACGTTGGCATCGGCTCAGACTTTGACGGCGGTGCCGGATTGGCCGACGTGCAGGATGTCTCCCAATTTCCCCTGATTACATTGGAACTTGTGAAACGCGGTTA
>JABMRT010000136.1 GCA_013202295.1 Candidatus Zhuqueibacterota bacterium
AATTCCAGATTTTGCTGATTTAATTTTTTCTGATCAATCACACTCGAAATTTGAAATTGGTACGTAAATTGTCCTTCTGGTAAAAACTCACTTAGCAAGGTAACAGTAATGACTTCATTTGGGATAAATTCATTGTTTGGTTTAATGATAAAAGGATGGGCTATATTTGTTTGATAAAGGACTCCTGCAAGTTCACCGGATAGAGATCCGCGCAGTTTAAATTGCACGTCATCAGCATGTATAGTTGTATTTTCATCAAAGCGTAGAATGATGGTTGATTGAGGAGTAATATATCGACTATCAGGCAATGGGTGGATGTATTGAATACAACTTGGTAAGTGAAAACCGAATAATCTGGTAGTTATAAGGAACACAAATAGCAGAACGGACTTAAACAGTGTAATTGTATTTTTGAAATTAGACATATCTCATTGTCATAATTATTAATTCACCAACAATAATTTCTTGATTAAACCATCAAGAAACACTATCGGTTATAAAGTAACAAATTTTAAACAAAAAATCCAAATTGGATATACTCTAATTAGTTTTTTAATATTCAAGGAAATCTCAAGTAAGTGTATAAATCATTTTGTATATTCAAATAATTCTACAATTAGTAAATATGTAATACTTTATAATAAGGAGAGCGTATGCCTTCCACACACTCAAAATCAGAAGTTTTAAAATATCTTCAAAAAGGCAGTACAGGAGTCCTTGCGACGTTGGATAAAACGCCAAAATTAATCCGGCAGCGAGTAATGTATTATGGTATAGATAAGAAATTTCACTGCTACCTTATGTCTACTAAAGAAAGCCCAAAGGTACCACAAATACTTTCGACATCCAATCTGTCTATGCTTGTTTTTGGACTGGAAACTCCTTACGACAATTCGTGGGAGATTGAGTTGAACGGGCCGGCAGAGTTACTGGAAAATACGTTGGATATTGAATATGCCTTATCGACCTTGAAGGAAAGGAATCCTTTTGCAGATGTTGCTCTGGAATCCGGAATTTATCGTCAGTTTGATTTTGTGCGTTTAAATCCGACATTGGTACGATTTCGCATCTACCGTGAAGCACTAAGCGGTGAATCTGTCACTGTTATTAATCTGGATTAGTTGCATCATGCCATCCACTCAAAAAGAAATCTTATGTTGGAAGCATTTCGATTGCGACCGCAAAACTTGCCCGGCATTTAAGAAAAAAGATGCGAAATGCTGGATGGTCAGTGGCACCAATTGCAATGATGATAATCAGGGAGACTGGCTTGAGAAAATGGAAGTCTGCTTAACATGCGATGTTTTTAAGAAGAAAATTAAAACTGATGATTTGGTTCAAACCTTGCATGTGGTATCAAACCAGTTCGCGAATTATCGAAAGAAAATTGAGCATGAACAAACCGCTCTGAACAACGCGCAGAAAAAACTACAACAGTTTAAAACCACGAGTGTTTATTTGATTCGAGAACTCGATCAAAAAAGCGAGGAACTGGAAAATGAAAGAAACTCTCTTGAGCATCGTGTTAAGCTAAAAAGCAAAGAACTGGAAACAGCCTATGGAAAGCTCCTTCATACAACCAAAATGGCTGCCATTGGCCGGTTTGCTTCCGGAATTGCACATGAGATCAACAATCCGCTTGGCGCCATTATCAATTATGTCCGAAATTTATTGGCTAATCCGGTATTTTCAGGTAAAAATCGAGGCTATTTGGAACTTACACTCAAGGGTCTTTTTCGTATTGAGAACATTGTGCAACGTGTGCTGACCTATACCGGGAAGCAACACTACACTCCCCAATTGGTGAATGTGAATAAATTACTGCGAGAATCAGTTGCCATGCATCATCCAAAACTGAACGAAAAAGAAATTACAATCCATATGGATCTGACCGATAATGTCCCAGACATCGAAGTGGATCCTTATCAGCTTCAGCAAGTTTTCTCCAACTTGATTCTTAATGCGCATGATGCTCTTCCTGATTCTGGTCAACTCAGAATTATATCGAGGATAAAGAAAAATCAGGTGTGTCTTAGCTTTTCTGATAACGGACCCGGTATCCCTGAAGATTTGATTGATCAGGTGTTTGATCCCTTTTTTACAACCAAGGAAGTCGGAAAGGGAACCGGGCTTGGATTATTTATCAGTTACAGCATTATAGAAGTTCTCGGAGGAACTATAGAAATCCATAGTAAACCGGGCAAGGGCACACAGATTGATATTGAGATCCCATTCATTTCCGAGGACAATAAACATGATTAAATGTTTGGTGATTGAAGACGATGATTTAATGCAGGGTATGTTAAAAGAAGCTCTGATTGAAAATGGAATTTCTGTCACACTCGCAGAAACCGGGGATCAAGGCTGGACCCTTTTTCAAGAGGAAATATTTGATCTCGTGATCACAGATTTTAAATTACCAGGCATGGATGGCTTGACAATTTTAGAACATATCAAATCCAAATCACCTGAAGCCATGGTGATTCTCATCACCGGATACGGGACCATCGAAGGGGCGGTCAAGGCCATGAAACTCGGTGCTTTTGATTATCTGACCAAACCGTTCTTATCTGAAGAACTGATCCATCTTGTTCAAAAAGCGTTGGAGTTTCAAAATTTGCGACTGGAAAACAAGCGCTTAAAAAAGGAGTTGCTTAACAAGTATTCTGTTGAAAATATTATTGGAAAAAGCAAACCCATGCAGGATGTCTTCCGTTTGATGGAAGTCGTAGCACCCTCACCCACTACGGTATTGATTCAGGGAGAGAGCGGTACAGGAAAAGAACGGGTGGCTGAAGCAATCCACCAATTGAGTGATCGAAAAAACAAACCGTTGATCAAGGTGAGTTGTGCTGCGTTACCGGAAAATCTTTTGGAAAGTGAACTTTTCGGACATGAAAAAGGCGCATTCACCAATGCCATTAAAAGGAAATTGGGACGGTTTGAGATGGCCCATCAAGGCTCTCTCTTTTTGGATGACGTAGATGATATGCATCCCGGGATACAGGTCAAGCTCCTTCGCGTTCTGCAGGAACGTGAACTGGTTCGTGTGGGAGGCACAGAAACGATTTCTGTGGATGTGAGACTCATTACGGCTACAAAGACAGATTTGAAATTGAAGATTGAGGATGGATCATTCCGCGAAGATCTATATTACAGATTGAATGTCGTTCCCATATTGCTTCCACCATTGAAAGAACGTGTGGACGACATCCCCCTATTGATTCAACATTTTACTGATAAATTCTGCGCCCGCTGTGGTAAAAACCTCACATTTTCAGAATCTGCAATGACTTTGTTGATGAACTATCATTGGCCAGGAAATATTAGAGAGTTGGAAAACACAATTGAGAGGCTTGTCACAGTTTCACAGAAAGGGAATATCGACATCAGCGACCTTCCAGAAAATTTCCGGAACAAGCCACATTGGAAACCGCAAAGTATAAAGAGTGCTGTCGCTGAAGCAGAAGCTTATCACATACAAAAAGTTCTAAAAATGACCAACGGGCACAAAAAGCAGGCTGCTGAGATTCTAGGAATCACTCCAAAAACATTGTGGGTTAAGTTGAAAGAATTGGGATTATCTGAAAATTAAAGTGAAAAATTCACTCAGTGGCTTCTTACTTCAATCTGCTTTATCAAATCATTGAAAAGAATTTCATGAAACGGCAGGAAAATGAACCAGTATATTTTCCCAGCCAGTGTATGGGTATGATAATATGGGGTTACTGATAAAATTCCTTTCGAACCCTCTTCCTCGATTTTAAATTCAAGCCATGCTTTTCCGGGTAGTTTCATCTCAGCCCGTAATAAAAGACGCATATTGAGTTGCAAATCTTCAATCCGCCAGAAACCAATCACATCGTTGACATATATACGAAGATAACTTCGGCGTCCCCGAGATGTACCGACTCCCATCAGTAACCGATCTATAACACCCCGTAATCGCCACATCCAGTTATTGGCGAACCAGCCATCTTTCCCGCCAATCATGCTGATAGACTGGAATAATGAGGCGGCCGACTTTTCCGTTGAGAGAGAGTATCGTGTTGTACAGGTTGGAGCATCTTTTATTTCACTTAATTTCAAAGATAATTCATGCGCAGGCGGATACGCGTTAGACCATCGCGTATATATATTATCCTGTTCCTCCCGTGTCATAGCTAGAACAATGGCTTCCCGATACCCCAGTCTTTTAATCGGTAAAAACCGGCTGATGGCATCATGTCCACAACAGACTTCATTCCTTAATCCTTCCATTAAAGCCAGCGTAATGGCTGCCGGAACCGGTGTAATCAAACTGGCAAGATAGGAATATAGTTTTATATTTGAATAAAAAAACGGAATTAAAATCATCCTACGATTTAATAAATCAGCCAGTATTATTATCATCTGTTTATAAGAGACAACATCGGTACCGCCGATATCAAATGAACAGTTGACTGTGTCGTTCACCTCCAGAACACCGACGAGATACTTGATGACATCGCGGATGGCAATCGGTTGACATTGGGTCTCTGCCCAGCGAGGCACAGGTAAAAAATGTAATTTTTTAACAAGACCCAGAATGATTTCATAAGAGGCACTTCCTGAACCAATAATAATCGCTGCCCGCAGAATGGTCACTGGAACTAGACCCTTTTGCAGTTCTCTGGCCACCATAATACGACTTTGCAAATGAGGTGATAATCCCCCCCGATGAATATCTCCCAATCCTCCCAGATAGACGATCCTTTTTAGATTTTTACTCTCTGCCACAATCCTGAAATTTTTGGCTGCCGATATTTCAGAAGCTGCAAAATCCTTGGGGCCCATCAATAATGAGTGGATCAGATAATAGGCAACTGAAATCCCTTCCAGTGCCAGATACAAAGAATCCCTGTTCAATGCATCAGCGACGACTACGTCCGCATCCGGCCACTGTTCATAAATCTCTGGTGATTCCGCCCTTACCATCACCCGAACCTGATATCCACGGGCAAGTAATTCAGGAACCAGACGGCCACCAATATAACCAGTAGCACCCGTCACAAGAATTTTACCGACCTCTGGATCCGGAAGGGTGGGTAAATCATGACAACGGTATATAGGATTTTGCCATAACGCAGTAGTTTTATTCATATCAGCCATTTAGATTAAGCCATTAAAATGGCTATAACATATGTTTTATTTTAATCAAGTTTCTACTTTCGGTTATCTTTCCTGGGACTGACAGGAATCACTAAAATATTTTTATAATGTCATTCAAACTTTGCATATAATCTTGCCACTCTCGATTGACAAATGTACAGACAACGACTTTTTTGCATACATTAATCCTGCTAATTTGGTTTTTGTACCCTGTTTAATTTCATTTTGCAGGTCACTAAAAATTAACATTGTCCAGCGTTTATTTTATGAATTCTCAATATTGTTTTTCTTGTCAATAGGATCCAGAAATTCAATGACTGTAAAACCATTTTAGTATAGCCTCAGATATTGACAGAGTCAAGTTCCGAAAATAAAATGCAGTCCATCGAACAATGTAAACTGCCACGGCTATATTTGCCAGGTTGGATCGATTAAAAAGCACCATCCTGATTTGAGTAAAATTACATATTTTAGTTAATAGAATTTTTTTTACTCGCTTATTCTTTGAATCGTATAATTTGATCACCCTTCACTACTTCTCCGCCATGGATTACTTGTACAAAAAGTCCTTCTTTTGGCATAATGCAATCACCTGTAATTTTTTTTATTTCACAAGCATTGTGACATTCTTTGCCAATCTGTGTGATTTCGAGAATGATCTTTTCACCGATTTGCAACTTATCACCTACTTTGACAGATTTTAGATTCACATTCCGTGTAATAATATTCTCAGCAAAAGCACCGTGATTCAGATCAGGCATCGATTTCTTCACTCGATCAATACTTTCTCCGGCCAATAAAGACACCTGTCTATACTTAGTCCCGACATGCGCATCCCCCTCAATTCCCCAATTTGCACAAAATATGGCCTTTGGAATTTCTTTTTTCACCACGCCTTTTGTTTCACTGATACAGATGGCTTCTATGATTCCCATTTTATGAACTCCATGGATATAAATTCACGAGAACACCCTGATCAATCTTTATTTCTTCATCTGGCTGAACAAAAATATAACCATGTGTTGTGGCAATAGAACTGATCATATGAGAATTTTGTTTGGACGGTGTTGAGAACTGCAACTTGCCATTTTCATTATGGAGGATGACACGTAAAAGACGGGTTCTGTCTCCCTTATTGTGAAGGGATTGTTTTGATCGTGCTTTAACTGTTTTTGGTTGATATGATGGATTCAACAATCCACGAACTAAGGGATCAATATAAACCAGATAATTCAAAAACGCAGATACAGGATTGCCGGGCAAACCGAACAAAAGCTTCTCATCCTTAACTGCGAAGAAAAACGGCATACCGGGTTTTTGTCGTACTTTCCAGAAAATTTGCTTGAATCCACCCTGTTTAGCCGCTTCTTTGACATGATCATGAGGGCCCACGGAGACACCTCCCGTCACTAAAATAAAATCACTCTTGGATTCTGCTTTTTGAATAGTATGGACAGTCTCCTCGAAATCGTCTCCGATTCGGTGGGTAAACACATCAAGGACACCTGCATCCTTCAATGCTGCAGTCAGCATGGGTGCATTTGAATCATGAATCTGAAAATCTTGCATGGATGTCTCAGGAGATACCAGCTCTTCACCCGTCACAATTATATTAACTTTAGGCGGTCGATAAACGGTTACTTGACTAATGCCTAAAAATGCCAGCAGAGAAATCTGAGGCGCATGCAATGTCGTACCAGACAGAAGAAGAATATCACTTTTCTTGAATTCTTCGCCCGCCAGTCGGATATGCTGCATTCGTTTAACAGCCTTCTCAATGACAATCCGACCATCCCTTTCAAGGCAATCTTCGAGTGGGACAACAGCCGAAACGCCCAAGGGTACTTTCGCTCCAGTATTAATTCGTACAGTTGTGCCTGTATCAACAGTTTTATTGCATGGTAATCCAGCGCCACTTTCCCCAATAATTTCTAATGAAGCACCTTGAACGGCATCCTCACAACGAACAGCAAAACCATCCATGGCACTGTTATCACAAGCAGGTGATGGTCGTGTGGCATGTATCTCTTTAACCAGTGTCCGACCGACAGCTTCATCGAGCGGAATGCTCATGGTTCTGAGCTTCGGACGATATGGATCGATCAGTGCTTTGGCTTCAGGTATGGAAATCATGACTTCGCTCCCTGATCCCTGTCATCATGACCACCGCCCCATAGCATTGAAAATGCATGTAACAGACCGGGGAATAGAGCTTCAAGACTTTCTTGAGCACCTTTAGAACTTCCCGGCATTGTGATAATCAGACTTTTATGTCTAACACCTACCAATTCTCTGGAGAGCATGGCATAGGGTGTTCGCTCCTTTCCATGAGAACGAATGGCTTCAGCAATCCCCGGAACTTCCCTCTCTATTACATTTTTAACTGCTTCAGGTGTTAAATCCTTCGGACCCAAACCAGTGCCTCCTGTCGTAAACACCAGGTCCATATGTTCGTCATCCACCAATTCTCTTAATCGGGATTCTATTTTGTTTTGAACATCCGGAAGGATTTCATAACATTCAATCTGAACAGGCTGATTGGCGAGAAATGTCTGGATTATTCTTCCTGACTTGTCTTCTCTTTTCCCATAAAATGTAGAATCAGAAATCACCAGAACAGCCACTTTCAACGGTTTGGGAAAAGAATCTTTAAAACTGCTTTTCCCGCCTTTTTTCTCAATAACACGAATTTCATTGATCGTCAGATCATCATCCAATGGTTTTAGCATATCATATATATTTAACAAGGCTGCTGTCACTGCAGCTAGGGCTTCCATCTCAACGCCTGTTTTCCAGACAGACTTGACTTCTGAAACAACCTTTACATGATCCTCAAGAACTTCAAATTGCAATCCGATCCAATCCAGAGGAATCGGATGACAAAAAACAATCCAGTCACTTGTTCTTTTTGCAGCGCTAATACCAGCGGCCCGGGCAACCTCAAGCACATCACCTTTTGGTACGGACCTTTCCTTGATTCTTTTCAAAGTTTCTGTATTTGCATACAGAAAACCTTCTGCTTTGGCATAACGCAATGTATTGAATTTAGGACTCACGTCAATCATTCATTCGTCCTTTCGATCTGCTAATTTGATTATCCACCAATTGCCGCCATTGAATGAGTAAGAGCAGACGTATTCTTATTTTCAGCTTCAAATCCATTGCTTGATCGATTTATTACAGCCTTACTTATTGTGCTGCTAATATCTGAATCAGTACATCCTGAACGGAGTAACTGTTTTAAATCGACAACACCATGGTCATATAAACAGGTTTTCAACAATCCGGAAGGTGTTATTCGAATACGATTGCAATTATTACAAAACGTTCGTGAATACCCCGCAATAATGCCGAGGGTTCCATTGAATCCGGGAACTGAATATCCTTGTGCTGTGGAATTTGATTTCTGGATTTTGACCATATCTGGATATTCAAGTCGCAAGCGGTATAAGATTTCTTTCGCACTTCCACCTTTGGGAACAAATGCATGATCACCTCGAAATGGCATTTGTTCTATAAATCGAACTTCGACCGGATTGTTCTCTGCCAATCTTGAAAGAGGGATCATTTCATGAAAGTTTAAACCAGGCTGAATTACTGTATTTATTTTTAAGGGAATTTTGTATTGAAGAGCTTGATGAAAGGATTGCAGGACCGATTGTAATTGATTTTGTCCGGTAATTTTTTTATAAGTAGAATCAGAAAGTGAATCCAGGCTGAGATTTAATCCAGAAAGCCCCATTTCTTTTAATTCAGGAATTAAAGGTGCGGTTAATACGCCGTTTGTGGTTATACATATTTGTTTCAATTCAGGAATTGATTGCATGCGCCATAAGAATTTAATGAGGTCTTTTCTGACAAACGGCTCTCCCCCTGTTAAGCGCAGCTTAGAAATCCCCAACGTCACAAATAATCTGACCAGTCTCTCCATTTCTGAAAAGGTGAGAATTTCTTCTTTTGATGTGCAGCTTATTCCTTCGGGAGGCATGCAGTAGGTACATCGAAGGTTGCAGCGATCTGTAACACCCAATCGAAGATATTCAATTTTACGTCCGAACCTATCCATTAATTTAAAGGGATATGATTGCCGGGCAGCATTCAAACCGGATACAGCATTTTGCATGAAACAGAGACTCCTTTCCAAGTTCGGGAGGCCTGACCGTTTCCAGCCAAACCCTATCGGCCTCGAATCATATCAGTTGGACTTAGATACTTCGGCTCGGAGCAAAATAGTTTTAACTTAATTCCGTTTTTATGTTTTCTAAATCTTCTTTAAAATTGATATTTAAAAATGTCTCTTGATTAATTAGAGAAAGTTCATTCCTAACTGGAAGAACCTTTGCATTTAATTCAATAAGTGCCCTCCGAACAGATTTCTCCTTTAACAGGATGAGTTCTTCAATGGCGCCACACATCGACTTGGGCCATATAGCCACCATAGGTTCAAGCCCATGCGAAGAAGCCGCAACAACCGGTTTAAATTTATCCCTGTTCTGAAATAAAAATTGATATATATTCGGTGAAAGAAAAGGCATATCACATGGTAAAATGGCTATCCAGGATTGCTTTGCATGAAATAATGCAGTATAGATACCTCCCAACGGGCCAGAATCTGAATATTTATCTTGATAAATTTGAATGTCTTTGGGGATAATCCAATTTTTATCTCCATAAACTATCATTACATCTGATGAAATTTTAACGGCAGTATCGATGGCATAATCAATCAACTGATGTCCACCCAATTTAGCCACCGCTTTCGACGCTCCAAATCTTTTGCTTTTACCACCTGCAATAATTGCTACAGAGATTTTCATCAGAATCAACTCATTTTATTTCTGTATTTCAACAGACAATATAAATATTAAAACCTGTATTACCCATAAAAATTGTTAAAATATTAAGAACATGCAAAAATACGGTCAATACTTTTTAATAAATATTTTCAGGTCCAATAATAATTATTGAACTTCCATTACATCTATGTAAGCTCGTTACATTTTTGTAATCAAATTAATATGACCTTAATTTCATTATAAATAATGTCTCACAAACATGTATATAAATAATCATCACTTTTGTGTAAAACTCATGTCTATTATACATTTTTTAACATTCGATCCATCTTTAGATAAATCAACACCTTAATGATAACATTTTTTTTGGCAGACCTCTTGCATATATAATTTTCAGTTCTAGTTATTAATTAATGTGGATTAAATGTACTCAATTCATATCGATATTCACGAAAATACTTGCTCTGAACGACTGGACTGGCTGATGAAATTAAGATGGATTGCTAGTCTGATGGTTTTTGCTGTGATTACGGTATCTATTCATCTCTTTCACTTATCCTTACCTGCTGGCCCTCTTTATCTCGGAAACATAATTCTTGCAGTTTACAACACGATATTCTGGTGGTATATTCACAAGACTCATAATAGCTCCAATCAAACCAATAATAACCATAAAGCTCAAACCTTTGCCAATCAACAAATCAGCATTGATTTGTTATTGTTGAGCTATTTCATTCATTACTCCGGTGGATTGGAAAATCCATTTATTTTCTATTTCATTTTTCACATGGTCATTGCAAGCATTCTGCTCACACCCAAAACCGCTTATTTTCAAGCCACACTTGCAATTATCCTTTTGGCAATAATTGGATTTTCTGAATGGGTAAATCTGCTACCGCATTATCATCTCGCGGGATTCCTCCATCCAGAGGCATGCAATCTGAGCGTGACTTTCACTGCAGGAGTTCTTTTTTCTATTGGATCAACCCTGTATCTGACTGTATTTCTGGCCACCTCGATTGAACAACGTCTGCGTCAACGTGAAGTAGAACTTGCGGAGGCCAATACACAATTGGCCGAACAGGATCGGTTAAAATCACAATATGTGCTCACCGTTTCACACGATCTTCGAAGTTCGCTTTCTACAATTCAAAGCTGCCTCACTGTTGTACTAAACAATTTAACCGGTGAAATCCCAATTCCAGCCAGAGAGATGATCTCCCGCGCTGCACAACGCGCGGACAATCTAATCATATTCGTAAAGGATCTCCTTAATCTTTCAAGAATTAGGGCATTAAAAGATTTAGAAAAAGTCTCACTTAAATTAAAGCCATGTGTGAATAAAATTACTGAACATTGGCAAATGCAGATCTCTGAAAAAGAGCTTGATGTTAAGATGAATGTATCAGATGATCTTGAGATTACTGCCAATCAGGAAGCAATTGTGGAAATGCTTTCCAATCTCATCGGGAATGCAGTTCGATACACACCAAGATCCGGCAAGATCAAAATACTTGGTATACTGGATAAAGAACCCGGTTTTATACTTCTTTCGGTTTCCGATACAGGCATTGGAATACATCCAGAAGACATTCAGAAAATTTATAATGATTTTTACCGGGCAAAAAATGCTGAAATCCTTGACAAAAACGGAACAGGTCTTGGATTATCCATCGTGAAGCAGATTGTGGATGCACACAATGGTTCCATCTGGGTTGAAAGCACCGTCGGAGTGGGAAGTACATTTAACATCAAATTACCCATTGCAAATGCGATGGAAGGGAGTTCTGATGACAAATCCTAAAAAAGTATTCATCATCGAGGATGACATTGATCTCGTTGAAGCCATGAAAGCCATTCTTGAAGCACGGGGAATACAGGTTCAGGCTGCATATCAGCCAGATGATGGACTTGAACTTATCCGGCAAGAGAATCCGGACTTAATCATTCTCGATGTGATGTTCGGTAAAGAAGGCAGCACGTTGGGATTTGACTTTGCGAGAGAATTACGTCAAGACAAGGCACTGTGCCATATCCCCATTCTGATGGAAACTGCCGTGAATGCCGAGTATCCGGGATTCACTTTCTCACCCAAAGACGGCGCTTATCTGCCAGTAGACGATTTCATAAATAAACCGGCCAGACCTGATGAACTTGTGGAAAAAGTAGAAAAATTGCTTGAAGCAGGCGCAAGTCGCTTGGTCGAAAACTTATATAATTAGATCAGGTAATTTTATTTCAGCATGAAGCCAAATAAACCTCATATCGCTGATTACCTGTTAACGGCCCTTCTGTTTCTTCTATGTCTGGGAGCATTTCTTCCATTACATAGCATGCGGAATATTCTAGGAGACACAGCAATATTATATGAGAATGGAAAGACAGTGGAATCCATCTCACTGAAGAATGACAGGATATTCCGTTATAAAGAGATAGAAATTGAGGTAGAAACTGGATCCATCAGAATCAATGAGTCGGATTGTCCACATAAAATTTGTGTGCATTCTGGAAAGATATCAAGTCCCGCACAACACATTGTGTGCGTGCCTAACAAGGTGATGATAGAGATTGTCTCTGACAAACCAAGTGAAATTAATGCGGTGAGTTATTAGAATGAAATTGACAAAACAAAAAAATATGGATCAAATTGCTCTTCTCGCCGCTTTCGCAGCAGTGCTGCAAATCAGCGAATCTCTCATCCCCCATCCTATTCCAGGAATTCGTCTGGGACTTGCCAATATAATTACACTGATTGCTTTGAATCGGATGGGATTCAGGTCAGCTCTGAAAATAGCATTTTTAAGAAGTCTCATCAGCTCATTAATTATTGGCACTTTTCTTTCACCTGGTTTCTTTCTCAGTATATCGGGCGCAATGGGAAGCACCCTCGTGATGGGAGCCGCATTTCGATTCTTACGATTTCGAAATGCTCCAATTTTCAGTCTGATTGGAATCAGTTTATTTGGTTCTATTACCCATAACTTGATACAGATCGCTTTGGTATACTTTGTATTCATCCCCCATACCGGTTTGTTTTGGATGTTGCCATGGCTGGGCATCAGCGCAATTGTTATGGGTTGGATCACGGGACTTGTGGCTATCCGTGTCTGCGACATATTGGACAACTCAAAATCAAAGCATAGTGAGACAGTACCAACCTTGAACTTGACTGACAAATCAGTCGTTCAGATACCCGTATCACCCATTAGTCGTCTTCGTCCGGAGATTAAAGTAATTGGAGTATTCATTGTATCTTTGCTAATCTTGCTTTTCTCTAATATCTCCATTTTTATAGTTGCTACATGCCTGATCACTCTTGTCATGTTAATAGCAAGGATTTCCTGGTTCAGATTGTTTCGAAAAGTTAAAAGATTGTCCCCCATCTTTCTATTTTCTTTTCTTCTTCCTGTGTTTTTAACGCAGGCAGGTCCAGCTTGGATTCAACTGGGATGGTTTAAAATAACACAATCCGGGCTGGATCAAGGTCTGCTTTTCACTGCCCGACTGATTCTACTTCTGACAGCCACATCCATTTTGACATGGACCACATCTCAATCCCGACTCACACATGCGATCTCCTGGTTGCTGAAACCACTCCGTGTCATTGGATTGGACAATCAGCATTATGCCGAAGTGCTAACCCTGGCCCTGAATCGTGTGCCTCATCTGCTGGAAATTGTTCAGGGCAATATCCGAAATCACTTTAAAAACAAAAAACGCATTCACGAAATCATACCAGATTTAAGCGATTTGATTTCATCTCTATACATACAAACAGAACAACTCAAACCAATGAAAATGGAGGAATTGTATCATGACTCAGTCTAATCTTTCAAAAGGCCCTCTTTCTTTGAAAGTTCTGGCCACGATGATGCTGTTAGGTATTGCACTGACGTACGCAATACTGGCATTACACATTTATATCGATACCGAGTTTAAACCCGGACTGATTGGTGAAGCTTATAGCACATTTGAGTGGATAGAACTCACGGACCAGACTCATAATTATTTCCCTTATTACGGAATTTTTATCTTCGCCTTTGCTTTGATTATCTTCGTTTTGGGCACAGGTTATTCAGAAAAACTGAAAATCTTTTTCTCAGTTTTTGCCCCGGTCATGATCGTTATTGATATTGGGTCTATGTGGGCGATTCCATATATTCATGCGGCAATCTTTGGCTGGGTCCTCTTTTTCGCAGGCAACTTCCTGGCATTATGTTTCGGGGCTCTTTTTATCTTGACACTGTATGATATTTGGCTTAAAAAAGCATAAACTATCATTTTTAAATCAAGAAAGGAGGGTGACAAAAAAGCGACACGTTTCAATTGAGAGAGACATGAAAATTGACGAACTTCAAACACTCATCAGGAGGAAGAAAAGATGTTAAGAAAAGGTTTAACTATTTTATTGGTGGGCTGCCTGGTTTTATGTTCTGTAGCCCTACTTCAAGCTCAGACAACAGTCGTTGGTGGTCATATTAAAATGACTCTATTTGACTACAAAACCGGTGAGAGTGATGGAGAATCCGGAAGCGAAGGTGCAGGACTGGCGCTGAGAGAATTTGATCTTATCGTTGCTCAGGATATCAATGATAATATTTCAGTTGTAGCATTAACAGAATTTGCAGCCAGTACCAGTGCAACTCCCAGTTTCGGCAAACCAATTGAAGGTAAAGCAAAAGATCCTGGCGATGTGGACATGGTATTTAAGGGCTTTAGAGAGTTTAAAGTTAAAGTAAACCTACCAAAAGGCTTTGAACTTTCAACAGGTATTCTGCATCCGGAATGGTCCTGGGAATACGGCTCGAAAAATTTCTGGGAAGAAGAGATCAATGGCAGCAAATTCGGTCTGCATCATGATATCAGTGCTTTGCATGAAGGCGGATTTGAAATTTACAAGAATTTTGAACTTGAAAATATGTCTTTGCCAGCTTATCTATGGATCGTAAATGGTGGTGCGACCTATAATGACAATAACAAAACGCCTGATATCGGGCTCAAAGTTGAACCTGAAATTGGTGCATTTAAATTTGAAGCGGGCGTCATGACCGGTAAATACGATGATGAAGGTGAAAAAAGTCATATGCGTTGGATCGCTGGTGTTGATTATACTGCTGGTAAATTTAATCTCAGATCTGAAGTTGGCGGCGCCACAGTATCTGAATCACTGGGCATCGAAGACACCTCTGGAACAGTGGTAAGATATGATGATGCCAGTCCTTTTGGCTTTATTGTAAAAGGATTTTATCATATCAAACCTTGGTGTAAAGCAATGTTGGCTTATGATTATGTGAAAAATGATTATAGTGGCGGTGGTGTTGGTGAAGAAACTTACAGTACAATCACTCCCGGATTGATATTTGATTTCTCCCCAAGTGCACATCTTATTGTACAAGGAACCATCGCTGATTGGAACAGAACACGCGAACCTGATCTTTTAAGCAGTGACGCAGCAAGCGAAAATGCACTCAAATTTAACCGAGTGGTTGTCGGTTGGAGAATTACGTTCTAAAGCACAATCCTCATTCTCTACTTACCGAGGGGAGGAAACTTTCCTCCCCTCATCTAATCCAGAGCATTACTTTGGTAAATGTGAATGAGCAAGCAAAATAAAAATACGTCAGGATCAATAGATGAGTAAGAAGTTATATACAAGAATCAAATGGATATTAACATTTATAATAATTGCATTTAACTTTTTTGGATGCAACAAATCATCACTCCCGATACAAAAACAAACCCGTTTTTTAATGGATACTTATGTAACGATTCAAATTCCCGGCGGATTGGAACAAATTCAGATCATCGAAAAAGCATTTGACCGAATAGAAGCAATCGATCACAAATTTAATATTCTTGAGCAAAATAATGCGTTATACGCTTTTAACAATAGCCATAGTCCAGTCCAGGACAAAGAAATTCTCGACCTGATTCAAACGGCGATTAAGATCGGTTCTCAAACAGATGGCGCTTTTGATATTACAATTTATCCATTAATGAAACATTGGGGTTTCTTCGACAAATCACCTTCCTTACCTGAAAACAAAGATATCCATCGACTCTTGATGCATGTCGGATTAGACAAGCTTTTATTAACTGACAATCAATTATCAAAATCAGATACTTTGACACAAATTGATTTGGGGGGAATTGCAAAAGGATATGCTATTAAGGGTGCGCTCGAAGTAATTAAAGAGGCTGGAATTCAATCGGCGTTAATTGATGCTGGAGGTGATATTTATGCATTGGGTGAATTATACGGAAAACCATGGAAAGTTGGAATTAGGAATCCTCGGGGAGAGGGTATAATCGGCTCTTTCAACATATCGGATCTAGCTGTTGTGACTTCAGGAGATTATGAACGTTTTTTTGAAAAGGACGGTGTAAAGTACCACCATATCCTTGATCCGAAGACCGGATATCCGGCCAGAGGCCTGGCCAGCGTTTCTATTATCGCCGATAATCCGGTCATTGCCGATGTATTATCCACAGCAATCTTTGTCATGGGTAAAGACAAAGGATTGGCATTTCTTGAGAAAACAAAACTAGCGGAAGCCTTGATTGTAACCGAAGACAATCAACGTTTTTCAACAAGTGGATTACAATAACAATAGATTCAATAATTCATAACAAGGAGAAACAAATGAAGAACAAACACATTTTAACCATGATCGGAACGGTCGTTTTTCTGATCTTCGGCCAGCTTTCTGCGATCACATTATTAACACAGGAAGAGGCGCTCAAACAGATGTTTCCAGACGCGGATGAGGTTATCACTGAAACAGTGCAAGCGACCGTTGGCGAAATTGATGTATTGACAGGTCTTCTGGGCGGATCATTGGTTCATTTTCAGAAAGGCTCAGAATCAGAAGCTGTATCAGAAACAACCGAATTTGAATTTTTTTATGGTATCAAAGAAGGTAAAAAAACAAGTGTAGCAATCATCGATCAACAGCCTGGTAAATGGGGGCCTGTAGTGTACGTTATTCTGCTTGACATGAAAACCGCCAAAGTTAAAGATATGGCAGTCATGTCTTACAAAGAAAAACGGGGTCGCCCGATTGCTAGAAAAAACTTCTTGAAACAGTTTTTTGGTAAGGGATCATCTGATCCGATTAAAGTAAGAAAAGATATTCGTGCGATTAGTGGCGCGACTATATCTTCTAATGCTACTTGTTTTGCTGTTAAAAAAGCGATTGCAGTCGTTGAGGCTATTATCTTGAAAAAAGAAGTATAATTAGCAGAAAACCCAGTTTGACTTTTTTATTGTACTACCTTAAAAACCTGGAGTTTAATCTCTCCAGGTTTTTTTTATTCTTAATCCTTTGAATGCGCTTTCAGATAATCTTTATGGATTCTTTCATGCGCTTCATGTTAAACTCCTTATAACTCATGAGAAATTGTGAAGCCATGAGAATTGAACCCTGGTTCAGGGTGAGAATTGATTCCCTTGTTTGCGCATCATTTTATCAAATTGCTCCCAGATTAGATGAAATCCACTCGCAAAGTTTGCAGAAGCCCATTCCACACTTCCCTTGCTTATTTTAAGAGTACCCAGTTTGTTTTTATCAGAGAGTACACATCAAAAATCACATCTTTGTTCAAAACAGATTTTTCAGGAATAGCCATATAAATATCATGCACAGACATTATCCCTTCACAGATATCACGGATTTCTGAAAATCAATGCAACCTGATATATATCAAAAAGAAATATTTACTTTATCAAAACAACCTTTTGAATTGAATCAATTGACTCGCCCGACAGCCTGCAAAAATAGGTGCCGCTCGACAAATCACTCGCATCGAAAACAAGGGAGTGTTCACCGGCCTCTTGTACACCCTCAGTCAACTGAAGGATATATCTACCCAGCGCATCATATACGTTAATCTGGATCTCCGTTCGGTAGGGTAGATAATAACTAAATTGAGTTGAATTGTTAAATGGATTGGGATAAGCCGGATTGAGAGTCACCTTTTGCGGTTGGACTTGCGTATAATCAGAAACTCCCGATTGTCCAGGCAGCAAAAGCCATTGCACGGATGCATCCCAGAGATCCCACAAATTGGAAGTGGCATATTTAAGATCTTCGGAGATCAAAGGAAATCCCACATAGCGATGATTCAAGCGATAGGTGCTCAATAACCAGCTTTCAATCTCATACGAAAACAGAGCCGGATTGCCGTTACTCGAAGCGATAATTTCAGGCAATCCTGCGGGATCTTGCACACAATCCAACGGGACATCTTGGCCTGTTATTTCAACGGTCCCTGATAATCCGGCCGCAATGGAATGATCTAGCGCTTCTAGCACCAAAGCATCTGTCGAAGTGGAGATGATATCCGATTCGGAATTCAGAATCCAGGCAGAATTCACAGTATAGGCATGAGCTTGTGAATTGAGTATAGGGATCGAAGCCATGTATTGAGATGGCACTTGATTGGGCGGACAGGAACTCTGAATAATTGCGCAATCGAAATTCTGCCAGTTTGTTGAAAAGAAAGTCTCGGGTGTTGAAGATGTGACGTCAAATCCCTGATTCAGCAGCCGTTGCCAGGCCAGCACCTCACCCCCATTCATTCGCCATTCGGTAGATTCATTGAATAGTATTATCCGAGTTGTATCTGTCGCCCGGGAAGGAGACAGGCACCAATCCAGTGCCGTATAGAGTAAGATCCATCCATCATCTGTGAGACTATCCGCCACATTTTTTTGAAGATAAAATGCAATGCGTTTTTCAGGCGCAATAAATTCATTGGCCATTAGATTGCCAGTATCATAGGCAAAGAGAACCGATCGTCCCATTTCTGGAATTTCTACAACCGAAACTCCATCCCCTGCGGGAATTCCCCAGTTCAGTTTATTACGACTCGAATCAAAACCCGCGTAGTATTTAATTTGATCACCTGTTCCCCAATGGGCCGAGATCGGATGGAGTTGATTAATTTCAAGGTAAAAATCGGACGGGCCGGGAGTCCATCCAAAGGACAAGGCATCAGTCGTGTCCACATAGCAATCAATGTCCCATGAAAACGGTTCCATGTTGATGATAGGAATAGCGACTTCTTTGAATTTGCCTTCTGCTTTCGAGGACGTACATGATTCTTCAATGATGATGCAGTACATGCCTGATGCGCTTTCCGAGGTTACTGTATCATCATCAGCCAATATGACGTGAAGTCCGAGTGAGGATAAGCGCGCCTGAACCATACTGTCCGCAACACTTGGTGAAGCAGGATTATCGATTACATGCAAAACTGACAGGGATTGTGCATTCACATTGAATAATTGAAACACGAGATATAGGAATAAAACCAGGGATGGTACATTTCTCAAATTGGGATTCTCTCTCACAATTGGCCTCCTTATGGTGTAAAATGAGGGAGGATAAAAAACCGAATTGAGCTAATTATTTTACATTATAGTCGTTTTATCGCACGATGTGCAATATCCCCCCGGTAGAATGCCCGGTCGTAGGTAATCTGGGACACAGCGCTATAGACCTTGTTAATGGCTTTCTGGATATTATCCGACATCGCTGTCACGCCGAGAACCCGACCTCCCGAAGTAACAACCTGGTTGCCTCTTTTCTTCGTTCCGGCATGAAAAACAAATACATCCTTGGGCACGCTTTTCAGTCCTTTGATTTCTTTACCTTTTTCGTAACTTTCAGGATATCCACCAGAAGCCATCACCACACAAACTGCGGCTTTATCCTCAATAAGTGGGGGTTGATTTTTTAATCGGCCTTCTGCACTTTCCATCATTAAATCAAGAATATCCGTCTTTAGAAGCGGCAGGATTGCTTGGATTTCAGGATCTCCAAATCGACAGTTGAATTCAAGCACTTTTGGTCCATCTTTGGTAAGGATTATTCCTGCATATAAAACACCTTTATAAAGCCGTCCTTCGGACTTCATACCCTTGATAACAGGTTTAATCACATTCAACTCAACGAATTTCAAGTCTTTCTCTGATAATACAGGTGCAGGCGCATATGCCCCCATTCCACCGGTGTTTGGTCCAGTATCACCTTCATACGCAGCCTTGTGATCCTGGGCTGGCGGAAGTAGAACATATCTCTCACCATCCGTAATCGCGAGCACAGATACTTCTTCCCCTTCAAGGAATTCCTCAATCACGATGCGGCTGCCGGACTTGCCAAATGCTTTCTTTTTCATAATCTTTTCAATGGCATCAAAGCCCTCACCCCGGTTTTGGCAAATAATGACACCTTTACCTGCCGCCAAACCATCGGCTTTAATCACAAATGGCGGATCAATTGTATGCACATAACGAATGGCTTCTTTTGCGGATTTAAAACTTTTGTAGCCTCCGGATGGGATATTGTGTTTCGCCATAAATTCCTTGGCATATACTTTACTGCCCTCGAGCTCGGCTGCTTTTTTTGTCGGACCAAAAACTGCAAGATCCGCTTTTTGAAAATGATCCACAATACCAAGGGTTAAGGGAAGTTCTGGCCCAATAACCGTCAAATCAATGACATTGTCTTCCGCAAATTGAATCAGTCCTTTAATGTCATCTACTTCAATATCCACACATGTTGCAATGGATTCAATGCCCCCGTTTCCCGGCGCACAAAATATTTCCTCAATATAAGGGCTTTGCCTGATTTTCCAGATCAATGCATGTTCGCGGCCACCGCCGCCAACCACAAGTACTCTCATACTTTCCTCCTGGGGTATACATATTTGGATTTGCGGGAAGGACTCTGTCCTTTCAGGGTCTCGATTTCATCTCGTAAATCTGCCGCACGTTCAAAATCGAGTAATTCAGCAGCTTGTTGCATCTGACGGGTCAATTGATCGATCAACTCTTCCCTTTCCATCTTGTCCATAGCCTGATATGTTTTTTGAGAAACAAGAGTTGGTTTTTGAGAATCCGCGACCGCAGTTGCTGCAAGAATTTCTTCCACTGTTTTATAAATCGTCTCAGGTGTAATATTGTTTTTCTTATTGTATAATGCTTGGATCTCTCTTCTCCGGCTGGTCTCGTCTATCAAGTTTTGCATCGATTTCGTGATCCGATTTGCATAAAGGATGACCGTACCTTCCACATGTCTGGCCGCACGTCCGGCAATCTGCATCAAGGAGCGCTCTGATCTTAGAAAACCTTCTTTATCGGCATCCAGGATCGCAACCAGTGAAACTTCTGGAAGATCAAGACCCTCTCGAAGCAAGTTGACACCAATTAGCACATCAAAATCCGCAAGGCGAAGTTTTCTAAGTATATCCACTCGCTCAAGAGCAACGATCTCGGAATGCAGATACCGCACACGTATATCTATATTGGAGAAATAATCCGCCAATTCCTCAGACATTCTTTTTGTAAGCGTCGTTACCAGCACACGTTGAGACTTTTTAACGCGTTTTCGAATTTCAGCGATGAGGTGATCAATCTGCCCTTCAGTGGGGCTCACATAAACTACGGGATCCATCAATCCGGTTGGCCGAATGATTTGTTCCACGACAATTCCGCCGGATTTTTCGACTTCGAAATCACCTGGCGTGGCAGAAACATAAATCGTTTGAGGAGTCACCTTCTCAAATTCCTCAAAAATGAGCGGCCGGTTATCCAGTGCCGATGGCAGCCTGAACCCGAAATCCACCAATGTCTGTTTTCTGGCCCGATCCCCATTGTACATGGCCCGTACCTGTGGCACCGTGACATGCGATTCATCAAGGATCACAAGAAAATCATCTGGAAAATAATCGATTAGACAGGTCGGGCGTTCACCGGCTTTTCGGCCGGACATATGCCGTGAATAATTTTCAATCCCGTTGCAATATCCGATCTCTTCAAGCATTTCAATATCATATAATGTGCGCGATTCGATACGTTGTGCTTCCAGTAATTTATTTTCAGAACGGAAAGTTATTAATTGATTCTTTAATTCCTCCTGGATGTGTTTCATCGCAGCTTGTAATTTGGGAGGGGTAGTCACAAAATGTTTTGCAGGATAAATGCCAACCCGTTTCAAATCATGCAGAATTTCACCTGTAAGAGGATGAATCTGTGTGATTTGCTCAATTTCATCGCCCCATAATTCCAGCCGGATTGCATTTTCTTCATAAGCAGGAAATATTTCAATGACATCGCCTCTGACCCGGAATGTACTGCGATGAAAATCAAGATCATTTCTTGTGTAATGAATATCAATCAATTTAGTAAGAATAGCCTGACGGTCCATGAACTGCCCTCTTTCAATAAACAAGAGCAGATCCTTGAAATCTCCGGGAGATCCCAATCCATAAATACAGGATACGGATGCGATAATAATCACATCATCACGCTGCATCAGGGAACTTGTCGTCTTTAAACGCAACCGATCAATTTCATCATTGATGGATGTATCTTTTTCAATGTATGTATCTGTTGAAGGGATATAAGCTTCCGGCTGATAATAATCGTAATAACTCACGAAATACTCAACGGCGTTATCTGGAAAGAATCCTTTGAATTCCCCGTATAGCTGAGCTGCCAGTGTCTTATTATGTGATATAATGAGAACCGGCTTCCCCACATTCTTAATAACATTTGCAATGGTATATGTTTTTCCAGATCCAGTAACACCCAACAAAGTTTGATAAGGCAAACCACGACGGATCCCGTCAGTCAGTTGGGAAATAGCCTCGGGTTGATCTCCTTGGGGTTGATAACTCGAATTTATTTTAAAATCAGCCATAATTTAATATTTTCCCTACTCGATTAAATAATTTAACTCAGAAGGTTCTGAATGTCAAGCGATGAATCACGCAATTTCACCTTGCATTTGGTACCATGAAATATTATATTTATTGACTTGAAAACCTATTGATTTTTCAATAAGATAAAGTGTTTTAAAGGAGTATTTGGTATTATGATGCAAACATTAAGAAATAACATGCGACATATTCTCACTATAGTCTTGCTCGCTTTTCTGGCTACCATTGTTTTTAGCTGGGGCATGGGAGGATTTAAGGATCGTCAAACGGTTGCTCAACAAGGAATTATCGGCAGTATCAATGGACAGAAAATTCAATATCAGCAATTCGCACTAACCCTTGAAGAACAAATTGCTGCTCAGAAAGAAGAATCTGGGCAGGATGCAATTGAAGATTATCAGGTCAATATGATTCGCGATCGTGTCTGGGATGAAATGGTTCGTGACGTTCTCCTGTCTCAAGAAGTAAAAAGTATGAATATCCAGATCGCCCCGGATGAGATTGTTTTCTATATGCGTAACAGTCCACCAGAATTTATTCGATCAAACGAACAATTTCAGACAGACGGCAATTTTGATATGACCAAGTATCAGGAGGCACTGACCAATCCAGCATATTATGACGCGTGGATTCCTCTTGAAAATTACTACCGGAGTGTGCTTCCCCTTCAAAAGTTACAACAATGGGTTGTTTCCACTGCCATAGTGACAGATGGTGAAGTACTCGAAGCTTTCAAGCAGGAAACTGAACGTGTGAATGTGCGTTATATCGCGGTCAAACCCTCGGATATTTCGTCAGATAATATTCAGGTAACCGATTCTGAAATAAAAAATTATTACACAAAAAACCGTAACACGTTTATTGAGCCTGAAAAACGAAACATTCGCTATATCGCATTTGATCTTCAGCCATCGGCCGAAGATACGCTTCGCATTCATGAGGACATCTCATATATTTTAGAAGAAATACAGAATGATGCAGACTTTGAAGAGATGGCCCGCGAGTATTCACAGGATGGCTCTGCTGAAAGTGGCGGTGATCTTGGTTTCTTTGGCCCCGGTTCTATGGTCAAGCCTTTTGAGGATGCAGCATTCTCTGCAAAAGTGGGCAGCGTTGTCGGTCCTGTAGAAACCCAATTCGGACTGCATTTGATTAAGGTGCTTGCTCGCAAGCGCGAAAAGGGAGAAACGCAGGTTCATGCCCAACATATTCTACTCAAATTCGAAATAGGACCTGATACACGAGAAAAACTCTGGGATGATGCGCAGTATTTTTCTGAGTCAGTTGAAACAAAAGGATTCGATTCATTTCAACAAATCGCCCAGGAAGAGGGATATACTGTTGAAGAGAGCACTGCTTTTCAAGAAGGATCTTTCATTCCGGGATTGGGAATGTCAGGTCGCGCCTCATATCTTGTCTTTAAGGAGCAGCCGGATTGGGTAAGTCGACCATTGCGCATAAATGAGCGTATCGTGATATTCCAGATATCTGATATTGAGAAAGAGCACATCAAATCACTCGAAGATGTAAAAAGTCAAATTACCTCAACGCTGGAGACAGAAAAACGTAAAGCAAAAGCCGGAGAACGCTGCAATAAAATCTCGGATCAGCTAATAAGTGGTTTAACCTTTGATCAAATGGCCACATCGGATACTGTGAGTGTTCAAGAAACTGGTTTATTCACAATAAAGGGATATGTCCCAGGCGTGGGTCAGGATCCGAAATTTATAGGGACTGCATTTCGACTGTCAATGAATGAAGTATCGTCTCCGATTGAGGGAAAATCTGCATACTATATTCTTCAAGTTTTTGATAAGACTTCATTCAATGCAGAAAATGTTTCAAGTCAAATCGACAGTAAAAAGCAGGAGCTGCTTCAGCAGAAACAGGGATTACTCTATTCAGCTTGGTATACACAATTGAAAGACAATGCTGATATTCAAGATTTTAGAAATGATTTTTTCTAGA